>NC_013521.1:3949597-4253413 GCF_000024925.1 Sanguibacter keddieii DSM 10542
GGCGGTCCGGCCGCCACGAACCAAGGCGGTTGACCATGAGCCACGTTCCCCCTCCCCCGCCCGGAAGTGGCGACCCGACGCCCAGGAAGCCTGGGGAGCACGGAGAGCACCCCGCCCCCGAGGTGCCCGGCCAGCCCGCGTGGGGAGGGCAGCCCACCCCGCCGGACCCGCAGCAGACGCAGCAGTGGGGGCAGCAGCCCGGGCAGCAGGGCCACCCCCAGCAGCCTGGCCAGTGGGCCCCGCCCGGCGAGCCGCAGGCCCCGTGGGCCCAGCAGGGCCAGCAGGGCCAGCAGGGCCAGCAGCCGACCCCGGGCTACGGGCAGCCGGGCGGGGCGACAGGCCAGCACCAGGGTCAGCAGTGGGGTCAGCAGTGGGGTCAGCCCGGTCAGCCCACGCAGCCGCAGCACGGATACCCCGGCCAGCAGGGCCAGCCCTACCAGCAGGGCCAGCAGTGGCAGCAGCCCGGCCAGCAGGGCCAGCAGGGCCAGCAGTGGGGCCCGCCTGCTCCCACGAAGAAGGGCTCGCGCGGCCTGCTCGTCGGGATCCTCGTAGCCGTCGTGGTCGTCGCGCTCGGCGTGACGGCGTTCTTCGTGTTCTTCGCCGGGTCCGACCCTGAGGCCCTCGAGCCGGACGTCTCCTCGAGCACCCAGGCGACCGTCGGGCAGCTCGTCGTGGGCAACTGCCTCGAGGACATCAGCGGCAGCGGCTCGGTCGGCGACGTGAGCGTCGTGCCCTGCGCCGACGACCACACCTCCCAGGTGATCGGCAGCACGACCTTCACCGACGGCGACTTCCCCGGCCAGCCCACCCTCGTGGCGCAGACCACCGCAGCCTGCACCCCGGACCTCGTGACCAGCGGCGACGTGCCCGCCGAGGACCTCGCCCTCGTGGTGTGGACGCCGAGCGAGACGTCCTGGTCGGGCGGCGACAGGGTCGGCCTGTGCATCGCCACGGTCGACGGGAGCACCACCGGCAGCCTCGTCGACTGAGCGGGTCGGGCGCACCACCCGTCCGACCTGCTGGCCGGGTGCTCGACGCGCACCCGGCTCCTGACCTCCGCACCCGGCCCTCGACGGACCCTCTCGAGACGTTCTGGGATGCTTCACCCTTCCTGCGTGACCTGACCGTATCGTGCAGAGCATGCCTTTTTCAGCACGAGTCCACCGGCAGACCAGCGGGCGCGTCCTGTCGCACCTGCGGTCCGGCGTCAGCGTCGAGCTCATCGGCCCTCCGGGCTCGGGAAGGTCAGCGCTCGCCGAGGACGTCCGGACCACCCTCGCCCGGGAGGGGTACCAGACGCTGGCCGTCCGAGGGCTGCCCCACCTGCGGGGTCGTCCGCTCGAGGCCTTCTACGTCTCTGGGATCGTCGGGCCGTCTTCGACCACGCGCGGGCAGTCGGTCCTGGCCGCGGCGGTGGACTCGCTCACCGCAGTCACCTCGCGAGGCCCGACGGTGCTGGTGGTCGACGATCTCGACGACGTGGACGACACCACGCTGGGGGTGCTCAGCGCCGCGCACCAGAGGCTCGGGCATGCCGTCCTCAGCGTCGCCCGACCCTCGCCCGGAGCACCGGCCGGTTCACCCCGGCCGCAGGGCCTGGCCTTCCGCCCGGGAGTGCAGGAGCGCGTCTCACCCCTGCGGTTCGACGACGTCCACGCCCTCGTGGTCCACATGCTGAGCGGACCTGTCGACCCAGAGTCCGTCCGTTGGGTCGCACGGAGGTCTGGCGGGCTCGCGGGGCTCGTCCGCGCCGTCACGGACAGCGCGCGCCACGACGGTTCTCTCGCGCTGCGCGACGGCACCTGGACCGTCCAGCGCCACCGGTGGTCCCCCCTGCTCTCCGCGGTGGTCGACCGCATGACCGAGCACCTCAGCCCGGAGGCCCTCGAAGGGCTTCACAAGCTCTCGCTCGTGGGCAGCTGCGAGCACACCACCGCGCGGCTCCTCGTCGGCCCGGAGGTGCTCGAGGAGCTCGACGACCGCCAGCTGGTCCACCTGGTCCCGACCGCCGACCACCTCGTCGCGGCCGTCTACCCCCCGCTCGTCGCAGAGCACTTCCGCAGCTCGAGCGTGAGCGCTCGGCGCACGAGGCTGCTCGAGGAGATCGTGGAAGCGATGCCGGAGGCGACCCGGGCCTCGGTGGACGAGCTGCACGAGCATCTCCCCGCCACCAGCACCGTGGGCGACGCGCGCAGGTCCGACCTGGCGAAGACCTCGACCCGCCAGTCCGACACGGTCCTCTCCCTGATGCTCGCCGAGCGCAGGTCGACGACCACCGAGGAGCACCGCGCAGCGTGGGAGGCTGCGCCGTCGTGGCGGACCGCGGAGCCGTACCTGCGCGCGGTGCTGCTCGGCGACCCCGACCTGACCACCGTCGAGGCCGTCCTGGCGGCCACCCCGGACGACGGAGACGTGAGCGCTCTCGTCGACTGCACGCTGTGGCACGCCCGCAGCCTCGCGATCCTGGGCCACGACCTTCCGGCCGCGGTGCGGCTCCTCGCCGACCTCGAGCCTCGGGCTGCGGCGCTCGGTGCGTCGGAAGGCGAGCTCTGGAACCTGCGGCTGAGCAGGCTCTGGCTGGAGACGACCTTCGACCAGGCCTCGCCCGACCACACCGAGCTCTTGCTCCGGGCCGACCGCGCCTCCCCCACCGTCCGTGCGGCCGCCTCGGTGCTCCGCGCCGAGCTGCTGGTCGTCGCGGGCCGACCGCAGCAGGCGCTCGGCCTGCTGGACGTGGCGACCGCGGACCGAGACCTCACCGCGCACCGCGACGTGGTCCGCGGTCTGGCCCTGGCCCTCTCGGGCGACGTCGACGGGGCTCTCGCCTGGTCTCGCCGGCACCTGCACGAGGGCCGGGCGACCCTCTCGGTCGACCGCCTGCACGCCCACGCGTACGTCGCCTCGCTCGTGCTGTCCGTCCAGGGCCGCACGCGCGAGCTCCGGGAGAACCTCAGCAGCGCCCTGACGCTCGGGGGCTCGCCCGTCACCATGCGGTACTTCCAGGCGGGGAACCTCTCGGTCGCGGCCACCGTCGCCGTGCTCGACGGCCGCCAGGCGACCGCGGTCGCCCTCGTCGAGGAGATCCAGGCCCTGGGCCTCCCGTCCGGGAACCTCCCGGCGATGAGCCCGGTCTGGACCCGGGCGGCGGTGACTCACCTCGGAGGCAGCGCAGGAGTCGGAGGCATGAGCGCGACGCCCGCCGACGACCTGTGGGCAGAGGCCGTGCGCCTCCTGGACCGAGGGTTCGTGGCGGCCGGGCTCTTCACCGGAGTCGGCGCCGTCGAGCTGAGGCCAGACCCGGGCTGGGCTCAGCGCCTCGTCTCGGAGGCCGAGGGGACCGACGGCACTCTCCTCGCAGACCTCGCCGACTACGCGTCAGCGATCTGCTCGACGGACGCCACGAGGATGGCTGCCGTCGGCGACCGCCTCGTCGCAGGCGACAGACCGCTCTACGGGCTGCGCGCGTACACGGCGGCCGTCCGGACCTGGAGGTCTCAGGGGCTGCTCGGGCGGGCGTCTGCGCAGTTCGCCGAGGCCCAGCAGATCGCGGCCGACCTCGGTCCGGGGTACCTCGAGCGCCTCGACCACTTCGAGGTCGGGGCCGACCTCACCCACCGGGAGCAGGAGGTCGCTCGGCTCGTCTCGCAGGGCTGGACCAACCAGGAGATCGCCGACACCCTGGTGCTGAGCGTCCGGACGGTCGAGAACCACCTGCACCGTGCGTACCGGAAGGTGGGCGTCGACAACCGGCAAGACCTGTGCGCGGCGCTCACGCTCGACGACTGACGGTCCCGTCCGGACGCGACGGAGGGCGACGGCACCATGGCCGTCGCCCTCCGCACGCAGTCACGCAGTCACGCAGTCACGTAGTCACGCAGTCACCGTCAGACCGACATGCACTCTCAGCCCAGCACCTCGACGGTCAGGCTCGGGCCGTTCTCGCCTGTGGCGTCCTCGGGACGGTCGACCAGCACCTTGGCACCGTCGGCGACCTGACCCGAGAGGATCGCCCGGGCCAGCCGGTCGCCGATCTCGCGCTGCACGAGCCGGCGGAGGGGCCGTGCCCCGTAGGCGGGGTCGAAGCCCTCGATCGCGAGCCACTCGCGCGCGGCGTCGGTGACGACGAGCGTCACGCGGCGGTCGACCAGCCGCGCCCCGAGCGCCTCGACCTGGATGTCGACGATGCGTCCGAGCTCGTCGAGGTCGAGCGGGTCGAAGAGCACGACGTCGTCGAGCCGGTTGAGGAACTCGGGCTTGAAGGAGCTGCGGACGGCTGCCATGACCGAGGCGCGCTTCTCCCCGTCGTCGAGCAGCGGGTCGACGAGGTACTGCGACCCGAGGTTCGACGTGAGCACGAGGATCACGTTGCGGAAGTCGACGGTGCGGCCCTGACCGTCGGTCAGCCGACCGTCGTCGAGGACCTGCAGCAGGATGTCGAACACCTCGGGGTGCGCCTTCTCGACCTCGTCGAGGAGTACGACGGAGTACGGACGACGACGCACGGCCTCGGTGAGCTGACCACCCTCCTCGTAGCCGACGTAGCCGGGCGGGGCACCGACGAGGCGTGCGACCGTGTGCTTCTCCGAGTACTCGGACATGTCGATGCGGACCATGGCGCGCTCGTCGTCGAACAGGAAGTCGGCGAGCGCCTTGGCCAGCTCGGTCTTGCCGACGCCGGTCGGCCCGAGGAACATGAAGGACCCCGTGGGGCGGTCCGGGTCGGAGACGCCCGCGCGTGCCCGGCGGACGGCGTCGGACACCGTCGCGACGGCGGCCTTCTGGCCGATGAGCCGAGACCCGAGGACGTCCTCCATGGTGAGCAGCTTCTCGCTCTCGCCCTGGAGCATGCGGCCGGCGGGGATACCGGTCCAGGCGGAGACGACCTCCGCGATCTCGTCGGCGTCGACCTTGTCCCCGACCAGGGGGGCGGGGCGGTCGACGGTCGCCTCGGCGTGCTCGGCCTTCTCGGCCTCGGCGAGCTCGCGCTCGAGCTCGGGGATGTCGCCGTACCTCAGGCGCGACGCGGTCTCGAGGTCGCCCTCGCGCTCGGCCCGCTCGGCCTTGGCCTCGAGCTGTGCGCGCTTCTCGCGCAGCTCGCCGACGCGGTTGAAGCCACCCTTCTCGGCCGCCCAGCGGGACGTCAGCGCGGCGAGCTCTTCCTTGCGGTCGGCGAGGGTGGCCCGCAGGACCGTGAGCCGCTGGCGGGAGGCGTCGTCGTCGGACTTCTCGAGGGCGAGCTCCTCCATCTCCAGGCGCGTCACGGCGCGCTGGAGGACGTCGATCTCGACGGGCGAGGAGTCCATCTCCATGCGCAGGCGCGCTGCCGCCTCGTCGACGAGGTCGATGGCCTTGTCCGGGAGCTGGCGGCCGGTGATGTACCGGTCGGAGAGCGACGCGGCGGCGACGAGCGCGGCGTCCGCGATGGTCACCCGGTGGTGCGCCTCGTAGCGGGACTTGAGGCCGCGCAGGATCGCGACGGTGTCCTCGACGGAGGGCTCGCCGACGAACACCTGCTGGAAGCGGCGCTCGAGGGCGGGGTCCTTCTCGACGTGCTCGCGGTACTCGTCGAGCGTGGTCGCGCCGACGAGGCGCAGCTCGCCGCGGGCGAGCATGGGCTTGAGCATGTTGCCCGCGTCCATCGCGCCCTCGGAGCCGCCGCCCGCGCCGACGACGGTGTGGAGCTCGTCGATGAAGGTGACGACCTCGCCGTCGGAGCCCTTGATCTCCTCGAGGACGGCCTTGAGCCGCTCCTCGAACTCGCCGCGGTACTTGGCCCCGGCGACCATGGCCGCGAGGTCGAGGGAGATGAGCCGCTTGCCCTTGAGGGAGTCGGGGACGTCGCCGGCGACGATGCGCTGGGCGAGGCCCTCGACGACGGCAGTCTTGCCGACGCCGGGCTCACCGATGAGGACGGGGTTGTTCTTGGTCCGGCGCGAGAGCACCTGGACCACGCGGCGGATCTCGGAGTCACGCCCGATCACCGGGTCGAGCCGCCCGTCGCGGGCGGCCTCGGTGAGGTCGACGCCGTACTGCTCGAGCGACTTGTAGGTGCCCTCGGGGTTGGGGCTGGTGACCCGACGACCGCCGCGCACCACGGGGATGGCCGCGGCGAGCGCCTCGGGGGTGACGCCTGCGCGGACGAGGATGTCGGCCGCGGCGGAGGGGGCGGAGGCGAGCCCGAGGAGCAGGTGCTCGGTCGAGATGTACTCGTCCTGGAGGTCGGCCGCCTCCTTGCGGGCGCGCTGGAGCACGGAGGACATCGCGCTCGACAGCGTCGGCTCGGCGACGGAGGAGCCGGAGAGGGTCGGCAGCGCGACGAGGGCGCGGCGGACGGCTGAGCCGACCGCCTGCGCGTCGGCCCCGGTCTCGGCGAGCAGCCCTGGCGTGGTGCCGGTCTGCTGGGCGAGCAGGGCGTCGAGCAGGTGGACCGGCTCGACCTGCGGGTTGGTCGCGGCTGCTGCGGACTGCACGGCGCTGCCGAGGGCGTCGCGCGACAGGGTGGTGAGGTTGAGGTCCATGCACGTCCTCCAAGGTCGGGAAAAGGTTCTGCAGACGACAACGTCTCTAAAGTTGAGCGTATTCCACTCAACTCTGCTCCGCCAGTGTTTCCCGGGGCGGGACGAGGAGCAGCGGGTGAACCCGCGACGCCCGAGCGGGTGAGAAGTGCCCTCTGCGGCCCTCCACACCTGGGGAGAAGTCCCCGGACCCCCCAGATCGTGGGGCACCCGGTGACTCGGCATGCCAGAGTGGATGCCAGTCGAATCCTCACCCGTCGTCACCCCCCGGTGCGCGACCCGTCTCTAGGAGCTCACCGGCCATGAAACGACTCACCGCACTAGCCGCCGGCGCCGTCGTCGCCCTGTCGCTCACCGGGTGCATGCGCGTCCAGGCAGACTTCGTCCTCAGCGAGGACGACACGGTCAACCTCGACATGGTCATGGCCATCGAGGACGCCACCATCGAGCAGCTCGGCCTGAGCGCCGACGACTTCCTCGGGCAGATGGACACCGAGCTCGGCGACGACCTCTTCATGCCGGGCATGGACCGCGAGGAGTACAAGGAGGACGGCCACACCGGGTACCGGTACTCCTCCGAGGACGCGCCGCTCGCGGTCGTGTCCGACGAGGTCATGTCCTTCACGCGTGACGGCGACGAGTACGTGGTGAGCGGCCAGCTCGAGAACTCCGACATGGGCTTCACCGAGAGCGACATCGCCGACTTCGAGGCCTTCGGGATGAGCGAGCCGGACATCACCTTCTCGGTGACGTTCCCCGGCGAGGTCACCGACGCGAACGGCGTGATCGACGGCAACACGGTCACCTGGACCTACGTGCTCGGCGAGACCCTCGACTTCGACGCCCGCGGTTCTGCCGGCGGCTCCGGGTCGGGCGGCTCGAGCGGCGACGCGACCGACGCGGCCACCGACGACGCCACGGACGAGGCGACCGACGGCGCGACCGACTCCACCGACGAGGCCACCGAGGCTGCGGGCGACGAGCCCACCGAGGCTGCGAGCTCCTCGGACGACGAGGGCGTGAGCTGGCTGCTGTGGGCCGGGATCGGCCTCGGCGCCCTCGCCCTCGTGGGCCTCGCCGCATGGCTGATCGCCCGCAACCGCAAGGGTGGCGGACAGGGTGGCCCCGGCGGACCCGGTGCGTACGCAGCGGCCGGCGCCCCGGCGTGGGGACAGCAGCAGGGTCAGCAGCAGTGGGGCCAGCAGCCCGGTCAGAACCAGCAGTGGGGACAGCCGGACCAGACCCAGCAGTGGCCGCAGCAGCCCGGCCAGCAGGGACAGCAGGGCCAGCAGCAGTGGGGACAGCAGCCCGGCCAGCCCGACCAGCAGTGGGGACAGCAGCCGGGTCAGGGTCAGCAGCCCGGCCAGCAGGGTCAGCAGTGGGGTCAGCAGCCCGGCCAGCAGGGCCAGCAGCAGTGGGGACAGCAGCCCGGCCAGGACCAGCAGTGGGGACAGCCGGACCAGACCCAGCAGTGGCCGCAGCAGCCCGGCCAGCAGGGCCAGCCCGGTCAGCAGCAGTGGGGCCAGCCCGGCACCCCGGGCGACGAGCCCCCGGCTCCCGACCAGCAGCCCTGGCGCTGACTCGGGACCCGTCTCGGACCACCGAGCACGGCACCGCACGACACAGCACGACCTAGAGCGACGACAGACGCCCGTGCCCCCTCCCTCACCGGAGGCGGCACGGGCGTCTGTACTGTGGGCCGATGAGCCCCGACCTCGCCGCAGACCCCCGCTGGACCCCTGACGTCCTCGGAGGGTCCTGGCTCGCGCAGACCCTCGAGCTGCGCCCGGACGACGAGGGCGAGGTCGTGGCGACCCTGGTGACCGACGGCGGTCGTCCGAGGACCGAGAAGGCCGTGCTGTACGTCCACGGGTTCGTCGACTACTTCTTCCAGACGCACATGGCCGACGCGCTCGCCGAGGACGGCTGGACGTTCTACGCGCTCGACCTGCGCAAGTACGGCCGCTCGCTGCGCCCGCACCAGACGCCCAACTACGTCACGCGCCTGTCGGACTACGCCGAGGAGCTCGACGCGGCCGCGCGCACCGTCACCGGCGAGCTCGGGCACAGCACCTTCGTGGTGATGGGCCACTCGACCGGCGGCCTGGTGACGTCGCTCTGGGCCGACGCCCGGACCGGGGCAGCCGGCAGCGCGGGCACCGCCGGCACTGCTGCTGGCCCGCACGTCGACGCCCTGGTGCTCAACTCCCCCTGGTTCGACCTCAACAAGCCGTGGTTCGACCGTGTCGTCTCGACGCGCCTGGTGGACCTCTTCGGCCCGCTGGCCCCGCGCGTCCCGGTCGGTCGGCTGGCGCCGCACTACGGGAGGGCGCTGCACCGGGAGTCGGGCGGGGAGTGGGACTACGACCTGACGCTCAAGCCGCACGAGGGCTTCCCGGTGCGGGCGGGGTGGCTGCGGGCGATCCGTCGCGGTCACGCCCAGGTGGCGCGCGGTCTCGACATCAGGTGCCCAGTGCTGGTCCTCACCTCGGACGCGACGGGCGACGCGACGCGCCACCACGACGCGCTGCTCACGACCGACAGCGTCCTCGACGTCGAGCAGACCGTCCGGGTCGCCCCGGGCATCGGCCCGGACGTCACCCTGGTGCGGGTGCCCGGCGGGGCGCACGACCTCAGCCTGTCCCCCGAGCCGGCGCGCAGCCGGTTCTTCACCGAGGTCACCACCTGGCTGGACGCCCGGACCGCGCACACAGACGGCTGACGCCTGTCCGCACCCCGGCCTGTCTCAGGCCCTGTGCGCCTCGGGCTAGGCGCTGTGCGCCTCAGGCTGTGCCTTTGCGCCTCAGGCTAGGCCTTGGGCGCCTCGGGCTCGTGCTTCGCCCGGCGTGCCGGGTTGTCGAGCCCGTGGTCGTCCTCGCAGCGCTCCGGCTTGGCGGGGGCGCGGAAGTGGTCCTCGGTGAGCTCGTCGAGGACCAGCAGGTCGTTGCGGACCTTCCCGGTGCGGTAGCCGGCGCGGCCGACCATGTGCGCGGCGACGGGCGCGGTGAGCAGCTGGAACACGACGATGAGCACGAGCATGCCGAGCACCTGCATGTTGCGCACACGCAGGGCCTCACCGGTGAGCAGCAGGATGAGGCCGAGCACCTGCGGCTTGGTGCCGGCGTGCATGCGGGCGAGCAGGTCGGGGAAGCGCAGCACACCGACGCCGGCGGCGAGCGCGAGGAAGGACCCTCCGATGAGGCAGGCGTAGGCCGCGATGTCAGCCACGGCGGTCCAGCTCATCGCTCCTCCTTCGGTCCGGTGATGTCTTGCACGGTCTTGGCCGCCTGCGGGATGGCCCCGATGGTGGTCGAGTGCTCGGTGCCCTTCGGGTCCTTCGGCTCGATGAGGTCGCGCGGCTCGTCGAGCATCGGGTGGTCGATGTCGTGACCGGCACGGGCGGCCTCCTCCTGGGCGACCTCCTCGGCGGTCCGGACACGGCCCTCGCCCTCGGGCTCCACGGCGGCGAACCGGGCGATGGTCACCGACCCGACGAAGCCCACGAGCGAGAGGACGACGAGGATCGGGAGGGTGTCGAGACGCCCGGACACGGCGGACTCCAGGACGATCCCACCCACGAGGGCGGTGACGAACACGTCGAGGGCGACGGTGCGGTCGAGCATGCTCGGCCCGCGCTCGGCGCGGACCAGCGCGAGGATCGCGGCGACCACGAGCATGGTGCCGCAGATGATGGCGACGACGGTCATGACGGGACCTCCGTGGTCGGGGTCGTGCCCTGCTCGGCGGAGCGGGCTGCGTCGAGCGCGGCCTGCCCGCGTCGGGTGCGGGCCACGCCGGCGAGGGCGAGCTCCTCGTCCGAGGCGAGGGCGCGCATGACGCGGGCCTCGAGCTCGAGGGTGTCCTGGCGGACCTTGTCCGGCCCACCGTAGGACTCGATGTCGAGGACGTGCAGGTAGAGCATGCCGGTGTTGCGGTGCGCCTCGATGACGAGCGAGCCGGGGACCAGCGAGCTGATCTCCGCGACGATCGTCAGGTAGAGGTCCGAGGAGCTCCGCAGCCTCACGCCCACGACCGCACCGCGGGGCACCATGCGGAACCTGAAGGCGTAGAGGCTCACCTCGACGGAGGCGATCACGAGGTCCCACGCGAAGCGCAGGAGCAGGGCGATGATGCCCAGCGGCCGCACCCGCCCGTGGAAGTCGATGGTCGGGAGCGGCATGAGGACCGTGACGAGCACGGCGATGCCGAGACCCGCGAGGACGTTGCCCCACGTGAGCGAGCCCCAGAGCATCACCCACACGAGGGCGAGCCACAGGACCGTGGGCCACTGCTCGAGGATCTTCCGGCGTCTGCGGTGGATCGTCATGAGTCGCCTCCGTCCGTCGTGCCGGTCGAGCCGTCGTCGGGCGACGAGCTCTGCGAGGGGACCGGGGTGTTGTCGATCCCCGGGTTGGGCACCGAGTCGGTCGAGTCGCCCTCGCCGCGCCCGTCCTCGCCGAGGACCGCGTCGATGTAGTTGCTGTTGTCCTGCATGGTCGCGGCGGCACGGTCGGCGTAGCCGTAGAGCGGTCCGGCGACGACGGTCAGCAGCAGGCCGACGGCCACGAGGGCCGTGGTCGGACCGACCATGGTGCGCGGGAGCGTCGCCTCGGGCAGCGGCTCGGGCGGGGTCTGCCAGAACGCCTTGTTCCAGGCCTTGACGATCGCGTACAGCGTGAGCAGCGAGGTGACGACGCTGCCGACCACGAGCGTGTAGGCGAGGGCGGTGCCCTGCTCGACACCGGCCTCGAGCAGCCCGACCTTGCCGAGGAACCCGGACAGCGGCGGGATGCCGGCGAGGTTCATCGCGGGGATGAAGAAGAGGATCGCGAGGCCCGGGGCGATCTTCGCGAGACCGCCCAGCCGTTCGAGCGACGTGGACCCACCTCTGCGCTCGACCAGCCCCACCACGAGGAACAGCGTGGTCTGCACGGTGATGTGGTGCGCGACGTAGAAGATCGACGCACCGAGCCCCGCCTGGCTGGCGAGCGCGATGCCGAAGAGCATGTACCCGATGTGGCTGACCAGCGTGAAGGACAGCAGTCGTTTGATGTCGTTCTGCGCGACCGCTCCGAGGATCCCGATGACCATCGTCGCGAGCGCGAGCCACATGAGGAGCGTGTCGAGACGACCGTCGGTGAAGAGCAGCGTCTGGGTGCGCATGATCGCGTAGACGCCCACCTTGGTGAGCAGTCCGGCGAACACCGCGGTGACCGGGGCCGGGGCCGTCGGGTAGGAGTCCGGCAGCCAGGCGGACAGCGGGAAGATCGCCGCCTTGATCCCGAAGGCGAGCAGCAGCAGCAGCTGCAGCACGAGGGCGACCCCGGGGTCGATCTCGGGGAGGCGCTGCGCGAGCTGCGCCATGTTGACGGTGCCGGTCGCGGCGTAGACGAGGGCGATCGCGACGAGGAAGATGATCGACGACAGCAGCGCGACGATGACGTAGATGGACCCGGCGCGGATCCGCTCGCCGGTCCCCCCGAGCGTCAGGAGCACGTAGCTGGCGGCCAGCAGGATCTCGAAGCCGACGTAGAGGTTGAAGAGGTCGCCGGCGAGGAACGCGTTGGACACGCCCGCCGCCAGGACGAGGTACGTCGGGTGGTAGATCGAGACGGGCGCGGCCTCGTCTCCGTCGGTGATGCCCTGCCCGAGGGAGTAGAGCAGGACGCAGAGCATCACGACGCTCGACACCGTGAGCATGAGGGACGAGAGACGGTCGGCGACGAGGTCGATGCCGACCGGCGCCGCCCACCCGCCGATGTCGACGACCACGGGACCCGAGTCGGCGAGGAACAGCAGCCCGACCCCGACGGCCACCATGAGCGACAGGGCGACCACGGAGATGACGCGCTGGGCGCGGGGGTGCCGGTAGAGCGCGAGCGTCAGCCCGGCCGCGAACAGCGGCATGACGACGGGGAGCGGGACGAGCCAGGTGTACTCACTCACGGTGTGCCCCTCTCCGTCTCGTCGCGTGCCTCGGCGGCCTGTTCATCGATGCTCTCGCTGTCCTCTTCGGCGTCGGTGTCGTTGTAGAGGGGCGCGTTCTTCGCGGCGAGCCGCACGATGCGCTTGTCCTCCAGGTCGTCCTGGACCTCGTCGTGGCCGTGGAGCTGCCAGGACCTGTAGGCCATGGCGAGCACGAAGGCCGTGAGCGCGAGGGTGATGACGATCGCCGTGAGGACCATGGCCTGCGGCAGCGGGTCGCTCATGTCGGCGGGGTCGGTCTCCCCGATGAGCGGCGCTCCCCCGGCGCGGCCACCGGCCACGAGGAACAGGAGGTTCGCGCCGTTACCCAGCAGGATGAAGCCGATGAGCACGCGGGTGAGGCTGCGTTCGAGGAGCAGGTACACGCCGGTGGTGAAGAGCACGCCGATCGCGACGACGAGCAGCAGGTTGGGGCTCATGTCGATGAGGTCCATCAGAGCCTCCCCTCGCGCTCGGTGGCCCCGCCGGTCGCGGAGCCGTCCTCGGTCGAGCGGGTGTTGCCGCGGCTGTCGCGTGTGCGGTGCGCCGCGTTCTCGCGGGAGTGCTCGACGGAGCTGGTCCCGACGCCGACGGAGATGCCCTCGACGGCGTTCTGCTGGACGGGCAGGGCAAGGTCGATCTGACGGTCGATCTCAGCTCCCAGGGATCGGAGGACGTCGAGGATGAGCCCGACGACCACGAGGAACACCCCGAGGTCGAAGAACAGCGCGGTGACGAGCTTGACGTCACCGAAGAGCGGCAGGGTGAAGTCGACGATCTCGCTCTGCAGCACGCCGCCGCCGAAGATCAGCGACCCGAGGCCGACGCCCGCGGAGAGGAACAGACCGACGCCGAGCAGCAGGCCGGGCTGGACCGGGAGGGCCTCGCCGAGCTCGTAGCGGCCGCCGGCGAGGTAGCGCACGACGAGCGCGATGCCGACGACGATCCCTGCGGCGAAGCCACCGCCGGGCGCGTTGTGGCCGGCGAACAGCAGGAAGATCGCGTAGACGATCATCGAGTGGAACAGCAGTCGTGTGACGACCTCGAAGATCACCGAGCGTCGGACCGGGGCGAGCGTCTTGCCGGCCGGCAGCCAGACGCGCTGCCGCATGGACTGGGCGGGCTGCGCAGGCGCTCCCTTGGCCGGCATGAGCGCGGCGACCTGCGGGCTGGCCTCGGCCTCGGTCTGCGCGGCCCACACCCGGTAGGCGTTGGCCGAGTCCGAGGTGACGTTCTGCGCGCGGAAGATCTCGCCTCCGCGGCGGCTGAGGAACACGAGCGACGCGACACCGGTGGCCGCGACGAGCAGCACCGAGATCTCGCCCATGGTGTCCCAGGCGCGGATGTCGACCAGGGTCACGTTGACGATGTTCTTGCCACCGCCGAACTCGTAGGCCTCGTCGGGGAACTTGGTCGAGACGGCCTCGTGGACGCGGGCGCCGGGGGCCACGAGCGCGAAGCCCATGACCACGACGCCGACCGCCACGGCGATCGCGAGGCGCACGTACCGCGAGAGCGCGAGCGGGCGGTCCGAGAAGTACGCGGGGAGCCTGCGGAGCACGAGGACCATGACCACGAGGGTGACGGTCTCGACGAGCACCTGCGTGAGGGCGAGGTCCGGGGCGCCGTGCAGCATGAAGAGGAAGGCCACCGAGTACCCGGCAAAACCGGCCAGCAGCACGGCCTTGAGGCGGCGGCGCGACCGCGCGGCGAGGATCGACGAGACGACGATGACGAGCACGGGGGCGATCTGCGCGGCGGTGTCCCAGAGGCGCGTCTCGGTCGGCCAGGAGGTCTGCGTGAGCAGGATGCCACCGGGGCCGACGACGAGCACGATGAGGATCGCGCCGAGGTAGAAGGGCAGCGAGCCACGCTGCGTCATGGCGGTGACGTCGGCGGCGAGGTCGTCGAGGGCGCGCATGGAGCGCCGGTAGGCCTTGTCGGCCTCGAGGGTGCGCGGCATCGCGGCCTGGAACCACTCGACGGCCCGGCGCTGCCAGAACAGCACCCCGCCGAGCCCGAGGATCGCGACGGTCAGCCAGAACGCCGGCGTGATGCCCGCCCAGAGGACCAGGTGACCGGCCTCTCCCGTCGGGTAGCTGTCGGCGTGCGGCGCGAGGAGCCGCTCCCCGACCGCCGGGAAGAGCGCGGCGGCAAGACCGAGGACGGCGAGCACGAGCGCCGGGACGACCATGAGCAGCGACTGACGCTTGATGGCCGCGGTGTCGACCTGCGAGGTCTCGACGGCGTGGCCCTCGGCGTTGACCGCGACGAGCGGGATGGCGGGGGCGCCCTTCTTGGTGGCGAAGGCCCCCCAGAAGAAGCGGAGCCCGTAGGCCACCGTGAGCATCGAGCCGACCGCGACGGCGGCGATGACCAGCGGGCCGAGCCACGACGGCCCCACCGGGACGCCGTCGTGGACGAGGGCCTCGAGCGCGGCCTCCTTGGCGACGTAGCCCGCGAACGGCGGCAGGCCGATCATCGAGGCCGTCGCGAGACCACCGGCGAGAGCGGTGAGCGGCATGGCGCGCCCGACCCCGGAGAGCCGGCGCAGGTCGCGGGTGCCGGTCGCGGCGTCGACGATGCCGACGGTGAGGAACAGCGCCGCCTTGAACATCGCGTGAGCGCCGATCATGGCGAGGCCGGCCAGCGCCGCGGCGCGGGACCCGAGCCCGACCATGAGGACGATGAGGCCGAGCTGGCTGACGGTGCCGTAGGCGAGGACGAGCTTGAGGTCGTTCTGCCGCAGCGCGCGGTAGCCGCCGAGCAGCAGGGTCCCGCACCCGAGGACCACGATGATCGCGACCCACACCGTGAGGTGCGAGTACGCCGGTGCGAAGCGGGCGACGAGGTACACGCCGGCCTTCACCATCGCGGCGGCGTGCAGGTACGCGCTGACCGGGGTCGGGGCAGCCATCGCGGCGGGCAGCCAGAAGTGGGTGGGGATGAGCGCGGCCTTGGACGACGCACCCACGAGCAGGCAGACGACCGCAGCAGTCACGGCCGCACCCTCGGGCGGGTTCGCGAGGAGCCCGGAGAGGCTGTAGCCGGTCTCGGCGGTCTGGCCCAGGATCACCACGCCGACCAGCATGGCGAGGCCGCCCGCGGTGGTGACGATGATGGCCTGCATGGCGGCGCGGCGGCTCGCCTTGCGGTCGTGGTAGTGACCGATGAGCAGGTAGGAGAAGACGGTGGTGAGCTCCCAGAACATGAACATGAGGAGCATGTCGTCAGCGGTGACGAGTCCTACCATCGCGCCGGCGAAGGCCGTGAGGACCCCGCCGAACTTGCGCAGGCCCGAGGCTGACGCGGCGAAGTACGCCGAGCAGTACACGAGGACCAGCGCGCCGACGCCGCCCACGAGGAGCAGCATGAGCCAGCCGAGGGTGTCGAGGCGGAACGACAGCTCGACGCCGAGCGCGGGGATCCAGCTGACCACCTCGGTGGGGTGGTCGCCGTCCATGACACGGCCGGTCTGGGAGAGTGCGTAGACAGCCGCCGAGGCGGGCGCGAGAGCCATCACGAGGAAGGCTCGACGCCCCAGCCAGGAGACCAGTGCGGGCGCGGCAAGTGCCATGACGACGTGGGCAACGAGCAAGAGCAGCACGTCCGCTCCGTCCTGTTGTGGGCGGGTGGTCGGTCAGCCCCGCTGCGCGCGCGCAGGTCAGCACGCGCCCAGGGCAGGGTGGAGTTGTGGCGATCAGTTTACCAAGGCATGGGGTCGGCCGGTGCCACGGGAGGCTCCGGTGAGACCATTCTGCGGCACCACGGCGCTCGGCGCTCGGGCTAGGCCCGGCAGCACGGGGAGGCACCCGGACGAGACGAGACGAACGCCACGTCGAGACGTCCCGGGAGAGGGAGCCCAGGAGGGCTACCGGGCCGAGGTGACGGTGCGACTCCCGCCGCCGTCGTCAGATCTCGTCGGGCTCCACGAGGAACTCGTCCTGGTCGACGACCTCGCCGCCGACGGCGCCGTAGACCGCGCGGGCGAGCGCCGTGACGACCCCCACGGCGCGGGTGCGCGCGACCCGGTGCTCGAAGGACGGGAGCTCCCGTTGCCAGTCGACGAGGTCGTCGGGGGTCCAGCGCACCTGGTAGGCGATGGCCCCGTCGACCGCCCACTCGAGGCCGCGGAGCACGAGGGGCAGCTGCTCGACGCCGCTGACCTCGACCGACACGAGCCCGCCGTCCCCCAGGTCGACCTCGACGCCGTAGGCGGACAGCGTCTGGGGCCCGCTGAGCGCGGCGACGTCGACGTCCTCCGCGCGCGCGTGCAGCGCGGCGAGCTGCGCGGGCGTGAGCGGCCCGTCGCTCTCGACCGGGACCGTGCCGGCGGTCGGAGGCGGTCCCTGCCAGGGCGTCCCGGTGCTCGCGAGGCGAGCCCCGGAGTCGGCCGCCACGCAGACGGCGAGCGCGGCGTCGGGCGAGAGCCAGACGTCGGAGAAGACCGTGAGGTCGACCGAGGCGGCCGGGTCGGGCACCACGAAGCGCGGCCCGGCGTCGCCGAGGTCGAAGCGCACGGCGCCGCAGAGGCGTCGCGCGACGGCGACGAGCCAGGTGGCGACGCGCGCCTCCTCGCGGATCGGGTACGCCTCGGAGTAGACCCGACCGAGCCCGTCGCGGTCTCCGCCCGGGTAGGGCGCCGCGCCACGCTCGCGCGGGCACAGCACCTCGTAGACCATGCCGACGGGGCCCTCGAAGCCCAGCCCGCTGCCGTCGGTGCTCTCGGGCGCGTAGGGACCCGAGATCGTCGTGTGGCGCGAGGTCCGCAGGGTCCCGGGGACGAGGCGGTCGCCACCCTTGGCGCGGGCGACCTCGGGGGCTTCTTCCCACCGGGTGGCGGGGAACCTGGACATGGCCAGGGCCTCGACCTCGGCGGGGTCGACGTCGTCCTCGACCGCGAGGAGGTGGCGGACGTAGAGGTCGGCGATCGGGTGCCCCGACACCGCCGGGAGCGGCTGCAGTCTCGGTCGGGCGTCGGCTGCGTCGTCCACGTCAGACCTCGGAGCGGTGGAAGCCCTGCCAGGACCGCGAGGCCGTCGGGCCGCGCTGGCCCTGGTACCGGGAGCCGTAGCGCTCGGAGCCGTAGGGGTGCTCGGCGGGCGAGGAGAGACGGAAGAAGCAGAGCTGCCCGATCTTCATGCCGGGCCACAGCAGGATGGGGAGGGTCGCGACGTTGCTGAGCTCGAGGGTGACGTGGCCGGAGAACCCGGGGTCGATGAACCCTGCGGTCGAGTGCGTCAGGAGCCCGAGCCGGCCGAGGGACGACTTGCCCTCGAGGCGCGCGGCGACGTCGTCGGGCAGCGTGACGGCCTCGAAGGTGGACCCGAGGACGAACTCGCCGGGGTGCAGGATGAAGGACTCGCCCTGCTCGACCTCGACGGCGCGCGTGAGGTCGGGCTGCTCGGCCGCCGGGTCGATGAACGGGTACTTGTGGTTGTCGAACAGCCGGAAGAACCTGTCGAGGCGCACGTCGATGCTCGACGGCTGGATCATCTCCGGCGCGTACGGGTCGAGCCTGACGCGCCCGAGGTCGAGCTCGGCACGGATGTCACGGTCTGAGAGCAGCACCCTGCAAAGGTAGCCGATCGGCTGCCGTCACCGGCCGGGCATCGACGGGCTTCGACCGGCATCGACGGGCATCGAGCCGTCGGGCCGCAGCCGCGCAGCGGCCATCGGACCGCAGCCGCGCAGCGGCCGTCGGACCACAGCCGCGCAGCGGCCGTCGAGCGTCAGCCGCGCAGCGGCCGTCCGCGGGCGTCCCGGGAGTAGCTGCCGGTGCGGTCGGTGAGGTAGAGGATGCCCTCGACGAGACCCCAGACCCCGGTGACGAAGGACAGCGTGCCGAAGGACAGCACGGTGATGAGCAGCATGATCATGCCGACCCCGGTGTGGCCCGTGTAGAAGCGGTGCACCCCGAGCGCCCCGAGGAAGATGCCGAGCAGACCGGCGGCGACCCGTGACTTGGCGTAGGCGTCCGGCGCCCACGGGGCACCGGGCTGCGGGTAGCTGGCCTGCTGGTACGCGGCCTGCTGGTACCCGGGCTGCTGGACGCCGTGACCCGTGCCCGGGTATCCCGCTGGCGGGACCGGCACGGTGTAGCCCTGCTGGGCGTAGGGCTGCTGGCCTGCCTGCTGCGGGGGCTGCTGCCCCGGGTAGGGGTGCACGGCGCCCGGTCCGGCGGGCGGCTGCGCCAGGTACGGCGGCTGGGCCGAGGACGGGCCGGGCGTGTCGAGGGCGTAACCGTACGGCGCGGTCGGCGGCTCGGCCGAGGTGCCCGGCAGGCCTGCGGCGGGGCGCATCCAGTCGGGTCGTTCGTGCTCGGGCAGAGGCTCCGACGGGACCGACCCGTAGCCTGAGAAGCTGCTCACTTGTCGTTCGCTCCCGTCGTATGGGTATGATCGTCGTCGCGCGATGGTTGCGCAGTGCGGATGTAGTTCAATGGTAGAACTTCAGCTTCCCAAGCTGATAGCGCGGGTTCGATTCCCGTCATCCGCTCCACAGACTGGTCATGACGTGCTCTCATCCGTCGACCGCCACCCCGAAGAGCCGGACAAGATCAGCGAGTCCTGACTCGTACCCCTGTCCTACAGCCCGGAACCGCCACGCCGTACCTCGTCGGTAGACGACGGCGAGGACCATGGACCGCTCGACCGTCCCCGCGTCGAGCGTCGAGCGGACGACCTGCGTGCCGTCGACGTCCCGCAGCACGAGCTCGATCGGTCCGACCTCCCCGAAGGCTGTCTCGCCCTCGGTCGAGGCCGCGACGACGATCCTCGTCGCCCCCTCGGGCAGGAGCTCCAGGTCGATCGCGACGAGCGTCTCGCCCGGCGCGTCTTCCGCGACGGACACGGATCCGCTCGGGTGCTCGGGAGAGTTGAAGAAGACCAGGCCCGAGTCGTCTGCGACCTTCTCGAGGTCGTCGGTGACGAACGCGACGACGTCGACGTCGGAAGTGTTCTCCGGTCGCCGCACGCTGAGCGACCACTGCTCGACGTCCGGGAGGTCGAGGACCCCGCCGCGCGGGAGCACGGGGACGTCGGCTCCGTGGACGACGCGACGGGCTGGCGGCGCCGCCGCAGCAGCAGACGGCAACGCGCCCGTCCCGGCGGGAGGCTGGACGGTCCGTCGCGGCGGGGCGACCGGGGTCAGCGTGACCGGGTCGAGGTGGTCGACGGCCGCCGTCGACTCGATCCGGGACCAGCGCGGGTCTGCGACCGCGCCGGGGAGCCCGACGACGTCGGTGACGGCTGCCGTGAGGTTGACCGCAGCGCGGCCCCCAGCAGCGACGACCCGCTCTCGGACCGCCGACGACTCGGTGTGCGTCCCACCCACGACCAGGACGCGTCGTCCGGTGAGAGGTCCGCTGGGACGGAGAGCTCCCTCGACGGCAGGAACCTGACGTGCGGCTCCCACCGGTCTGCCCGGGACCACACGTCCGACGAGGTCGAGGAACACACGCTCGTCGACGATCTCGATACCGTGGGCCCGGGCCGCTGCGAGCTTGCGCGTCGTGGCTGCCGGCGTCGCGCACACCACGACCGACGTCCGAGAGCTCGCCGAGTTCATGACGTCCAGCCCCGCACCGACCGCGAGCCGGACCAGGTCGTCGCGTGGGCGCTCGGTCGGCCCGGTGAAGACGATCTTCATGCCCTGGACCCAGGGCGACGCACCGTCCCAGCGGCCGGGCCAGGCCCAGTCGCACGGGACCCGTGGCGACGGGCTCGGGCGCACCGGGCCCCCGTCCCGTGCGCTTGGCTCACCGGGCCCGCAGGCTGCGACGGGGAGCGTCATGCCGAGCCGGTCCGCGGCTGCGAGCGAGTGCCGCAGGACCTCGACGAGCACGCGGACGTCGTCCTCGGCGTCGTGGGCACGCCGCTGCTGGACACCCCAGTGGGCCGCCACCGTGGCGAGCCTGAGGTCCGAGACGGGCAGGTCGAGCCGACGGCTCAGCGCGAGGGTGCAGAGTCGTCGGTCCACCGACAGCGGAGCCCGTGCCCGGTCGGACTCCGCAGCGAGGAACCCCCAGTCGAAGCGGGCGTTGTGGGCGACCAGGACGCGGTCTCGGACGAGCTCGTCGAGAGTCCCCGCGACGTCCTGGTACTGCGGTGCGCCCGCCAGGCGCTCCCGGGTGAGGCCGTGGACGTGCACAGGCCCCGGGTCGACCCCGGGGTCGAGCAGGCTGGACCACGACCGCCCCAGCGCGCCGTCAGGCTCGACCTGGGTGACGGCGACCTGGAGGACACGGTGGTGGGTCGGGCTGAGGCCCGACGTCTCCACGTCGACGACGGCGTACCCGTGCGGGTACCTGCTCGCGACGCTCGTCGGCAGGGGCCCTCGCCCCGTAGACACGCTCATCCTGCTCCTCCCCCTGCTCGCCGGAGACCTACTTCCGGTACACCCAGTGCCACGGCTCGCGCGGTGTGTCCTCGACGAAACCGTAGCGGCCGCCGTTGGCGCGCATCCACGCCTGGCCCGCCGCGTCGAGGTCGAGGTCGGCCGCGATGCCCCAGCCGTGCGGGCTGGTGCCGGGCTGTGCCGCGAGGCCGCCCTCGGTGTACAGCCCCTTGCGCTCGGCGACGTCCACCTGGGCGTCGTAGGAGCGGTACGAGTCGGTGACGCCGATGGTGACGCCGTCCTTCGCCGCGTCGGCGATGACCTGCTCGAGGGCGGTCGCCGCCGGCGCCCAGAGGCGGTGGCCGGTCTGCCCGACGGTCGCGAGCGCCTCGCGCGGGACGTTGCCGTTGCCGTAGGCGAGGAGGTCCGAGGGGACCCCGGAGGTCCACGACCCCGTCGACGCCGCGGGCGTCGTCGTGGCAGCCGTGGCGGTCGAGGTCTCGCCGACCGCCTGCGCGAGCGCATCGCCGAACAGCGAGGCTCCCATGGTCCCGCTCGCGGGCTGCTGGACCGGCTGGAAGGAGCTCATGGTCGCCTGGATCGCAGCCATGCGCTGCGAGATCGCGACGATCCCGTCCACCGGTGTCCTCCTGCTGGTCGGCCGGGCGCCCGCTGGTCGAGCGCACCCTGCGTCTCCCCCATCGGCGGCGGGCACCTCGGCATGAGTGGTCGGGCACCCCGGCGTGCGGAGTCGGGCATCACAGCCAGCGGAGCCGGGCACCTCGGCGTGCAGGGTCGGGCACCTCGGCACGAGGGGCCGGACTACCGCACGCCTCGGGCGGTCCGGGCGCGCAGCGCGTCGGTGGCGGCGAGCACGCCCCACAGAGCCAGCCCGAGCACGGCGAACCACAGCGGTCGCGTGAGCCACCACGTCGCCGTGCCGGGGTCGGGGAACGGCACGTCCAGGACGAGCAGCACACCGGTGACCGCGACCATGACGGGCAGGTGCCAGAGGAACGCCCGCATCGAGCTGCCGGACGCGGCGTCGAGGGCGCGGGCGGTCCTCGGTCGGTCGAGGAGCGGGGCGACGACGGGCCTCAGGAGCAGCGCGACCGGGATCTGCACGAGCCCGAGGAGCAGCGGGACGATCCCGGGCGGGCTGAAGTTGGAGCGCTCGCCGGACAGCCCGATCATCGACTCGGCCCACCACGGCGACGCGGTGACCGCCGCGAGCGCGACGAGGACGAGCACCGCCCACCACGCGACGGCGCGGCGTGGCAGCCGCTGGAGCGACCCGTCGGCGTAGGCGAAGCCGAGCTGCTGGGCCGTCCCCCAGACCAGCACGTAGTTGGCGTACCCCACGGCGGCCTCGCCCGAGACCATGAGGACGAGCTCGACGACGAGCACCGCGAGCGAGAGCGCCACGACCACGCGCCACCCGTAGCGACGGTGGAGGCGCAGCATCACGGGCGCGACGAGCGCCAGCACCGCGAACACGGCGACGAACCACAGGGGCATGACCACGACGACCGTGACCGTGCGGGTGAGCCCGGGAGGGGCGCCGAGCGCGAGGGCCACGGCCACGACGGCGGCGACCAGCAGCACGAAGGGCACGAGCGGTCGCAGCAGCCCGCCGAGCCGCCGCCGCACGAAGACGACCCACAGCCGCAGCGGGCCCGGTGCCTCGCCGGTGGGCCCGGTCGTGCGCTCGACGACGCGCGACCAGCTCGTCGCGTTCGAGAACCCGCCGACGAAGAAGAACAGGGGGATGAGCACGAGCACCCAGGTGAGCGGCCACAACCACCGCTCGGAGTTGAGCACGTTGTCGACCACGAGGCCGCCCTCGGCGTCCCGCCCGATCGCCGCCATGGTCCAGTGCCCGAGGACCACGGCACCGAGCGCGAGCGTCCGGAGCAGGTCGGCGAAGCGGTCGCGGGACCCGGCCGTCAGCGGCACGCCGGCCGAGCCGGTGGTCGACGGCGCCTCGGCCCGGGAGGGACCGGGCGGGTTCGTCCGGGGCGACGGGACGCGCGGCGACGGGGCCTGCGACGACGAGGGGCGGGGCTGTTCCGGCGGTGTGGTCAGCTCGGGTTCCTCCGGGGTGCGAGGCGCACGTTGGGCAGGACGGGCGCGGGGAGCGGTGCGCCGTCGTAGCCGACGACGGTCCCGAACCTAGCGTCGCCGGGTCGGCTGGTCGATGGTGACTCCTGCCCGGTGGGGGTACGTCCGGCGTCGAGGGTGTCGCGGTCTGCGTGCCCGTTCTGCCGCTGCCAGTCGGCACGTGCGGCGACCACCTCGTCGTGGCTGCGCCCCACGAAGTTCCACCACATGACGATCTCCTCGGTCGAGGGCCGTCCGCCGAGGAGCACGAGCCGGGCGCGCGTGGTCGTGGTGAGCGCGAGCCCGCGGCGGCCGGGGGCGACGTACCCGAGGTGGTCGGCCACGACCTGCTCGCCGTCGACCGTGACGCCCTCGCCCGAGTCGACGAGGACGGCGTGCTCGTGGTCCGGGTCGACCTGGAGCACGAGGGTCGCGCCGGCCTCGAGGTCGACCTGTGCGCCGAGCAGCTCGGTGTAGGTGGTGGCGGGAGAGACGAGAGGTTCGGGACGGCCGAGCCCGGGCTGGGCCGGGAGCGCGCCGAGGAACACCTGGACCCGGGCTCCTGCCGCCTGGAGCACCGGGAGGTCCTCGTGGTGCTCGAAGGCGGGGGCCACGTCGGCGCTCGCGTGCGGGAGCGCCGTCCACAGCTGGACGCCGTGCAGCGTGGTGGTGGTGCGGTCGTCGGGCGAGTGCTCAGAGTGGGAGATGCCGTGGCCCGACGTCATGAGGTTGAGCTCTCCCGGGCGGACGCGGCAGTCGGAGCCGACGGAGTCGTGGTGCTCGATCTCGCCGGCGAACAGCCAGGTGACGGTCTGGAGGCCGGTGTGCGGGTGCGGTGGCACCTGCATGCCGGGCCCGGCCGTGACGTCGTCGGGCCCGAAGTGGTCGAGGAAGCACCACGCGCCGACCATGCTGCGGGCGCGCTGCGGCAGCGTCCGCCGGACGGTCATGGCGCGGGCCCCACCGAGCGGGACCTCACGGGGCTCGAGGATCTCCACGCCGACCTGGTGCGCCTGATGCCCCGTTCGGCCCGGGGCAGGCTGGCTGCTCTGCCCGCTGCCGTCCGCCTGCCTGCTCTGCCCGGAGGCGCAGGTCTGCTCGGTCGGGGCGGCGTCGAGGTTGCTCACGGTGCGAGCGTATCGCCGTCGTCCTCGCTCGTTGACGTGCGCGCGGGACGCGTGCCGAGGGGCGTGCGAGAGGCGCGCGGGGGCCGTGCAGAGGCAGATGCCGAGCGTGACAGATCCCACGGCCGGAGAGCGTTGCCCACATGGTTGTCCACAGCCTGTGCACCGCAATCCCCGCCCGACCCACAACCCTGTGGACCGAATCTGTGGATAACTCCCAGGCCAGCGGGAACCCGTCGTCCACCGGCTGTGGACAAAGCCGTGCAGATGTGGTTCCTGCGTCCTCCCGGGACGGTTCCGCGCACCCGTGGCAGCACGTCTGCGCCATGGCGCGCCTCAGGTCGTCAGACCGCCCTCGACCACGAACCCGTCCTCGTCGAGGAGCGTCCCCTCGACCGCCTGCTCGAGCGCGGCCGCGACCCGCGCGACGAGCGGGGCGATCCGGCCTCGCGCGACGAGGTGGAGCGACGACGGGTGCTCCGAGCCCTGGTCCTCGGGGCTGCCGGAGACCCAGCGCACGCTGTAGGCGTAGGGCCCGGACTCACGCCACGGCAGCAGCTGCACTGCCGGCGGCAGCGCGGCGACGCGGGCGAGCACCACCTCGACCGTCCCGTCGTACGGGGTCTCCGTCGCGATCGTCCAGCCCGGGGCAGCCCCCTCCGCGGCGACGGGCGATGCGGTCACGACCGCCTGGACCATGACGGTCCGCACGATCGCGAGGGCGTGGTGCGGGGCGAGCGGGTGCGCGCTGAAGAGCGTGCGGTCGACGGACCGTGCGGCGTCCGGCACGACGGCCGGGCCGGCGCCGTGGTCGAGGACCGCCCCGTGGGCGCGGCGCGCTGCGGCGACGAGCCACGCGCGCACCCGGTCCCGGTCCTGAGGGCTCGGGTCGGTGCCGACCGGACCCCCCGGGTGCTCGGCCAGGTCCCCCGGGTGCTCGTCCTGCGTGTCCCGCAGGACGAAGGCGTCGACGTGCCGGGGTGGGAGCGCGTAGGTGACGGTGTCCTCGGCGGTGAGCGGGTGCGGACCGGTGAGCACCTGACCGGGGGTGAGCCGCAGGACACCGGGAACGGCCTCGGGCTGGGCGCTCATGCCCCGGAACCGGGCTCCGCGCAGCGGGAGGATCCTGGAGGCGGCCGTGGCGTGGCTGACGGGCTCGACCTCCCACGCGGCGTCGGGGAACCAGGCCCGGGCGAGCGTCACGACGTCGACGTGGGCCGGCACCGCGAGGACCCGGGCGCCGGTGCGGCCGTCCGAACCGAGCCTGTCGAGGAGGGCTGTCATACCCGGACGGTACGGTGCGCAGAATGCCGGGAGGTTTCGGGCGTGCAACGGCTGGCGAACGTCGCACCTCCCCGCACCTCCCCGCACTGCCCCGCCCTGCACCTCTCCGCCTCTCGCTGCACCGCGCCGCACCGCGCTGGACCGGCACAGGCCGCTCTCGACGTGCCCTCCATCCGCCCTCGGCCCGCCTCCGACCTGCAGGATCCCGCCGATGTGCATGTTCTGACACTCCGTGAGATGCTGTCACAATGCCGAAGATCATCGGTGGGTCACTCCACGAGCACCGCGAGCAGACTCGCCAGAGACTCTTCACGGCACTGTCCACCCTCATGTCAGAGCGCGGCTTCGACGCGATCTCCTTCGCCGACATCGCCGCAGCAGCCGGCGTCGGGCGCACCGCCGTCTACAACCACTTCTCGGACAAGGAAGCCCTCCTCATGGGCTTCATCACCTTCGAGACCGAGCGCTACGTCGAGACCCTGCGGCGCTCGCTCCAGGACGTCGAGGCGCCGGTGCTGCGCCTGCGCACCTATGTCCAGGCGCACGCACGGCTCAAGCGCGTGTTCCACGTGGCACCGGGCCCGGACCTGCGCACCGTCCTGTCGCGCGGCACGCAGCAGCGCCTGCGCGAGCACGCCGTGGTGGTCGAGGACATCCTCCGCGAGATCCTCGTGGCCGGGATCGCCCGCGGCGACTTCCCCGAGCAGGACATCTCGACGACGGTCGCCCTCATCAACGCCTGCCTGTCCGGCCGCCAGATCCCCGAGGAGCAGCCGGCACGGGACCGCGCGATCCTCGCGACGGAGTCCTTCGTGCTGCGGGCGGTCGGCGTGGAGCCCGCGCACGCCTGAGCGCGACAGCGCCAGGACCGACGGCCCGCCCTGGGGCCGCACAGCACTGACGCTCGGCTCCGCAGACCCTCGCACCAGCGCCCCGGCCCGGCGTTAATCCGTTGACCTGCGCGATCGTCGGCGAGCAGCATGGCCGCCATGACCGCAGCCGCCTGGACCGTCACCCCGCTCGTCCTCCCCGACTCCGTCGACTCGCCCGAGGCCTGGGCGCTGCACGGCGTCGCCCACCTGGAGCGCCTCTCCGAGGAGAGCACCTGGGGGCACGCGGACCTGTACTCCCCGGCGCGGACGCGCCTGACGGTCATGCGCAACCAGACGCACACCGAGAAGGTCGCCCTCGTCGCCACGCGCCCACCGGGCGCAGGAGGGCCGTCACCCGACGACGTGGTCGGCGTCGCCTTCCTGTGGATGGAGCGCGAGGGCAACAGCCACCTCGTCCAGGCGGGGATCACGGTCCACCCGCAGGTGCTGCGGTCAGGGGTCGGCACAGCCCTCGTCCGTGGTGTCGAGGAGGTCGCGGCGGAGCGAGGCCGGACCACGGTGATCTTCGAGACCGACCACCTGGGCGAGCCTCCCGCAGACGCCCAGGACGTCGTGACACCGCCGACCGGCGCCGGTCGGATCGCGGGCGACGCCCCTGGCGTGGCCTTCGCCCGGGGGCTCGACTACTCGCTCGAGCAGGGCGACCGCTTCAGCTGCCTGCGGCTCCAGGACGTCGACCCTTCGCGGGTCGACACCTTCCTCGCCGAGTCCCGCGCCGCGGCGGGCGAGGACTACGAGCTCGTCACCTGGCTCGACCGCTGCCCCGAGGAGCACGTCGAGCAGCTGGCGTCGCTGTCCACCCTCATGACGACGGCGATCCCGGTCGCCGGGCTGGACCTGGTGGAGCACGTCTACAGCGTCGAGGAGGTCCGTCAGCGTGAGCAGGCGAGCCTCGACGCAGGCCGTCGGTCGCTGGTGACCGCCGTCCGGCACCGTCCGAGCGGTGAGCTCGTCGCGTACAGCGAGATCGTCCTGCCCGCAGACGCCCCGGCGGCCGCCTTCCAGGAGAACACGCTCGTCGCCCCGGCACACCGCGGCCACCGCCTCGGGATGCTCGTCAAGGCGCAGAACCTCGTCGAGCTCCGGACGCTGCGCCCCGGCGCAGAGCGCCTGCACACCTGGAACGCGGAGGAGAACCGGCACACGCTGTCGATCAACGAGGCGCTCGGCTTCGAGCCGGTGGGCGTCGTCGCACTGTGGCAGAAGAAGCTCGGCTGAGCGGCGGGACCTGCGAGCGGGTGAGAACAGCCCGCCAGGCAAGACGTTCAGGAAGAGGGTAGGCAAGCCTAACCTCCATGCGGTACCGTTCCTGACAACGCGTCACCTCGACCTGCTGGTCGTCGTCGACCGGTCAGCGCACCCCACCGAGGAGGACCCGTGACGACTCTCGCCACCGCCCGCCCCACCCTGTCCAGCCGGCTCCGCGAGGGCACCCGGGAGGAGCACGAGAGCGCCGAGAGCTCCGGGTTCATCAGCCGCCTCATGTCCGGCGACCTCGGGACCGACGCGTACGTGTCCCTCGCCTCGCAGCAGTACTTCGTCTACTCGGCCCTCGAGGCCATCGCCGACGACGTCCGCGTGCTCCCCCAGGGCGGCTCGCTGATCTTCTCCGAGCTGACGCGCACCCCGTCGATCGTCCGCGACCTCGAGCACCTCGTCGGGCCCGACTGGCAGAGCAGCGTCCGGGCCCTGCCCGCGACCGAGCGCTACGTCGCCACGCTGCACGCCAGCAGCACCTCGCTCCCCCGCTACGCCGCGCACGCCTACACCCGGTACCTCGGTGACCTCTCCGGCGGCCAGATCATCAAGCGGATGCTCGAGCGCCACTACGGCCTCGGACCCGAGGGCATCACGTTCTACTCCTTCGAGGAGATCCCCAAGTCCAAGCCCTTCAAGGACGTCTACCGCGAGCGCCTCGACACCCTGGAGTTCTCCGAGGACGAGCTCGCCGAGGCCGTCGTCGAGGCCAAGGCGGCGTTCCGGCTCAACCAGGACCTCTTCGGGGAGCTCGGCGCACAGCACTGCTGACGCCCCTGACCACACGCGGGGGCTGCGCCCGTGGACGCTCGTCCACGACACGTGCCCCGCACCTGCGCCGAGAGGCCCGAGAATGGCAGACTGGAGCCATGCAGACACCGGGGCGGACGCGATCGAGGCGCCGCTCCCGCCGCGTCGAGTTCGTCTCCGACCCCGTCCTCGGGCTGACCGTCCGCAAGCCGGCCACCCGGGCGACCTACGGGGTGCACGCGCTCCTCACCCACCTGACCAACGTCGGCTTCGTGGGAGCGCCACGGTCCTTCGGCGTCGACGAGCAGGAGCGCCACGTCCTCGAGTACGTCCCGGGGACCACGGCCGACGAGGACGGGCCCTTCGACCACGCCGACCTCACCCGGCTCGGCGAGCTGGTCCGCGACTTCCACGACGCCGCCGAGTCCTTCGAGCCGCCGCCCGGGGTCCAGTGGCAGGTCACCATCCCCGCCCCCGCGGCGACGCCTGGGACGTCGGCATCGGCGGTCTCTTCCTCGCGGTCAGAGATCGTGTGCCACCACGACATCTCGCCGTGGAACCTGGTCCGGGACGGCGAGCGCTGGGTGCTGCTCGACTGGGACGGCGCCGGTCCGGGCGGGCGCGTCGACGAGCTCGCGTCGGTCGGCCAGGCGTTCTTGCCGCTCCAGCCCGGGGGCGACCCGCACGACGACGGCGCACGGCTGCGCTCCCTCGTCGACGGGTACGGGCTCACCGCGAGCCAGCGCCCCGAGCTGGTCCAGGCGACAGCCGACCACACGCGCACCGTCTACGAGCTCCTGGTCGACGGCGCGCGGACCGGTGAGGAGCCGTGGGCCTCGCTCCACGCCGCGGGCCACGCCGAGCGCTGGGAGTCGATGTCCGACTACGTGCACCGCCACCGCGGAGAGCTGCGAGCGGCGCTCAGGTGACAAGCGGGCCGCGAGCCCCGCTCGCCTGACCGGCGAGCGACGAGCCGCACCCGGGTGAGAGGCACCCAGCCGAGCTGCGGGCCGCGCTCCACTCAGCCCAGCAGCACCTTCACCAGCTCGTCCGGGGTCTCGACGACGGCGAGCGGGGCCGCCTCGTCGATCTCACCGGCGGGCGCGTAGCCCCAGGTCACGCTGATCGTCGGGATGCCGTGCGCACGGGCACCGAGGACGTCGTGCTCGCGGTCGCCGACCATGACGATGCGGTCGGCGTCGGGCAGCCCGTCCTCGGTGGCGGCCATGGTCTCGAGCGCGTGCGCGACGACGTCGGCCTTGGTGCTGCGTGACCCGTCCATGCTGGCCCCGCACACCGCCTCGAAGAACCCGTCGAGGCCGAAGTGCTCGACGATCTGCCGGGCGAAGAGCTCCGGCTTGGACGTGGCGACGCAGAGCCGCAGGCCCGCTGCGCGCAGGTCGGTGAGGGCGTCGACGATCCCGTCGTAGACGCTGTTGTCGAACATCCCGCCCCGCGTGAACGCTGACCTGTAGGCGGTGATGAGCTCGGGGACGCGCTCGTGCGGCACGCCGTGGCGCACGACGCTCTCCTCGATCGGCGGACCGACGAACCGGGCGAGCGCCTCCTCCGAGGGCCGCGGGATGTCGAGGGCGTCGTACGCGTGCTCGATGGACGCGATGATCCCGGGGGCCGAGTCGGTCAGGGTGCCGTCGAGGTCGACGAGGGCGAGGTCGTAGCGCATGCGTCGATCCTCTCAGCCGCGCAGCGGCAGCGTGAGCACGTCCGGCTGGCCGGCGACCACCCGGACGGGCACACCCCAGTCCTGCTGGGCGAGGTGGCAGGCGGGGAACTCGACGGCCGGGTCCGCGTCGCAGCTGGCGGCCTGCGCGGTCACGTGCAGGACGCCCTCGGCGACCTCGGGGTTGATGCGCAGCGTGCGCACCAGCGGGAGGTCGCGCCCGGCGCCCTCGAGCAGCAGCTCGGGCGGGGTCGACGAGACGGTGAGCTGGGTCGACGGGCCGAAGCGGTCGTCGTACTTCTGCCCCGTGGCGGGGGTGAAGACCACGTCGAGGCGCAGCTCGCCGGGCGGCACGTCGGTGACGGGGCGCTGCGTGCGGTGCGCACCGGAGTCGAGGACCTCGCCGGCGAGCGTCGCCGGGAGGGCGACGCGGGTGATGCGGTGGGCGGTCGACTCGACGACGAGCACGTGGACCTCATCGCCGTCGACCTGGACGAGCGCGTCGCTCGGCTCGGCGAGGCCGCCGACCAGCGTGGTCACCTCGTCGGTGGCCGGGTCGTAGCGGCGCAGCGCGCCGTTGTAGGTGTCGGTGACGACGACGGAGCCGTCGGGCAGCGCGGCGACGCCGAGCGGGTGCTGCAGCAGCGCCTGGGCGGCTGCACCGTCACGGTGACCGAAGTCGAAGAGCCCCTGCCCGACGAGCGAGGTGATGGTCGCGGAGCCGTCGTCGGCGACGTCGACGCGGCGCAGCGCGGAGGTCTCCGCGTCCGCGAGCCACACGGAGCCGTCGGGGCCGACGGACAGCCCGGAGGGCTGCGCGAACCACGCCTGCGCGAGCGGCCCGTCGAGCAGGCCCTCGTTCTGCGTGCCGCCGACCTGCTCGACGACCCCGGCGACCGGGTCGAAGGTCCACAGCGAGTGGTTGCCGGCCATGGCGACGAGGAACGCACCGAGGCGCTCGGACCACACGACGTCCCACGGCGAGGTGAGCCGGTGCCGCAGGGCGGGGGTCGCGTCGGGGGCTGTGGTCTCGGGGACCACGTTCTCGGCCCCGCCGACCATGAGCTGGTCGCCGGTCCCGGCGACCGTGGTCACGTGCCCGTCCGAGAGCCGCACGCCGCGCAGCGCGTGGTTCACAGTGTCGGCCACGAGGACGTCGTAGCCGAGCTGGTCGCGGAGCGTGGCGGGCACCAGGCAGAGGCCGTTCGGCTCGCTGAAGGTCGCATCCTGCCGCCCGCCGTCGGACAGCCCGCGCTCGCCGGAGCCGATGCGCCGGACGAGCGTCTCGCCGTCCGCGGCGAGCTCGGCGAGGCTGTGGTGCCCCGCGTCGGCGACCAGCAGGTTCCCGGACTCGAGCGCGATCACGGCCGCGGGGAAGCGCAGGGTCCCGGGGGTGGGCTCGGCGGGCACGTAGGGACCCGAGCCGCGGTGCAGCGTGCCCTTCGCGGAGTGCTCCTCGACGAGCTCGCGCACGAGGATCTCGAGGGTGGACGCGTGCCCCTCGCCCGCCATGTGCGCGACGACGTAGCCCTCGGGGTCGACGACCACGAGGGTCGGCCAGGCGCGGGCCGTGTACGCGGACCAGGTGACGAGGTCAGGGTCGTCGAGGACGGGGTGGCGCACCTCGTAGCGGTCGACGGCGGCCGCGAGCGCGACCGGGTCGGCCTCGTGGACGAACTTGGGCGAGTGCACACCGACGATGACGACCTCGTCGCGGTGCGCCTCCTCGAGCTCGCGCAGCTCGTCGAGGACGTGCAGGCAGTTGACGCAGCAGAAGGTCCAGAAGTCGAGGACCACGATCTTCCCGCGCAGGTCGGCGAGGGTGACGTCGACGCCGCCCGTGTTGAGCCAGCCGCGCCCGACGAGCTCGGAGGCGCGGACGCGGGGCAGGCGGGCTGAGGGCTGGGTGTTCGCAGTCACGCCGACGATTCTGCCTCAGGGCACGCGGCAGGGCGGCGGGTGCTCAGCCGACGGGCGTCACGGCTCAGCCGACGGGCGCTGCGCCCACGGGTGGTTCGCCTGCCTCGGCGACCGGGTGCGGGGAGAACGTCTCCGCGGTGAGGTCGGCTCGCTCGACGCGGTCGAGCCGGAACCAGCGGACAGCCTGGCGGGTCTGGCACCACGCGACGAGGTACCAGGCGGTGCCGGTGTGGGCCAGGATCACGGGCTCTACCCGACGGGCGGACTCCGCGCCGGCGGAGTCGCGGTACCGGATCGCGAGGACCGTGGACCGGGCGATCGACTGCTCGACCGCCCGGAGGGTCTGCTGCCGTGCCGCATCCCCCGCGGCCGGGACCTCGGCCGCCTGGTCGCCCGCACCGTGCGCCACCCACACCCGCGAGGCGAGCTCCGCGGCGCGCTCCTGCGAGGTCGGCCCGAGGGCGTCCCAGACCTTGCGCTGCGCGGTCGCGGCGTCGACCGCGAAGGGGCTCCCGGCCGGGAGCGACGCGAGGGCCACGGCGACCGCGACCGCCTGCTGCGGCGTGAAGTTCAGGGGTGGGAGCGAAGCCGAGGCGTCGAGCACGTACCCGCCACCCGGGCCCGCCTGCGCCCAGATCGACAGCCCCGCCTGCTGGAGCGCCGAGACGTCGCGCTTGACGGTCCGGACGCTCACCTCGAGCAGCCGGGCGAGGCGCGCGCCCGTGGTCCCCGCGGCGCCGGCGCGGCGCAGCTCCTCGGCGACGGCGTAGAGGCGCTCGGTCTTGTCCACCGCGCACCTCTTCTCGTCCCGGGACACCTGATCTTCACCATGGTGACAGACAGGTGTCACCGACGGGGGTGGAGGCTGGTCCCATGAGCACATCGACACACGACCTGACCCACGACCTCGAGCCCCTGCCCCTGCACGTCGTCCTCGTCCCCGGCTTCTGGCTCGGCGCGTGGGCGTGGGACGACGTCGTCCCCCACCTCGGGGCCGCCGGCCTCGTCCCGCACGCCGTCACGCTGCCCGGACTGGGCGACGTCGCCGAGGACCGCAGCGGCGTCACGCGCGACGACCACGTCCGCGCGGTGCTCGACGTCGTGGCACCGCTCGAGGGCGACGTCGTCCTCGTCGGCCACTCCGGCGGGGGTGCCGTCGTGCACGAGGCGCTGGACCGTGATCCCGGACGCGTCCGGCGGGTGGTCTACGTCGACTCGGGCCCGCTGGTCGACGGTGCAGCCCTGTTCCCCGACGTCCCGGCGGAGGCCGTGGAGATCCCGCTGCCCTCGTGGGAGGACCTCGCCGCGCAGGGCTCGAGCCTCGAGGGCGTCGACGAGGCCGGTCTCGCGAGGTTCCGAGACCGGGCGGTCCCCCACCCCGCCGCCGTGGCCCGTGGTGCTGTGCGGCTCGGCGACCAGGCCCGGCTCGACGTCCCCGTCACCGTCATCTGCACCAGCCTGCCGTCCGAGGTGCTCCGCCAGATGGCCCACCCCGGCCCGCCGCTGCACACCGAGCTCGGCAGCCTCGACGCGACCTACGTCGACCTCCCCACGGGCCACTGGCCGATGTTCTCGCGGCCCGCCGACCTCGCCGAGGAGATCGTGCGGGCGGCACAGGCGTGACAGGTCGGTGGGCCGGGACCGCGGGTTCCGGCCCACCGACCCCTCGCGTACGGTGGTCCGGTGAACTCTCCGGCCAGACGCGCCACGCGCGACGACCTCCCCCGAATAGCCAGCACGCTCGGAGCGGCGTTCAGCGACTACGCCTGGACGCGCTGGACCGTCTCCGAGGACGACCACGAGGCCCGTGTCGCCGAGCTCCAGCAGCTCTGGGTCGAGCACGTGGCCCTGCCGCACGGGACCGTGTGGGTCGACGACGAGGTGACCGCGGTCGCGGCGTTCCTCCCGCCGACGCTCCCCGACCTGCCCGAGGCGGTGCGCGAGCGCATCGTCGCGCTGCAGGGGCCGCAGGGCTGGGAGCGTCAGGCGGTGGCGTCCGCCGCGGTGGAGGCCCGCACCGCCGAGGTCGTCCCCGACGACACCCGCGCCGTCTGCGCCGAGGCGTGGACGCTCGCGACCGTCGGGGTCCACCCCGACCACCGCAGGGCTGGGCTGGGGTCAGCCGTCGTCGACGCAGGCCTCGCGCACCTCGAAGAGCTCGCCGCCTCGTGCACGCTCGAGACGAGCGACGAGCGCAACGTCCACTTCTACGAGCGGCTGGGCTTCGCCGTGACCACCGTCGTCGAGCTCCCGGCTCCCGCCCCGACGGTGTGGTCGATGCTCCGCGCCTGCTGAGGCGCTCAGCGCTGCGCAGCCCCACGCCCCACGCCCCAGACGACCCCGCCGCTCGGGTGAGCGACGGGGTCATCTGCACAGCATCAGGTCAGCGGGGGTCTCACCCCAGCGTCGACGGCAGCTCTCGCGTCTCGCCGAGGACCTTGTCGGCGAGGAACGCGAGCACCACCTCGTACCAGACGATGGCGTTCTGGGGCGTGAGCACCCAGTGGTTCTCGTCGGGGTAGTAGAGGAACTGGTGCTGCGACTCGCCGTTCTCGTCGGCGGGGAGCCCGGACTTGGCGAGGAGCTCGTACCAGAGGCGCAGGCCCTCGCCGATCGGCACGCGGTAGTCCTTGTCGCCGTGGATGACGAGCATCGGGGTGACGATCTTGTCGACCGAGAGGTGCGGGGAGTTCTCCCGCGCCATCTCCTCGGTCATCTCGCGCTCCCAGTAGAAGGAGTGGTCGGTGGTGGGGCCGAACTGGTCGAGGGCCCAGAGGCTGGCGTGGGTGACGATCGCCTGGAACCTGTCGGTGTGCCCGGCGACCCAGTTGGCCATGTACCCGCCGAAGGACCCGCCCATGGCGGCGGTGCGGGTCTCGTCGATGTCGTCGCGCGCCTCGGTGGCGTCGGTGATCGCCATGAGGTCGGTGTACGGCGCGGCGCCCCAGGCACCCCAGCCGCGCTGGATGAAGTCCTGGCCGTAGCCCGTCGACAGCGCGGGGTCAGGGAGCAAGACGGCGTACCCCTGGGCGACGAGGATCCAGGGGTTCCAGCGCCAGCTCCACGCGTTCCACGAGTTGAGCGGCCCGCCGTGGATCCACAGCACGAGGGGCGCGGGGGCGTCGGGTCCGGCGCCCTCGGGGAGGGCGAGGAACGCGCGGACGCGCGAGCCGTCCTCGGCGGTCGTCTCGACCTCGGTGAGCGTGCCGGGCAGCTCGGGTGCCGTCGTCGGACCCTGGAGCGTCACCGAGGCGACAGGCGCACCGGACGACAGCGCCGCCGCGAGGTCGACCGACACGGGCGTCGAGGGCTCGAGGTAGCTGACGCGCAGGGCGTAGACGGTCGTGCCGTCCGGGGAGACCTGCACGTCGGTGAAGGTCGCGTCGTCGGCGGTGACCTGCGTGACGGTCCCGTCGAGGGTCACGTGGAACACCGGGCCGCGGCCGTCGGAGTCGGCCGTGACGAGCAGGCCGGAGCCGTCGGGCAGCCAGGTGATCGAGCTCGGCCAGCGGTCCCAGCCGGTCGCGAGGGGGCGGACGTCGCCGCCGGCGAGGTCGACGAGCGCGAGGGTGACCCGCGGGGCCTCGTGGCCGGAGCTGCGGCTCTGCTGGACGAAGGCCACGGTCTGGTTGTCGGGCGAGACCTGCGGGCCGTGCGCCTCGGAGGCGCCGTCGTCGACGAGGGTGCGGCGGGTGCCGGTCGCGACGTCGACCGCGGCGAGGACGGTGCGCTCGGCGCCGCGGGCCTCGGGCACGTTGATGGTCGTGACGACGGTCGTGCCGTCGGGCGAGAGCACGCCCGAGGTCTCGCGCAGCGCGGTCTTCACGTCACGCGTGAGGTCGCGGAGCGTCAGGCGAGGGTCGGTCGCACCGGCACCGGTGACGAGCTCGCCGAGGTCCGCCGCGAAGAGGTGCGGGTCGGAGGGCCCGAGGTCGTGGTCCCAGTGCCGCACCGGGTACCCGGTGTGCAGGATCGCGGAGACCTTCTTCTTCTTCCGGGCACCTCGCAGCTCGGCGTCGTGCTCCTCGTCGCGGGCGGTGGGCAGGACGCCCCCGGTGAGCACGACGGTCGACGACGTGCGCGCGGTCAGCGGGGCGCCGACCCCACCGGCGCGGGAGGAGACGACGCGGGCTTCTCCCCCGGACGCGGGCAGCAGCCAGAGGGCGCTCGTGGCCTCGTCGTCCGAGGACTGCGGGTCGGGACGACCCGAGGTGAAGAGCACGTCGCCGTCGGGCGTGAAGGTCGCGCCGCCCTCGCCCTTGGCGGAGCGGGTGAGGCGCCGGGCGGGCTGCTCGCCGCGCGGGTCGACCTCCCAGAGCGCGGTCGTGTACGCGGTGCTGTCGGTCGACAGCGTCGACACGGACGTGACGAGACGGGTGCCGTCGTGAGACAGCGCGAGGCCTCCCACGCGCGGCAGCGCGACGTACTGGTCGAGGTCCGTGAACGGCGCGGGACGGTCGGGGGGCTGGTGAGCGTCTGGTGTGGTCACCCGTCGTTCCTATCACGACACCCCTGTCCGACGAGGACGAGAAAGTCGCCCAGGTCACACCGCGCCGACCAGCCTGGTTGGCCCTACACTCCGAGGACGAGACCCAACCGGGGGGCAGAGTGGCGGGTGGCACGCACGACGACGCGCAGGGTGACGCTCGACCACGCCTGTCAGGCATCGCGACACGACTGGACACCGCGGTCGGCTACGACCGAGACCGCACCACCGCCGCGTACCAGTCGGGATTCGCCGCGGCGACGGCGGTCGTCGCGCTGCTGGTCCTCACCCTCGACCGCGACCTCTTCCTCAGCAGGACCTTCCTCGCCGGGCTCCTGGTGGTCGCCGTGGCGAGCGCCTGCGCGTTCTTCTCGTGGCTGCCCGACACGACGCTGGGGCTCGCGCTCATCACGGGCGCCGACTTCCTCGCCGTCGCGCTGCTGTCGTACGGCACCGGCCTGCAGTACAGCGTCCTCGGCCTGCTCGTGCTGTTCCCCGCGCTGTGGCTCGCCTTCGAGCGGCTGTGGCCCGGCGTCGTGGCCGCCGTGCTCGCGAGCCTGGCGGTCGTCGTGGTCCCCGACCTCGTGCACGGCGCACCGTTCGACCTGAGCTTCTGGCTGCACGCCTTCCTGCTGCCCTTCATCGTCGGGGCGATCGCCGGGGTCGCGGCGCTGCTCACCGAGTACCGGTACCGCCAGGACGACCTCCTCGCGCAGGAGCGCACCCGGCTCACCGAGACGCTCAGGTCGAGCCAGACGACGTCCCTGCTCCTCGAGACCGTCCTCAACACCATCGACACCGGGGTGCTCGTGGTCGACGCCGAGGGCGTCGAGCTGGTGACCAACCGCCGGCAGCAAGAGCTCATCGACCTCGCGCGCCCCGAGCGAGACGGCGACCCGTGGGCGGTGTACGACGCCGATCGCACAACGCTGCTGCGCCCCGACCAGCTGCCGTCGACGCTCGCCCGCAACGGCGAGCTGGTCCGCAGCGCCCTCCTGTGGTTCGGGCACGAGCGCGCCACGCAGCGCGCGCTCCTGGCGACCTCCCAGGCCATCCATGACGGGTCCGGGGCCCTGTGGGGCGCGGTCGTCGCCTACACGGACATCACCGACCTGGTCGCCGCGATGCAGGTCAAGGACGACTTCGTGTCGACCGTCTCGCACGAGCTGCGCACCCCTCTGACCTCGATCATCGGGTACCTCGAGCTCATCGAGGAGGGGTACGAGGACAGCGAGTTCGAGCTCACCGACGAGGTCCACGGGCAGCTCGAGGTCGTCGCCCGGAACGCCTCGCGCCTGCTCGCGCTCGTCTCCGACCTGCTCACCACCGCCCAGCACGCCTCGGGCACCCTGTCGCTGCGCATGTCGGCGGGCCGGCTCGACGAGATCACCCAGCAGTCGCTCGACGGCGTCATCGAGCGGGCCCTCGGCCGTGGTGTGCAGCTGCGGGTCGACGTCCGTCCCACCCCCGTGCAGATGCTCGACCAGGCGCGGATCGCGCAGGTGCTGGACAACCTGTTCTCGAACGCCCTGAAGTACACCCCGAGCGGTGGGACGGTCGAGGTCGACGTCACGGCCCACAGCGACCACACGTCGCTGCGGGTGCGGGACACCGGGATCGGCATGAGCGAGAGCGACGTGCGCTCGCTGTTCGCGAAGTTCTTCCGTGCCGAGTCGGCTCGGCGCGCGGCGATCCCCGGGGTCGGCCTCGGGCTGGTGATCTGCAAGGCGATCGTCGAGGGGCACGGCGGTTCGATCGTCGTCGACTCGACCCTCGGCAGCGGCAGCACCTTCGAGGTCCGGCTCCCGCTCGCCGCGCCGCACCCGCAGCAAGCACGCTGAGCGCCGGAGCCGCCGCCCCGGGATGGGGACCTCTGCCTCACCCGCTGCGGGTGCCGGTCACGCACCCCGCCGTTATGTTGTGACGATGCCGTCATCCCTGCCCGCCGAGCACCCGTCCGTGCCGCCCGACGAGCACCTCGTCACGGAGCACCTGCAGCGGCACCTCGAGCGCTGGGGGCTCGAGCCCGACGGGCCGCTCACCGAGACCGCGACGAGCGTGCTGCTCCCGGTGCGGCGCGGGCCCGACCTGGCGCTGCTCAAGGTCGCCCGGGTCGACGAGGAGCGGGTCGGCGGTCAGCTCATGGCGTGGTGGGACGGTCGCGGGGCCGCCCGGGTCCTCGAGCACGACGACTCGGCGGTGCTGCTCGAGCGGGCGACCGGCCCGCGGTCCCTCACGGTGCTCGCGGGGACCGACGTGGGGTCGCCCGGGTGGGTCCGGGAGGACGTCCGCGCGACGCAGGTGCTGTGCGACGTGGCCCGCACCCTGCACGCGGTCGACGACGTCGAGACGCAGCGCCCGGAGCACCTGACCCCGCTGACCACCTGGTTCCGCGACCTCCTCGCGCTCGAGGGCGAGCGCCGCGGCTTCGTGCACCGCAGCGCCGTCGTGGCCCGCGGGCTCCTGGCCGACCCGTGGGACGAGACCGTGCTGCACGGCGACCTGCACCACGGCAACGTGCTCGACTTCGGCACCGTCCAGGGCGCGCAGTGGCGCGCGATCGACCCCAAGTCGCTCGTCGGGGAGCGTGGCTTCGACCTCGCCAACATCCTGTGCAACCCGAGCACGGCCGTCGCGACCGCACCGGGTCGGCTGTCGCGCCAGGTGGTGGCGATCAGCGAGGCCACCGGTATCGACCGGGTGCGCATGCTGCAGTGGGTGGTCGCCTGGACGGGGCTGTCCGCGACGTGGCACGGCGAGTCGACCGACGCCGGTCGGGCGGCGCGAGCCGTGACGATCCAGGTGGGTCGCACCGCGGAGGACCTGCTCCGCGCGATGTGAGCGGGGCTGCGAGAGCGCGGCGAGCGCGGTGCGGGCGACGCCGCGGCGCGAGCGGCGTGGACGACGCGGTGCGCGCGACCTGCCCGCTCCTCCCGCTCAGCCCGCCCTCAGCGCCCGTCGCGGTCGGCGAGCCTCGAGAGCATCTGGTTGTACTCGTCCATCTCGACGTCGCCGTCGCGGTCGACCTTGCGGTCGCGCCGCTTGGCCACGCGCGCGTCGTCGCGCGACCACGAGAGCGCGACGAACACCGCGAGCAGCACCGTGGGGATCTCCCCCACCCCCCAGGCGATGCCGCCCCCGGTCTGCTGGTCGGCGAGCGCGGTGTCGCCCCACGGCCGACCCATGAGGCCGAACCACTCGGGGACCATGAGGATCTCGCCGCTCATGAGCGTGACGCCGAAGAACGCGTGGAAGGCCATGGTCGCGAGCAGCAGCAGGAGGCGCTGCGCGTGCGGCGGCCGGGACGGGCCGGGGTCGATGCCGATGAGGGCGTTGGCGAAGAAGTAGCCGGCCATCGTGAAGTGCACGGTCATGAGGATGTGCCCGATGTGGGTGCTCAGCGCGTACTCGAAGGCGGGCGTGTAGTAGAAGATCACCATCGACCCGGCGAAGTTCAGCGCGGCCACGATCGGGTGCGCGAAGAACCGTCCGTAGTGCGAGTGGATGATCACCAGCAGCCACTCGCGCGGCCCGCGGCTGCCGTCCTTGCGGGGCGGGAGGGCGCGGAGCGCGAGGGTCATGGGCGCAGCGCACACGAGGAAGATGGGCACGACCATCGCGAGGATCATGTGCTGGAGCATGTGGGCGCTGAACAGCACGGCGCCGTAGACCACGGGCCCGCCGTTGGTCACCCAGAACATGACGACCATGCCGACGACCCACGAGAGCGTCCGGAAGACCGACCACGAGTCGCCGCGGCGGCGCAGCCGCAGCGCCCAGCGCAGGTAGACGACGAGGCCGGCGGCGCACGCGAAGCCGAGCAGCACGTCCCAGCGCCACTCGGTGAACCAGCGCGCGAAGGTCGGCTCGGGCGGGAGCTCGTGCCCGGTGATGAGGTACGCGGGGCTGGGGGCTGAGGGAGGCGCGTTGTCGTCGGGCGGGTTGGTGCCGCCGAGTGCGACGGCCACGCCGCTCACGGCGCCCATGACGAGGAGCTCGGCGGAGGCGAGCCTCCAGAACAGCGCGGTGGTCTTCGGGGCGGCCGGGGCGGCGCCGCCGGCCCGGGCGGCCTTCGTGGCGGTGGCACCGACGGCGGTCACCGCGCCGAGCCTCCCGACGACCCACTGCCGGTGCGCCCAGCCGAAGCCGCCGAGGACGACGAACAGCGCGGTCTTGGTGAGGATCAGCACGCCGTAGTCGGTGCTGAGGCCGGACCACCCGCCGAGCCGGACCACGGCGTTGACGAGGCCGGAGAGCGCCACGAGCACGAAGCACCACGACGCGACGGGCGAGAACCGGGAGACGGTCACGGCGAGCGCCTCGCCGTCGAGGGCTCGGCGCACGCGCAGCAGCGCGATCGACGCGAGCATGCCGATCCACACGCCCGCGCCGACGAGGTGCATGAACATCGAGGACACCGCGAGCTCGTGGCTGGTCGAGCCCGACGCGTGCCCCATGAGCGACTGGATGACGAGCGGGACGAGGGCCAGGACGAGGGTCCAGGCGGCGCCGGTCGGCGTCGCGACGAGGAGAGCGAGGACGGCCACCACCGCGACGATCACGGCGATGGCGAGGAGCGCCCGGCCGGACGGGATCTGGGTGAGGTACACGCCGAGCTGCTCGCCGAACCCGTCAGCGGTGAGCGTCAGGCCGACAGTGTTGGCCCCGGTCAGGACGACCCGCGCGAGGGCGCAGACCGCCCACACGCCCGCGGCGGCCCCCGCGGTGCTGAGCGCCGTGTCGAGGGCGCGCCCGGGTCGGACCACGAACACCGCGAGCATGAGCGAGCCGAGCGTCACCGCGAGGGACAGCTCGGTGAGGACTGTGGTGAGCGGCAGGCCCCACCGCACCGCGGTGCCCGGGTCCTGCAGGAGCTGCGAGGCGAAGGCCGCGGAGAACACCCCGCCGACCGCGAGCGCGACGAGCGCGACCAGCACCGCGAGCGGGAGAGACCAGGTCAGCGACCTGGGGGCCGCCGGGACGGGTGCTTCGGGGGTGCGCGCACCGCGCGCGGAGGTCGGTCGCGGCGTGGAGGGGCGCGACGCCCGGGTGCGGTCCTGCTGGCCTGCTGTCACGGATCCAGGGTAGTTCGGCAGGCTGGGAGCGGTGGACGGGGTGCGTCGCGCAGGGTGTCCGCGGGGCTCACCACCCTCAGGGCGCGACGGGGTGCCCGTCCCACGAGGTGACGACCCACCCGTCCTGGGGGGATCCCTCGAGCTCGACCACCCCGGTGTTGGCGATGCCGTGGGTCCGGCTGAACTCGGCGTCGAGGTTTGTCGCGACGTTCGCGGCCCAGACGGAGATCGCCGCCTCGTGGGAGACGACGGCGACGACCGCGTCGTCGGGTGCACCGTCGACGACGGTGGTGAGGGCCCGGTCGAACCGGGCGATGAACTCGCTGCCGCTCTCCCCGCCGGGGATCCGTGCGTCCGGGTCGGTCCACCAGCCCTGCATGGTCCCGGCGTAGCCCTCGAGGGCGTCGGCGAAGGGGCGGCCCTCGAGGTCGCCCGCGTCGATCTCGTGCAGGCCCTCGACCTGGACGTGCGGCACACCGAGGGTTGCGGCGACCGTCTCTGCGGTCTCGACGGCCCTCCGGGCCTGGGAGGAGTGGACCACCGCGGGTACGTGGGCCAGGCGGGCAGCGAGCCCGTCGGCCTGCTCCCGCCCGGTCCTGGTCAGCGCGGGACCGGGAAGACGGGACCCGATGATGCGGTCCACGTTGTCTGACGTCTCGCCGTGCCGGATCAGGAGGAGCCTCATCGAGCCAGTCTGCCTCACGGGTCGTCGACCACGCCGTCCGTCGACGATGCCGGTCGGGCCGGCGTGCCCCCCCCACCCATGGGCACCGCTCCACGGGTACCCCGACCCATGCCCCTGACCTGTCGCGGGAGAACCCCGCTGGCATACTGGAGGCCGCTCCCCGACGAAAGGCGCTACCCCACATGAGTGCAGGCGAAGGCGGCATCACGCCCGCTGACCTCGACACGGCCTCGACGCTCCTGCGACGGGTCGCGACGGTCTTCGACCAACGGGTCGTGGGGCAGGAGTCGCTGCGGACCGCGCTGGTGAGCACGCTCATCACCGGCGGCCACATCCTCCTCGAGTCGGTGCCCGGGCTGGCCAAGACGACCGCCGCCGAGACGCTGGCAGCGGCCGTGGGCGGCAGCTTCCACCGCATCCAGTGCACGCCCGACCTCATGCCCAACGACATCGTCGGCACCCAGATCTACAACTACGGCGAGGGTTCCTTCACCACGCAGCTCGGCCCGGTCCACGCGAACCTCGTGCTGCTCGACGAGATCAACCGGTCGAGCGCCAAGACGCAGTCCGCGATGCTCGAGGCCATGCAGGAGCGCCAGACGTCGATCGGCGGCGTCGAGTACCGCCTCCCCGACCCCTTCATGGTGCTCGCGACCCAGAACCCCATCGAGGAGGAGGGCACCTACGTCCTCCCCGAGGCGCAGATGGACCGGTTCCTGGTCAAGGAGGTCCTCACCTACCCGGCGGCCAACCACGAGGTCGAGATCCTCGAGCGCGTCGCCTCCGGCCGCCAGAGCGCGCCGATCACCGCCGAGCCCGTGTCCCTCGACGACGTGCGGTTCCTCCAGGGCCTCGTCGACGACGTCTACGTGGACGCGTCGATCAAGCGGTACATCGTCGACGTGGTCAACACGAGCCGCTGCGGCGGGCCGCGCCCGGTGCCCGGGCTCTCGGCGCACGTGCGCGTCGGGGCGAGCCCTCGCGGCAGCATCGCGCTCATGCGCGTCGCCCAGGCCCTCGCGGTCCAGGCCGGCCGGAGCTTCGTGGTCCCGGACGACGTCAAGGCCACCCGGCACGCCGTGCTGCGCCACCGCCTGGTCCGCACCTTCGACGCGCTCGCCAACAACGTGCAGCCCGAGCAGCTCATCGACGCGATCTTCGACGCCGTCCCCACACCGTAGGCCGTCATGGACTCCACCTCACGGCTCGCGCAGGTCAGGGCGAGGCTCGACCTGCCCCTCGCACGCCGTGCGTCGGGGCTGCTCGAGGGACGCCACCGGTCGATCCTCAAGGGGCACGGCCAGGACTTCGACGACCTGTCGCTCTACACGCCCGGCGACGACGTGGGCGACATCGACTGGAAGTCGAGCGCGCGGGCCGGCATCCCCGTGATCCGCCGGTTCGCCCGGCAGTCCAACCTCAACCTCGTGATCGTCGCCGACACCGGCCGCAACATGGCCGCGCTCGCCGCGGGCGGCGAGGAGAAGTCCGAGGTCGCCGTGTTCATGGCCTCGCTCGTCGCCTACCTCGCCCGGGACCGCGGGGACAGGGTCGCCCTGGTGGCCGGCGACTCCGAGCGCCTGCTGCAGCGTCCCCCGCGGTCGAGCACGCAGGAGCTCGAGCTCATGCTGCACGTGCTGGCCGGGGCCTACGACATCGACGCCCCGCCGAGCGACCTCAACCGTCCGCTGGAGCGGGCGATGAACGCCTTCACGCGGCGCTCGCTCATGATGATCATCACCGACGAGGCACGCCCTGAGCCCGGTCACGAGCAGCTGCTCCGCCAGCTGCGCGTGCGCCACGAGGTGATGGTCCTGGCCGTCGCCGACGCCTCCGCGCTGACCCTCACCGCCGGGGCGACCTCCAAGCCGGTGCGCGACGTCGACGCCGACCTCGAGCTGCCCGCGTTCCTGCAGCGCCGCCGCGGCCTGCAGCGGTCCGGCGAGCAGGTGGTCCGCGCGCGTCGTCAGATGGTCGCCGACCTGCTGCGCCGCCAGCAGATCCACGGGATGACCGCCACGGGCTCCGACCACGCGGTCGTCCAGCTCGTCGACCTGCTGGGGAGGCAGAAGCGTGCCGATCGATGACCTCGTGGGGCCCCAGGCCTTCAGCCCGTGGTGGGCGATCACCGGTGTCCTGGTCATCGCGCTGCTCGCCGCCTGGCTGGTGGTCGTCCTCGTGCTGACCCGCCACCGCCCCGTCGCCCCGACGGGAAAGGAGCCCGAGGTGACGTTCTCGCCCGGCACCGACCCCTTCCGCGACCTGCGCGCCCTGTACCTGGGGCAGGTCGACGAGGCGAGCCGGGCGTTCCACGCCCAGGAGATCGACGTCCGCGAGCTGCACCTGCGGCTCAGCGGCATCGTGCGCGGCTTCGCCGGTCGACGCCGCGGCATCGACACGACCGTCATGACCCTCACCGACATCGAGGGCCTCACCGGGGCCGGCAACCTCGCCAACCTCATCGCGTACTACTACCAGCCCGCGTTCTCCGAGGCCACGACGGTCACCGGCGTCGAGAGCGTCGAGGGAGCCCGGACGGTGATCAGCACATGGTGAACGCCGACACGCACCTCACCGGAGCGACCGCGCACGTCACCGAGGCGACCACGCACCTGGCCGCCGAGACGGTCACGTCGTCGATCGTGTGGCCGTGGGCCGTGCCGCTCGTGCTCGGCGTCGTCGCCGTCGTCGGGGCGATCGCCTGGTACCTCGTGCACCGGCCGCACCCCGTCAAGGACGAGGAGGCCGTGTGGGTCGCCAATTCCGACTACGTCGAGCACATCCCGCAGATGGCTGCGTGGGTGCGGCGGTACCGGGCGCTCCAGTGGGCCGGGGTCGCGACCATCGCGCTCGTCGCGGTCGCGGCCGGGTTCCTCGCCGCACGGCCGGTCGACGTCACGACGAGCCAGGGGAAGCTCGCGACGCGTGACATCGTGCTGTGCCTCGACGTGTCGGGCTCGATGATCGAGTACGACCAGCAGATCGTCGACGTGTTCTCCGAGCTGGTCGACAGCTTCGAGGGCGAGCGCATCGCCCTGTCGATCTTCAACTCGACCTCCCGGACGGTGTTCCCGCTGACGGACGACTACACGCTGGTCCGCGAGCAGCTCGAGGAGGCCAAGGCCGCCCTCGACCCGCGGCTGCTGGAGTCCGACGACATGGAGCTGGTCGACCGGTACCTGCGGCTGACCGCCGGCACCCTCGGCAGCTCCGAGGGCTCCTCGCTCATCGGCGACGGGCTCGCCAGCTGCTCGCTGATGTTCGACCGGGAGGACTCCGAGCGGTCCCGATCGATCGTCCTCGCGACCGACAACGACCTGCTCGGCACCCCGATCTACACGCTCCAGGAGGCCGTCGACCTCGCCTCCTCGCGGGACGTCACCGTCAACGGCCTCTACGGCGCGGTGCCCGGCGAGGACGCCGACAGCCCGCGCGCCCGCGAGTACGGCGACGCGCTCGAGGGTGCCGGGGGCATGTACTTCTTCAGCGACGACCCGCGGGCCGTCGAGGCGATGGTCGAGGACGTCCAGTCCCAGCAGGCCGTCGACCTCGACGCCGCCCCCGAGATCAGCCAGGCCGACAAGGCCGGGCCGTGGGTCTGGGTGGCGCTCGTCGGCGTCGGCCTGCTCGTCCTCGTCCAGTGGAGGTTGCGCGAATGAGCCTGCACCCGGTCCTTCCCGTGGCCGTCCTCGTCCTCGTGGTCCTCCCCCTGCTCGTGGTCACCGCCGTCCTGGCGGTCCGCGGCCTGCGCGCCGGCTCCTCGACCGGTCGCGCCCAGGCGGCGTCCTGGTCGGTGCGGTTCGGCCTGGTGCTCGTGGTCGGCGTGATGGGCCTGGGCCCGAGCGTCCCCCGCACCTCGACCGACTCGGCCGCCGCCGCGGTCGACGTGTTCTTCGTGGTGGACCGCACCGGGTCGATGGCCGCCGAGGACTACGACGGAGAGTCCAAGCGGCTCGACGGTGCCAAGGCCGACGTGCTCAGCGTCGTCGAGGAGATCCCGGGTGCCCGCTACTCGGTCATCTCCTTCGACTCCCAGGCCACCCGCCAGCTGCCGCTCACCACCGACACCCGCGCCGTACGGGCGTGGACCGAGACGGCCGACCGCGAGCTGACCTACCGGTCGCGCGGGTCGCTCGTCGACCGACCCCTCGACGAGCTGACGCGCGCCCTCCAGGGCTCCGTCGAGCAGCGCCCGGCCAACGTGCGCCTCGTGTTCTTCCTCAGCGACGGCGAGAACACCGCCTCGGGCACCCGGCAGTCGTACGCCGACCTCGCACCGCTCGTCGACGGCGGCGCCGTCTTCGGGTACGGCACCGACGAGGGCGGGCGGATGCACTCCCTCGACTTCTCGCCGAGCGGCGACATCGAGGAGGGCGACTACATCGTCGACTACTCGGGCGGCGGTACGACCGACGCGATCTCACGGATCGACGAGGCCGAGCTGCAGGCCGTCGCCGGCGAGCTCGGCGTGGAGTACCTGCACCGCACGACGCCCGGACCGACCACCGAGGCCACGGGCGGCATCGACGCCGACGTCATCGCGACCGACGGGCGCCGCGCGGTGACCTCCTTCCAGCCGCTGCTGTGGCCCTTCGCGGTGGCGCTCACGGGGCTGCTCGGCCTCGAGGTCTGGGGTGCCGGACGCCGCATCGGACGAAAGGTGGGGCTGACCCATGGCTGACCGGACCGGACCCGACCTGCCGACGCACTCGCGGCGAGGGGCGCAGGGGACGCAGGGGACGCCCGGCGCGCCGGGCGCCGTTGGCGGCCCCGCTGCCGAGGCGTCCGACACCACCAGCACCCGCCGCGCGCACCTCGCCCACCAGGCCGCCGAGCGCGCCGCCCGGGAGGCCTCCGACGCCGGCGTCCAGGCTCGCAAGGCCCGCCTGCGACGCCGGCGCAACCTGCTGCTGTGGTCGTCGCCGCTCATGGTGCTGGCCCTCGTGGTGGTCGGGAAGGCCCTCTCGGTGCCGGTCGTCGCGAACGCGGCGAGCGAGGACTTCGACGCGCAGTCCTACGCCGAGGCCGCCGACGGGTACCACCGGCTGCAGACGTGGAACGTCGCCGAGCAGTGGAAGGTGTTCTTCAACGAGGGCACCTCGGTCCTCGCCGCGGGCGAGCTCGACCCTGCCGTCAGCCTGCTCGACGAGGCCCTCGCGGCGGCGCCCGCGCTGCCCGAGGACATGTCGTCGCTCTCCGCCGAGGAGGCCGGGGCGCTCCCGGCGTGCCTGGTGCGCGCCAACCTGTCGGTCGCGCACGAGATGCGCGCCGAGGTGGCGCACCTCGCCGCGGACGCGCTCGTCGTGGAGATGACCGCGGCGCAGGAGGCCCTCGCGGCGCTCGGCCCGGACGGTCCGACCGACGGGTCGGTCGCGCCCGACCCCGAGCCGTTCCGCCTCGAGGCGATCGCCACGTACCTCGAGGCCGAGGAGCTGTACCGCACCGCGAACAGCGTCCGGGTCGAGGGCGGCTGCCCCGACGACGACGAGTCCCGGCAGCGCAACGTCGACCGGGAGACCGAGGCGCGGGAGAAGCGCGAGGCCCTCGAGGACCCGCCCCCGCCCGAGGACGGCGGCGGCGAGGACGACCAGGCCGACCCTCCGCCCGAGGGTGAGGAGGGCGAGCCCCCGCCGGACCCTGCCGAGCAGGAACGCCGGGAACAGCTGGAGCAGCGCGCGGAGGACGCCGAGCGCGAGCGCCAGCAGACGGAGGACTACACGGACGACGGCGCCCCCTACGACCCGGGGACGCCGCAGTGGTAGGTGGTGAGTCGAGAGCGTCCTTCGCCTGCCCCTCGTGGCCCCACCCACCCGGGTGAGCCACAATGGTCAGCGTGACCGATGACGTGAGCACGCAGACGACCGACCGCTCCAACTGGGCGGGCAACCTCGAGTACCGGGCGGTCGACCTGCTCCGGCCGACCACCCTCGAGGAGGTGCGGGAGGCCGTCACCTCGGGCGGGCCCGTGCGGGCCCTCGGCTCGAGGCACTGCTTCAACGACATCGCCGACACCACCGGCACGCACCTGAGCCTCGACCGCTTCGAGCCGGTCGACGCGAGCACGCTGGTGGTCGACACCGACGCCTCCGGCGCCACGACCGTGACGGTCTCGGGCGGAGCCCGCTACGGCGACCTCGCAACGGCGCTCTTCGAGCACGGCTACGCGGTCCCGAACCTCGCGTCCTTGCCGCACATCAGCGTCGCCGGGGCGATCGCGACCGCCACCCACGGCTCCGGCGTGACCAACCAGGGGCTGGGCGGGGCCGTCGTCGCCCTCGAGATCGTCACCGGCACCGGCGAGGTGCTCACGGTCCGGCGCGGGGACACCGCCAGCACCGGGCCGTCCACCAGCACCGCGCCCTCTGACATCACCGCGCCGTCTGACCACACCGTGCCCTTCGACGCCGCCGTGGTGCACCTCGGCGCGCTGGGCGTCGTGACGCGGGTGACGCTCGCCGTGGAGCCGACCTTCGAGGTCCGTCAGGACGTGTTCGTCGACCTCCCGTGGGAGTCCTTCGAGCGTGACGTCGACGCCGTGCTCGGCGCGGCGTACTCGGTGAGCGTGTTCACGCGGTGGCGCGACGACGCGATGGACCAGGTGTGGCTCAAGAGCCGCGTCGACGAGCTCGAGTCCCGCCCGGGCGGGGCGCTCGCCCTCGGCGAGGACTTCCACGGCGCCCGGCGCTCCCCCGTGCCGCTGCACCCGCTGCCCGGGATCTCCGCGGAGAGCTGCACCGAGCAGCTGGGGGTCGCGGGTCCCGCGCACGAGCGGCTCGCGCACTTCCGCATGGCGTTCACGCCGAGCAACGGCGACGAGCTGCAGAGCGAGTACCTGGTGCCCCGCCAGCACGCCGTCGCGGCGGTCGCCGCGGTCCGGGCGCTGCGCGACCGCATCGTCCCGCTGCTCCAGGTCACCGAGATCCGGACCGTGGCGGCCGACGGCTTCTGGCTCAGCCCGAGCGGCGCGCAGGACGCCGTGGGCATCCACTTCACGTGGCTGCAGCGCCAGGACGAGGTCGAGGCGCTGCTGCCGGTGATCGAGGAGGCTCTCGCCCCCTTCGACGCCCGCCCGCACTGGGGCAAGCTCTTCACCACCGACCAGGCGCGGCTCGCCGAGCTGTACCCGAGGCTCGCGGAGTTCCGCGAGCTCGCGGCCAGGCTCGACCCGCAGGGTGTGTTCCGCAACGACTACCTGCGCCGCGTGCTGGGCTAGGTGTCCTGAGCAGTCAGGTAGCCGGGGAGGGCTTGGCCGGCGACGAGCTCGGACGATCGACCATCCCTGCTGGCCCTCCGGCCCGGAACCGGTGCGCCCTGGTGCGGGCGGTGACCGCCGAGACCATGAACATCTTGGCCGCTGCGGAGGTCGCCAAGGCGTCGTCGACGATCAGCCTGTCCGGGCTCGACCTTGCGCGAGGGTACGACCAGCGACGCCCCAGCCGCTGACGTCTGGAGGTTCACCTCGGTCCAGCGGGGAAATAGAAGGTCTCGTTGACGTAGATGTCGCTCGGGTTCTGCGACGGCCCGTAGCCCCCATCCTCCGAGAACCGCAGGCTCAGGTTCACCGGGTAGCCCCCGAGGATCCTGTCGCTGTGGGGGAACTCCAGCACCTGGATCTGGCCACGCGGCAACGGCACGGTGCGGCGCGCCTCCTCCGCCACGACGCCGTGCTTGCGGATCGTCATGACGGTGCCGGCCACCACGTCCCCGCTGCGCGGCCGCCATCCGCCGAAGATGTTCCGGTACTCGACAGTTCCTGAGACCCTGACGACGGTCCGCCCGTGCGGAGCGCCCGGCGCACCGTGAGCAGTGTCAGCACAGAGCGTCAGCTGGATACGGTGATTGCCGTTCGGCGAGAAGCGATGCCCCTGCGGGGCGCAGAGCCTGCCCTGCGCCGGCAGGAGCTGAGGATCGGAGCTGAAGTCGACGAAGTCAGCCGGCCACACCGCGCCCGGACGATCTCCGGCGAGGTAGTCCGGGACACCGGTCCACCACTGATCGAGCGCGTCACGCTCGGAGTGCAGACTCACCATGATGTCGACGCGGTCGTCGATCACCTTCTGCCGGAAACCGACGCACTCAGGGTGCGTCGGGACAAAGCACACCCCCGGGTAGGCGATGGCAACATTCGTACCGACCCGCCGCTGCTCCTCCCAGACCGCCGTCTCCAGGCCGCGAAGGTGCGGGACGGCAACCTGCTGCCTGAAAGCGGAGAGGAGGGAGTCGTACGCCTGGGTCCACGGTCCGCTGGCCTCTGCGGTGTGACGCACGGAGGCCTTCATCTGGGCATCGTTCGCGATGCGGTACTGCTCCTCACGGTGGCGGGCCGCGTCGTCGAACGCGGTCTCGATCTCCGCCAGGAGGCCCAGCTGGTGCTCACGGATCTGACCGGTGGGGATGCTGACCCCGTCACCGGCGTCGACCGCGTGACGCACGGCCGCCAGCACGTAGCCGAAGCGCATCCTCTCCAAGGTGTCGAGGTCTGCCGCCAGTCGTGGGTCCAAGGTGCCCTCGAGGTGCTCCTGACGCAGATCCTGGAAGGCGTCGCCGAGGTGCTGGACGCGCACGGTGGTCAACGCCCGCTCGAGCGCCTCGGGCACGGAGTCGAGCTCGTCGTACATCTCCCACAGGTGACCCAGGTCAGGCGCCGGCGCCGGCGCCGGCCCTGGCCGGAACCGATCCACGATCCACTGGACCGCGAGGTCGGCCAGCAGCACCGGCTCCACGAACACCGCCAGCTCCGGCTGGACCATCTCGATGCTCTGCAGCGCGAGCGCCACGGAGTCGAAGCCCACGTCCGCCCAGTTACCGTGGTCCACGTCCTCGCGCAGCGCGTAGCCCGTCGCAGCGACCCCCAGGTAGGGGATGAGCTCGCTGCCGACGTCGACCGACCGCCCCACCGTCTCCATCACCTTCGAGATCAGCGTGTCGCTCGCAGTCACCGCCTCCAGGCGAGCGAGGTCCGCAGGGATCGACTCGGCCAGAGCGAGCCTCAGATCGGCGAACCCACCCGCACCTGCCGAGGCGTCAAAGGCTCGTAGCGCCTCGTTCGACTCGCTGAGCGGACCGAGCAAGGTCTTGCTGTCCGTGCTCAGCTCGTCAGGGAACGCGGTGAACCGCACCTCGCCGGACGTGGCGTCGAACGCGTCATGGAAGTCGGCCAGCTCCTCCTCTGTCGTCGGGCCCGAGCAGGCTCCGGCCCGCGCGGAGCCAGGACGACACGGCGGGATCAGGTCGAGCTCGGCGAAGTCGATGCCGTAGGGCTCGGCGGGCGGCAGGTCCACCGGCCGGATCGTGTCCGGGTTCTCCACCCACCCGTGCCAGTCTCCCACCGGGGATTGGCGGGGAAAGGCGCCGATCACGTGCTCAGCCGGGATCCCACCCAGTGCGGACCACTCGTCGAACGCGCGGCGTTGGTTGAGCAGCTCCAGCACCCGGTCTGCGTCGGCTGCACGGCCCGCATCCTGAAGATCCCCCGCGAACGCCTCCAGAGAGCTGTTCAGCGAGAAGAAGTTCTCCGACCTCCAGACTGCGTATACCCAGAAGCTCTCGCCCCGGCCCCGCATCATCACGTTGGCGAGGTCCAAATCGCTCACCGTCGACACGAACGCGCTGCCGGTCAAGCCCTCGTCGAAGTACCCGACCGCATGCGCGAGCAGCTGATCTCTGTCTCCGAGCGGCGTGAAACCTTCGGCGAAGACCACCTCAGGGGGTCGCGTGTCGACCCTGAACGTGCACACCGGCGGTGCCGAGCACCCGGGCGGGAGGTCCAGCCGCGGAGCGGAAGCGGCCGGAGCGGCGACCGGGACCACCAACCCGAGAAGGGCGGCCGTCAGGATGATCGCCAGGACTCGCGCTATCAAATTCTGCCTCAAGATGCTGTCAACCACGTCAAGCCCCCTTGCCGCTCGATCCGCCGCGTTGCGGACATCGCCGACGTTAACCGCGCGCAGGGTGCACGCAGGGCTTCTCGGACACACTTGCGGGTGCCGGGCACGAGGCCTACGGGGTGCACACGGGCGGCTCGGCGTCCACGCCCGGGGCCGTGTCGTGCCACCCTCGTGCTGCGGCGCTCCGCGCCCGCGGCCACGCAGTCCCGTGATGCCCGCACCCAGGGCACGACGTAGCGTGGAGCGCATGGATCTGACGAAGTACGGTCATGCCTGCGTGGTACTCTCCGACGCTGGTCGTCGGCTGGTGATCGACCCGGGCGGCTTCACGGAGCCGGGGGTGATCGGCGACGCCGGCGCGGTGCTGGTGACGCACGAGCACCCGGACCACCTGGACGTCGCGGCTCTCGAGGCGGCGTGGGCGGCCAACCCCGACCTGCGCGTATGGACCACGGCGGCGGTCGCGGAGATCCTCGGCGACCGCGACGGGCGCGTGACGGCGGTCCGCGACGGCGACACCTTCACCGCGGCCGGGTTCGACGTCACCGCCGTGGGCGAGTGGCACGCGACGATCCACCCCGACCTGCCCCGGCTGCAGAACGTGGGCTTCGTGGTGGACGGGACGGTGTTCCACCCCGGTGACGCCTTCACGATGCCGGGCCGACCGGTCGAGACGCTGCTGACCCCGGCGCACGCCCCGTGGTCCAAGCTGCAGGAGATCGTCGACTGGGTCCGCGCCGTGAGCCCCGCGCGCACCGTGTCCGTGCACGACGGGGCCCTCAACGACCGCGGCCTCGGGCTGGTCAACCGCATGCTCGGCGAGGGAGGGCCGGGGACGGGTGCGCAGCACCTGGTCCTGACCTCGGGCGAGACGGTGCGGCTCGACTGACCAGACGCCGAGCGCACGTCGCCGCGCTGCCGCGCCTGGCGCTCAGGGATCACCGCCGCCCCGCACAGAGAGGCCGCACCCGTCGTGGGTGCGGCCTCTCTGTGCGCTCAGGTGCCGTCGGGTCCTCGAGGGATCTCTCCTCCCTCAGAACACCGGCTTGCCGCCGGTGACGCCGATGACGGTGCCCGAGACGTAGCTCGCGTCGTCCGAGGCGAGGAACACGTAGGCGCCGGCGAGCTCGACGGGCTGGCCCATGCGGCCGAGCGGGGTGTCCTGGCCGAAGCTCTTCACCTTGTCCTCGGGCATGGTCGCGGGGATGAGCGGTGTCCAGATCGGTCCGGGGGCGACGGCGTTGACACGGATGCCGTCCGGGCCGAGGTCGCCCGCCAGGTTGACGACGAGGTTGTTGAGCGCGGCCTTGGTCGAGGCGTAGTCGAGGAGGGCCTCGGACGGCGAGTACGCCTGGATCGAGGTGGTCACGATGATCGACGCTCCTGCCTCGAGGTGCGGGCGTGCCGCCTGGACGAGCCAGAGGGTGCCGAACACGTTGGTCTCGTAGACGCGCTGGACCTGCTCGGGCGAGTAGTCCTCGAGGCCGCCGGGCTGGGCCATCTGGTAGGCGGCGTTCGCGACGAGGATGTCGATCCCGCCGACCTCGGCGACCGCCTGCTGCACGAGGGCGGCGTTGGCGGCGGGCGTCCGGACGTCGACCTCGACGCCCAGCCCGGTGACGCCCTCGGCGCGGACCAGCTCGAGGGTCGAGGCGGCGTCCTCGCGCTCCTCGGGCAGGTGCCCGATCACGACGTGGGCTCCCTCGCGGGCGTAGGCGATGGCGACGGCGCGGCCGATGCCGGAGTCGCCGCCGGTGATGAGCGCCCGCTTCCCGGCGAGGCGCCCGTGCCCGGTGTACGACGTCTCGCCGTGGTCCGGGGCGGGGTCGAGCTCAGAGGTGGCTCCGGGCCACCGGACGTCTGTGGTCGTGGGTGTGGTCTCGTAGCTCATCCGTCCACGCTACGGGCGGGTGTCCTGCCACGCGCGGTGGGGCGGGGACCGCTGTGTCAGCCCTCGCCGCCCAGGGTCCCGGTGAGGCGCGCGTGCCGGGCGGCCGACGCGTCGTCGAGCCCGCGGATGGTCACGGTGGTGCCGCGGCGTGCGTACCGCGTGGTGATGGCGTCGAGGGTCGCGACGGTCGAGGCGTCCCACACCTGGGCGCCGCTGAGGTCGATGACCACCTCGGCCGGGTCGCCGGCGTAGTCGAAGCGGTAGACGAGGTCGTTGGACGACGCGAAGAACAGGGCGCCGGTGACGGTGTAGACGCGGGTGCCGGACGGCTCGTCGGTCGCGACGACGTCGGTGAGGTGCGCTACGCGACGCGCGAACAGCACCGTGGCCACGAGGACGCCGGCGACGACGCCGACCGCGAGGTTGTGCGTCGCGACGACCACCGCGACGGTGACGACCATGACGGCGGTCTCGCTCTTGGGCATGCGGCGCAGCGTCGAGGGGCGGACCGAATGCCAGTCGAAGGTGCCGACGGAGACCATGACCATGACGGCGACGAGCGCGGCCATGGGGATGACCGCGACGACGTCGCCGAGGCCGACGACGAGGGCCAGGAGGAAGACCCCGGCGAGGAAGGTCGAGATGCGGGTGCGGGCCCCGGACGCCTTGACGTTGATCATGGTCTGCCCGATCATCGCGCAGCCGCCGATGCCTCCGAAGAACCCGGTGATGACGTTCGCGGCACCCTGGCCCCAGGCCTCGCGGGTCTTGTCGGAGTGGGTGTCGGTGACGTCGTCGACGAGCTTGGCGGTCATGAGGGACTCGAGGAGCCCGACGACGGCCATGGCGAGCGCGTAGGGCGCGATGATGCGCAGCGTCTCGAGGGTGAGGGGGACGTCGGGGACGAGCAGGGTGGGCAGCGAGTCGGGGAGCGCGCCCTCGTCGCCGACTGTCGGGACGTGGACCGCGAAGACGACCGTGGCGGCGGTGAGCAGGACGATCGTCACGAGGGGCGCGGGGACGACGGTGGTGAGCCGGGGCAGCAGGACCAGGATCGCGATCGCGGCGAGCACCAGCGGGTACACGAGCAGCGGGACGTCCACGAGGTGCGGCACCTGCGCGATGACGATGAGGATCGCGAGGGCGTTGACGAAGCCGACCATGACCGAGCGCGGGATGAAGCGCATGAGGCGTGCCACGCCGAGCACGGCGAGGAGCACCTGGACGATCCCGGCCAGGATGACGGTCGCGACGAGGTAGTCGACGCCGTGCTCGCGGGCCACCGGTGCGATCACCAGGGCGACCGCCCCGGTGGCGGCCGAGATCATGGCAGGGCGCCCACCGAGGAAGGCGATCGAGACGGCCATCGTGAACGAGGCGAACAGCCCGAGCCGGGGGTCGACGCCCGCGATGATCGAGAAGGAGATCGCCTCGGGGATGAGGGCGAGCGCGACGACGAGACCGCCGAGGGCCTCGGTCCGCAGGCGGCGCGGAGAGCGCAGCGCGGCACGGACGGAGTGCGCGGCGTCGGCCTCGGGCGGGGCGACGGGGTGCGGGGTGGCTTCCGGGGCGGGGTGCTCGGCGGAGTGCCCGGCGGGGTGCGTCGGCTCGGCCGGTGTCTTGCCAGGGCGACGTCGAGGGAGAAGTGGCACGGGTGTCCTCGGGGGAGGTGCTCGGCGCGGGCTCGGCGAGGCTGCGGGCGCGAGATGATGGTGGGCGTCGACGACGGTCGACGCGCCAGACTCTACCCTAACGTGAGGGTAGGGTTGACGACGGTCCGTGCGGGCCGCAGCGAGGAGACGACCACCGATGACCGCCCGATGACCGCCCCTGACGCCCCGACCCCCGGCGACGCCCTCCCCACCATGCACATCGGGGCGCTGGCCGAGCGGACGGGCATGTCCCTGCGCAGCCTGCGCCACTACGACGAGACGGGCCTGCTCAAGCCGTCCGGGCGCACCGACGGCGGCTTCCGCCTCTACACCGAGCACGACCTCGAGCGCCTCCTCGTCATCCGCCGCATGAAGCCGCTCGGGTTCAGCCTCGAGGAGATGGCCGACCTGCTCGAGGTCGTCGACCAGCTGCGCGCCGGAGCGGCCGACGAGGACGGGGCGCTGCGCTCGAGGCTCGACGCGTACGTCACCTCCGCGCAGGAGCGACGGGCAGACCTCGCCCGCAAGCTCGACATGGCCGACGAGTTCATCGGGCTGCTGCAGAGCACCTGAGGCGCGGGCGCAACCTCGGCACGTCGTGGCGTCTCGCATGTCGTGACGACTCGGTACGGCGCGACTTCTCGGTGTGGCGTGCATGTGCGGAAAACCGCACGACATGTGGAAACCCGCAGAGTATCCGCCCGAGGGCCCTGTGACCTGGCACACGTGAGCGTGCGGTCATAGCGTGGACACACCTGTTCTCAGAGCTGCTCGACGCTCAGACCCACCCTCGGAGACCACGATGGCTGCCCCGGACCCCCGCGGCGCCTCGCACGCACCCGGTGCCGGCGCCAGACGCTGGGTGGGGCGCGGTCTCACGGGGCTCGGGACGCTCGTGGTTGCCGGCGGTCTCGCCATGGCCCTGTCTCCCGCCGCCCAGGCCGACGAGCCTGCGCCGCGCGGCGGCCTGCTGCAGGGCCTCACGGAGGTCGGCACCGGTGTCGGCGACCTGACCGACGCGCTCGCCGGGACGGTCGCGGGTGTCACCGCCCCGGTCACCGGGGCGGTGTCCGACCTCGTCGGCGGCGCCGGAGGTGCTGTCGCCCCTGTCACCGCGCCGGTCGTCGACCAGGTGGTCACCCCCGTCGTCGAGGACGTCGTCGCGCCTGTCGTCGACGCGGTCGTGGTGCCCGTCGTCGAGGACGTGGTCACCCCCGTCGTCGACGAGGTCGTCGCACCCGTGGTCGAGACCGTCGTCGCACCGGTGGTCGTGGACGTCGCCGCTCCCGTCGTGGAAGGCGTCGCGGCCCCGGTCGTCGACGCCGTCACCCCGGTCCTCGACGAGACCGTCGCGCCGGTCGTCGAGGGCACCGTGGGCGCGGTTGTCGCGCCGGTGGTCGAGGACGTCGTGGTCCCGGTCGTCACCCCCGTGGTCGACGGGGCTCTCGCACCCGTCACCGACGGTGTCGCACCAGTGGTCGACGGCGTCGTCGTCCCGGTCGTGGAGTCCGTCGCCGGAGCGACCGCCCCGGTCAGCGGAGCTGTCGGCGCCGTCGTCTCCCCCGTGCTCACCCCGGTGCTCGGCGCCCTGTCGCCAGCACTCGGGACGATCGTCTCCCCCGTCCTCGGAGTGGTGGCCCCGGTCGTCGCGGCCCTCGACCCCGTGCTGGCGGCCCTCGCCCCTGTGACCGGTGCGATCGCCCCGGTGGTCGACGCGCTGTCCCCCGTGCTCGAGCCGGTGCTCGGGCCTGTCGTGATCCCCCTCCTGCCTGTGGTGGACCCCGTCCTGCCACCGGACCCCGGTGACCCAGGTACCGAGGGCCCCGGGACCGACCCGGGCGACGGAGCTCCGGACGACGAGACGCCGGGGGCCGGTCTCCTGCCGCCCACTCCCATCACCCCTCCGACTGCCGGCACCGCCGACACCGTCACCGCCGGGACCCCGGCGACCACCAGCACCTCTGGCACCGCGACCGACGCGTCCGCATCGAGCGCGGACCTCCGCGGGACCCAGGGCGGCCTCGGCGACCACCGGGTGTCGGGCTCGCCCTTCGCCGGCACGCTCTCCTCGACCGGCTCCACCGCCCCCTCGGAGGTCGCTCCCGCCGCCTCTGCAGCTGGCGCGCACGCCGGGTCGGGCCACCCTTCTCCCAGCCTCGGCGAGCCGATCGCCCCGGCGCCCGCAGCACCGGCGGCACCGACCGCCCCGGGTGCCTCCGCCGCGTCGCCCCGTGCACCGTGGGCGACCGACGCGATCCTCCCGACCGACCCGTCCATGCCGCTGCTCGCGGCGTGGGTCCTCACCGCGGGTGACGTCGCCCCGTGGCAGGACGTCGCTCAGGACATCTCCGTAGCACCTGACTGAGCGGGCCTCGTCGACCCTCGTCGTCGACAGCGCCCGCGGCGGACCGTCCGGTCTGCACGCACTCTTCTCCCGGTCAGGAACGAACTCTCATGAACACGTACGTCAAGCGCGCCTTGCGCACCACGCTGGTCGCCAGCGGTCTGGTGCTCGCAGGCACAGCAGCAGCCCACGCAGCAGACACAGACGGCATCGCGAACGGGTCGGAGGTGATCGCCCCGGTATCCGTCGGCGTCGACCTCTCGGGCCTGTCGCTCGGGCTCCTGGGCGACGCGACCAGCACGGTCGTCCAGCCCGCCCCGGCAGCTCCGGCAGCACCGGTGGTGGGTGAGGGCCCTGCGGCCGAGCTCCCGGTCCAGGCGCCCGCGGACGCTGCCCCGGTTACCGAGGGCATCGCCAACGGCACCGACGTCACCGCCCCTGTCGCGGTCGACCTCGACCTCTCCGGCATCGCCGTGGGTGGGATCGGCGACGCCGAGTCCACCGTCGTCGAGGCACCCGCAGCTCCGGCCCCGGCCCCTGAGGCCGCACCGGCTCCCGAGACCACCCCGGTCCCGGCACCCGTGACCGACGGCATCGCCAACGGCACCGACGTCACGGCACCCGTCGCGGTCGACCTCGACCTCTCCGGCATCGCCGTGGGTGGGATCGGCGACGCCGAGTCCACCGTCATCGAGGCACCCGCACCCGCCGCACCGGCACCGGCACCCGAAGCGCCCGCACCGGCCCCGGAGACCACCCCGGTCCCCGCGCCCGTGACCGACGGCATCGCCAACGGCACCGACGTCACCGCACCGGTCACCGTCGACCTCGACCTCTCCGGGATCGCCGTGGGCGTGGTCGGTGACGCGGAGTCCACCGTGGTCGCACCGACCACCGGCACGGCCCCCGCGGCTCCGGCCACTCCGGCCACTCCGGTCACCGGAAGCACGTCGGGCACCGTGACCGACGGCATCCTCAACGGCACCGGGGTCCTCGCCCCGGTGGTCGTGGACCTCGACCTGTCCGGGCTCGCGCTCGGCGTGGTCGGCGACGCGACCTCGACCACCGTCGTCGCGCCGTCGCCCGCACCGGGCACCGGTGGCTCCACCCCGACGCCCCCGGCCGAGGGCACTCCCGGGACCCCGGGAACCACTGACGGCATCGCCAACGGCACCGACGTCACCGCGCCGGTCGCCGTGGACGTCGACCTCTCCGGGCTCGCGCTCGGCGTGATCGGCGACGCCACCTCGACCACCGTGCAGGACGGCACCGGGACCGCGGCCCCGACCACTCCCGTCGGCGTCTCGACCGGCGGTCTGCTCGACGGCCTGCTGAACGACCTGGGCATCACCGCCCCGGTCTCCCTCGGCGTCGACCTCTCCGGGATCGCCGTCGGCGTGATCGGCGACGCCGAGAGCACCGTGGTCGTCCCCGGACAGCCCGTCACCCCGGTCGACCCGACCGACCCTGTCGACCCGACGGACCCCACCGACCCGGTGGACCCGACGGACCCGGTCGACCCGACGGACCCCGTCGACCCGACCGACCCCACCGACCCGGTGGACCCGACTGACCCGGTCGACCCGACCGAGCCTGTCGACTCGACCGACACCACCGACCCGGTCGACGGCACCGACACCACCGACCCGACGACACCGGCCGTCCCGGCCGGCTCCGGGATCACCGGCGGCGGCGCCGGTGGCACGATCACCGTGGGCACCGACGGCTCTGCCGTCACCGGCTTCGCTGCCACGGGCTCTGGCGACCGTCAGTCGTCCGCGGTCTCCGGCTCCGGCTGGACGGCGCAGGGAGCGCCGACGTCCGAGCTCGCCCACACCGGGACCCAGGCCCCTGGCCTGCTCGCCCTCACGGGCCTGCTGCTCCTCGCCGGCCTGGTGCTCCGTCGCACCGCGCTGCGGGGCAAGGCCTGAGGCTGGGCAGGCTGGCTGGCGTGCAGGAACCTCTGCCGCGCAGGTGCCTGACAGACAGGGCACCTGAGACACAGGGCACCTGACACGCAGGGCAGGTAGCTCGCAGCACCGCTGGCCTCGCTCCGCACGACGCCGGTCGCCGGGGTGGCACTGCCACCCCGGCCTCCGGCATGCTCGCCGAGGGCTCGAGGAGCCCAGCGTCCGGTCAGTACCGTGCGCGGTCAGCGCGGTGCCCGGTCAGCGCCGGATCAGCCCCGTGCCCGGTCAGCCCCAGACGAGCGCCTGGGCCGGCTCCTCGAGCACCGCGGCGACGTCGCTGAGCAGCCGAGACCCGAGGGCGCCGTCGACCAGGCGGTGGTCGAAGCTCAGCGCGAGCTGGGTGACGAAGCGCTTCTTGATCTTGCCCTTGTGCACCCAGGGCTGCTCGCGGATGGCGCCGAAGGCGAGGATCGCGGCCTCGCCGGGGTTGAGGATCGGCGTCCCGGTGTCGATGCCGAACACCCCGACGTTGGTGATGGTGATGGTGCCGTCGGACATGTCGGTCGGGCTGGTGCGTCCGGCGCGGGCCGTGGCGGTGAGGTCGGCGATCCCCTGGGCGAGGGACTTGAGCCCGAGCCGGTGGGCGTCCTTGATGTTGGGGACCACGAGGCCGCGCGGCGTCGACGCGGCGATGCCGAGGTTCACGTAGTGCTTGTAGACGATCTCCTGGGCTTTCTCGTCCCAGCTCGCGTTGATCTCGGGGTGCCGGTTGACGGCCAGCAGGAGCGCCTTGGCGGTGATGAGCAGCGGCGTGACGCGCACGTCGGTGAACTCGCGGTCCTTGCGGAGCCGGTCGAGCAGACGCATCGTCTTGGTGACGTCGACGGTCTGGAACACCGTGACGTGCGGCGCGGTGAAGGCGCTCGAGACCATCGCCTCGGCGGTGCGCTTGCGCACGCTCTTGACCGGGACGCGGGTCTGGCGCCCGTCGGAGGACACCTGGCCCGACGCGAGCCACGGGGCGTCGTCGTCGACGTAGGTCGCCAGGGCTCGGGGCTGCGCCTGGGCGCTGTACGCGAGCACGTCCTCTCGGGTGACGATGCCGCCGGGCCCGGTCGCCGGGACGCTCGAGAGGTCGAGACCGAGGTCGCGGGCGAGCTTGCGGACGGGAGGCTTGGCGCGGACGGCGAGCGACCCCGGCCGTGGCGCGACCTGCGAGACGGACCCGACGGACTGCGCCGCGAAGGCCGCCGGCGCCACGGCTCCGGCGGGAGCGGTGGCGGGGCGCTGCGTGGTCGGACGCTGCGGGGCGAGCGCCGCCGGAGGCTGTGCGGGCTGGATCCCCGCCGCCTGCTGGGTCGCAGCCGGGCGGGCTGCGGGCGTCTCGGTAGCGGCCGGTGCTGCCGGCTGCTGCGCGACCGGCGTCGCCGCGCGCGCGCCGGCTGCCGTCGCCTCTGCTCCCGACGACCCTGCTGCCGACGACCCCGCTGCCGGCTCTGCCGCGCGACGCGCACGGCGCGTGGTCCCACCGGTCGCGACGCCGTAGCCGACGAGCACGGCCCCCGAGCCCTCGGAGCCGGACGTCGAGGCGTCGGCGTCCGGGGTGGTCGGGGTGCTGTCGTCGGCGCTGGCCTCGCCGCCCTGCGGAGCCGTGGTCCCAACGGACCCCGCAGACTCAGCAGGCGCCGCACCGTGCGGGTCGGTGTCCACGACGATGATCGGCTGGCCGACCTCGACGACGGTGCCGACCTGCTCGATGATCTCGGTGACGACCCCGCCGTAGGGCGAGGGCAGCTCGACGAGCGACTTCGCGGTCTCGATCTCGACGATCGTCTGGTTCACGGTGACGGTGTCGCCGACCGAGACGTGCCACGCGACGATCTCTGCCTCGGTGAGGCCTTCGCCGGCGTCCGGCATGTTGAAGCGCTCAAAGGTGGGCATCTGGGGTCCTCCGGCGGTGCTGAGGTGGAGCATGGGGCGTCCCGGTCGCGCGTGCGGCGCGGACCGGTCCGTGGGCGGTGTCGGTAGAGCGGTGTCTGCGGGGCTGTGCCTGCTGGTCTGGCGTGACCGGTGCGGGTGCGGTGCTGGCCCTGTGCTGGTCTGATGCTCTCAGAACGCGAGCGACCGGTCGACGGCGTCGAGCACCCGGTCGAGGCTCGGCAGGTACTCGTGCTCGATCTTCGCGACCGGGTAGGGCGTGTGGAACCCGCCGACGCGCAGCACGGGTGCCTCGAGGTCGTAGAAGCACCGCTCCGTGACGGTCGCGGCGATCTCGGCACCGGTCCCGAGGAAGGTCGGGGCCTCGTGCACCACGACGCAGCGGTGGGTCTTGCGCACCGACTCGACGACCGTGTCGGTGTCGAGCGGGGAGATGGAGCGCAGGTCGACCACCTCGATGCTGGTGCCCTCCGACGCGGCGGCCTCGGCGACCTTGAGCGCGGTCGCGACCGTCGGCCCGTAGGCGACGAGCGTGAGGTCGGTGCCCGGGCGGGCGACGACGGCCGTGTTGAGCGTCGAGAAGCCGTTGGCCTCGGACACGGTGACCGGCTCGCGCACGGTGATGGACTCGCGCACCGGCTGCTCGTCGGCGGCGACGTCCTGCACGTCGGCCGTCTCCTGCTGCTCCGCAGCACGCCGACCGTAGGGCCCCTCGGACAGGTCGACGGCGCCCTTCTCCCAGTAGCGTCCCTTGGGCTCGAAGAAGAGCACGGGGTCGGGGCTCGCGATCGCCTCCTGGATCATCGTGTAGGCGTCCTGGGGCGACCCGGGCGAGACGACGCGCAGACCGGGGGTGTGCGCGAACAGCACCTCGGGGCTCTCGGAGTGGTGCTCGACCGCACCGATGCCACCGCCGTAGGGCACGCGGACGACGACGGGGACCGTGAGGCGCCCGCGCGACCGGTAGTGCATCTTGGCGAGCTGGGTGGTGATCTGGTCGAAGGCCGGGAAGATGAAGCCGTCGAACTGGATCTCGCAGACGGGGCGGTAGCCGCGCAGCGCGAGGCCGATGGCCGTGCCGAGGATCCCGGACTCGGCGAGCGGGGTGTCGACGACGCGGTCGGCCCCGAAGGACGCCTGCAGGCCGTCGGTGACGCGGAAGACGCCGCCGAGCGGGCCGATGTCCTCGCCCATGAGCAGGACCTTGTCGTCGCCGCCGAGGGCGGCGCGCAGGCCGGCGTTGATGGCCTTGGCGAACGGGAGCGTCTGGACGCCCGTGGGGACCGGCTCGGCGGCCGGGGTCCTGCCGGCCGCGCTGCTGGTGCTGGTGCTGCTCGTGGTCGGGGCGCTCATCGGTGGCCTCCCTGGTCCGTGAAGGACGACTCGTAGGACTCGAACCACGCGCTCTCGCGGGAGACGACCTGGTGGTCGGTCGCGTACACGTGGTCGAACATGGATGCGGCGGCGGGCTTGCCGAGCGCGCGGACGCTCGTGCGGATCCGCTCGCCGAGGGCCTCGGACTCGGCCTCGAGGGCTGCGGCGGCCTCGTCGTCCCAGGCGCCCTCGGCGACGAGGAGCGCGTGCAGGCGGGCGATCGGGTCGCGGTCGCGCCAGTAGTCCTCCTCGGCGCGGGTGCGGTAGCGCGTGGGGTCGTCCGAGGTGGTGTGCGCGCCCATGCGGTACGTGACGGCCTCGATGAAGGTGGGGCCGCCGCCGCTGCGGGCGCGCTCGAGGGCCTCGGCGGTCACGGCGTAGCAGGCGAGGACGTCGTTGCCGTCGACGCGGACGCTCGGGACCCCGAAGCCGGCACCGCGGCGGTACAGCGGCACGCGGGACTGGGTCGAGGTCGGGACGGAGATGGCCCACTGGTTGTTCTGGCAGAACAGCACGACGGGGGCGTTGTTCACGGCCGCGAAGCCGAGGGCTTCGCTCACGTCGCCCTGCGAGGTCGCGCCGTCGCCGAAGTACGTGATGACCGCGGTGTCGCGCTCGGGGTCGCCGGTGCCGACGAGGCCGTCGCGCTGGACGCCCATGGCGTAGCCGGTCGCGTGGAGCGAGTGCGACCCGATGACCAGGGTGTAGAGGTGGAAGTTGTGGGCCTCGGAGTCCCAGCCGCCGTGGTCGACCCCGCGGAACAGGCGGAGGATCTCGGCGAGGTCGAGGCCGCGGGTGTGCGCGACGCCGTGCTCGCGGTAGGACGGGAAGGCCACGTCCTGGGGGGCGAGCGCTCGTCCGGAGCCGATCTGCGCGGCTTCCTGGCCGAGGAGCGGCGCGAAGAGCGCGAGCTCGCCCTGGCGCTGGAGGGCGGTGGCCTCGGTGTCGAAGCGTCGGACCAGGACCATGTCGCGGTAGAGGCCGCGGAGCTCCTCGGTGCCGAGGTGGCTGGTGCGGGCCCGGTAGGGCGCGTTGCGGTCGTCGGAGACCCGGCTGCCGTCGGGTGCGACGAGCTGGACGGGTGCGTCCTCGTCGGTCTGGAGAGCCTCGGTCGGCTCGATCGGTGCAGTCACGCGTTCTCCTGACGGTCGATGCGCGGGCCTGTGGGCCAGCGCACGGTGTCCGACGGCGTCGGCCGGGCCGGCGTCGTCTGCCTACCTCTCAGTAGGCTACGCCAGCGTAACTTACGCAAGCGTAGGTTCGTGTCGTGGGGTCCGCACAAGGTTCTGAGGCGGACTGTGTACCCTCCGGACACTATCGATCCGAGTGCCCTCGAGAGCAGCCGAAGGTCCCCCGCGCCACGCTGGGGACAGCCCCACCACGGTGGGCTAGCCCTACCTCCCGCACGTGGGACCACCGGCTGGGAGACCGCCCTCCGCACGCCCTACGGTTGCGGCATGCACCGCACCGAACCGCCCGGCGACGCCGTGGGCACGGACGACCCCGCAGACCTGCGGCTCGTCGCCCCGGCCCTCACCGGCCCGCGCGCGCTCCTCGTCGCCCCTGTCGCACCCGCCACCTGGCGCGCGGTGTCGCAGGCGACCGTCGGGCTCCCCGTCCTCCTCGTGGCCGGGACCCTCGCGCTGGTCCTCGCGCCGCTCTCCGTCGGGCTCGTCCCGCTGCTCGGCACCGGCATCCCGCTGCTCCTCCTGACGCTGCTCGGCGCACGTGGCTTCGCGCGGGTCGAGCGGGCACGGCTGCGCGCGCTGCTCCGGGTGCAGATCACCCCGGGAGACCGTCGCCCACGGCGGTCCCTGCGTTCTCGGCGTGGTCTGCGGGAGGCGGCGACGGACCGCGCGGGCTGGTCGGCGGTCCTCTACGCCGCCGTCGCGGTCCTGCTGGTGTGCGTCCAGGTGCCCGTCGCCTGGGGCCTCGGTGTCGTGCTGGCCCTGCTCGCCTCGCCGGCCCTCGCCTGGGACGGCAGCCCGAGCACGGCTCAGGTGGCGCTGCTGGCCCTCGGGGTCGTCGGGCCCTGGGTGTGGGCCGTGGCCACGCAGTCCCTGGCGCTCGCGCACGCCCGCCTGGCCCGCGCACTCCTCGGCCGGTCTCGTGCGACCGACGACGTCGAGCGCGCCGAGGCCGCAGCCGTGCAGGCCCGCGAGGACGCAGACGTCGCGCAGCAGCGCGCCGAGCACCTCGCGACCACCCGCACGCGGGCCGTCGGCGCGGCGGACGACGACCGTCGGCGCATCGAGCGCGACCTGCACGACGGTGCGCAGCAGCGCCTGGTCGCGCTCGGCGTCGAGCTGGGCACGGCACGGCGCGCCGCCGCGACGGACCCTGATGCTGCGGCCGCGGCCCTCGACCACGCGCACCGGGAGATCAAGGAGACGCTCGCCGAGCTCCGGGACCTGGTCCGGGGCATCCACCCGGCGGTCCTCACCGACCGTGGGCTCGACGCGGCCCTCTCGGCGATCGCCGCGCGCCACCCCGTCCCGGTGACCGTCGACGTCCCGGACCCCGCCGCGCTGTCGGCCGCGAGCCCCGGGGCCCAGGCGGCCGCGTACTTCGTCACGGCCGAGGCGCTGACCAACTCCGCCCGGCACTCGGGCGCGGCGCACGTGCTCGTGCGCGCTGAGGTCGACGGTCCGCTCCTGCGCCTCGAGGTGCTCGACGACGGTCACGGCGGCGCGCTGCCCTCCCCCGGCGGCGGCCTCGACGGTCTGCGCAGCCGCGTCGAGGCCCTCGACGGGGCCTTCTCCCTGGACAGCCCCGCAGGTCGCGGGACCCGCATCACCGTGGAGGTGCCGTGCACGTCGTGATCACCGAGGACTCGGTCCTCCTGCTGGACGGGCTCACCCGGCTGCTGGTCGCCGAGGGGCACACCGTCACCGGGTACCGCTCGGCCGACGAGCTCGTCGCCGCCTTCGCGCACCTGACGGTCGACCAGCTCCCCGACGTCCTCGTGACGGACGTCCGTATGCCGCCGACGCACACCGACGAGGGCCTGCGCGCCGCTGTCCACCTGCGCAGCCTGCACCCGGGCCTGCCCGTCCTCGTGCTGTCGCAGTACGTCGAGCAGCGCTACGCGACCGAGCTGTTCGCCGGCGACGTGCGCGCGCTCGGCTACGTGCTCAAGGACCGCGTGGCCGACGTCGACGACTTCCTCGACGCGCTCGGCCGGGTCGCCGGCGGCGGCACGGTGATCGACCCCGAGGTCGTGTCCCAGCTGCTGGCCCGCACCCGCGGGACCGGCGTCGACAGGCTCACGGCGCGTGAGCGCGAGGTGCTCGGCCTCATGGCCGAGGGACGCTCCAACGGGGCGATCGCCGAGCTGCTGGTGGTCGGGACCGCGGCCGTCGAGAAGCACGTGACCTCCATCCTCACCAAGCTCGACCTCGCGCCGGACGCCGACGACCACCGCCGCGTGCTCGCCGTGCTGCGCTGGCTCGAGCACGCACCGTCGCAGCACCCGACCTCTCAGCACGACCGCTCCCAGCACGACCCTTCCCGAGGAGACCGACCATGACCGCCGCTGCAGCAGACGTCGACCCTGTCGCTCCCGAGCGGGACGCCGGCCCGGTCGCCCCGGTCGGCCCCAGACCCGGCCGCGGTGGCCGCGCTCTCCTCGTGCTCGGCGTCGTCGTGGGAGCCGCGGCGATCGCGCAGGTCGCGTACCAGGGTGCCGACTGGATGGCGACGACCACCACCGTCACGACCGCTGCGTACCCCGGCACGCCGGTCGTCGAGCTCGTGGCCGACGGCGCCGTGACCGTGACCGTCGGTGGGTCGGACCAGGTGGTGGTCGAGCAGACCGCGCGCACCGGGTTCCAGGACGTCACCTACAGCGCGACGACCACCTCCGCCGGTGGCGGTCGGGTCACGACGGGCCCGGGCAGCGCGGCGGACGGGTTCGGCGGCGAGCGCCTCGTCGTCGAGCACACGTGCCCGCGGGGGTGGAGCAGCGGCGTCTGCCGGGCCGACCTCGCCGTCGAGGTCCCGTGGGGGACGTCGGTCGTCGTCAGGTCGAGCAGCGGGACGATCCGGGCCGAGGGGGTCACCGGTGCACTCGACCTGGAGACGTCGGACGGCGACGTCGACGTGCTCGCCGCGACCGGCACGGTCCAGGCCCGCACCTCGAGCGGGCACGTCGACGTGGACGGCGCGGGCGGGCCGGTCCGCGCCAGCAGCGGTGACGGTCGCGTGTCGGTGCGGGACGCGGGCGGCTCGGTCGAGGCGCGGACGAGCAGCGGCGACGTGCTGGTCGACGGTGCCGGTGGCACGGTGACGGCTGATTCCGGAGACGGAGACGTCGAGGCCCGGCAGGTCGCCGGGTCCGCAGCCGTGACGACGTCGTCCGGGGCTGTCCGCGTGAGCGGGGTCCGGGGCGACGTCACCGCGACCACGGGCGACGGTCCCGTCGTCGTGCGCGGCACCGGCACCTCGGTCGCCCTCGAGATCAGCACCGGCGACGGACGGTCGACGGTCGACGCCCCGACCGACCCGTCGGCGACGCGCACCGTGACGATCCGGTCGAGCAGCGGAGACGTGTCCTACCTCGGCGCGGAGTGACGCGCGGTGGGCGACGCAGGCGGTCCGGCCGCGTCGCCCACGGGGGCGCTGCTCAGCCCTTGGGCGCCCAGGGGTTCTGCTTGCCGGTGCCGGACTGGTCGTCCGGCGTGCCGTAGAGGCCGCCGTTCTGGCCCTGCCAGCCCGCGTCGGGCTGGGTGTAGGGGGCGGGGTAGCCCTGCGACTGGTCGGGCGCGGGGTACTGCTGCTGGGTCGGCGCCGGGTACTGGGCGCCGTAGGACGACTGGTCGGTCGGCGCCGCGGGGAACCTGGGGTCGTGCCCGGCACCGAGGCTCGCGTAGCGCGCCGTGTCGGAGTAGTCGACCGGGTAGTCCGAGAACCCGTAGACGCTCGGGTCCGGGTACGGGCTGCCGGTCTCGACGGCGAGCGCGGCCCGGGTGCGGGCGAGCTCACGCTCGATCGGCCACTCCTTGAGGGCGAAGATCAGGAACATGACGATGTTGACGACCGGCACGAACATGATGAAGATCCACGGCCACGGGTAGCCGGCCTTCTTGACGATGCGCGAGTACACGAAGAGCGCGGCCACGATGATGGCCACGTACAGGACGACGAGGAGCGCGAGGGCACCTGCGGCGATCTCACCGCCCGACCCTCCGCGGGCCAGGATGTCTGCTGCCACCGGGTTCATGCTGTCTCCTTCTGCACGTGACGCTGTCGCCCGCGGACGCCTCCCCTGGACGCCGTCAGACCGCACCTGAGTGTAGGGCGCGGGCGGGTGGTCGTCACGTGCCTCAGGGGGCGATCTCACCAGCGCGCGAGGCGGCGCCGCACGCACCCCGTGACGGAGGCGGTCACAGGAGGTCGGCGGGCCGCAGGGAACGGGCAACGGGCAACGGACAGCAGCGCACCGACCAGGACTTCTCCCCGCCGGCGGAGGACCTGCTCGCAGGACCGGGAGATGATGGACTCATGACGACCGAGCCCTCCGCCGACTCCCGAGACGCGCGACCGGCGGCAGCCGCGCGACCGGCGGCAGCCGCGCCGGACCTGGAGGCCGCAGCCCGTATGTGGTCCGAGTACTCGCAGGCGGTGCCGTCGGCGGTCCTGGTCTGCGGCGAGCACACGGTCGAGGGCTTCGGGGACTCGGCCGCGCTGGCCGACGAGCTGCTCGGCCTCGTGCTCTCGGGCCGCAAGCGCGCGACCGCCGAGCTGGCCGAGGAGTTCACCGCGCGGGGCGACGCGCTGCCGCGGGTGGGCTCGCACTGGATCGCCTGCGACAGCACGGGGGCACCACGCGCCGTCCTGCGCAGCACGGAGCTCCGGCTGGCGACGTTCGAGGAGGTCGACGCGTCCTTCGCCTTCGACGAGGGCGAGGACGACCGCTCGCTCGAGTCGTGGCGGACGGAGCACGCTCGCTACTGGACGCGCGGGTGCGCGGCCCGTGGCGCGGTGTGGTCACCCGACCAGGAGATCGTGCTCGAGCGGTTCACGGTCGTGTGGCCGCCCGAGGTCGCGGCGGCAGCGCGAGAGCAGGCGACGGCCTAGCTGTACCTAGCCGCAGGAACGGGCTCAGGCGCCGGGGCGGCCTCACCGCAGCGACGGGTCGGCTGCAGGGACGGGCTTCATGCGCCTCCAAAGGCCTCGTCGGCGCGGGGCCTCGCGGCAGTGTGCTGCCCCGAGCTGTCCTGCACGGCGCTGTACTGCACGGCTCGTCGTCGCGCACCCGAAGGGCGCCGCGCCGACCGCCCGGCTCAGCGCCAGCCGGCGGCGACCCGGAGGAAGATGTCGGTGGCCTCGTGCTCTCCGACGGACACGCGGAGGCCTTCGCCGGCGAAGGGCCGGACGATGACGCCTGCTGCTGCGGCGTCGGCGGCGCGCTCGGCGGTCCGCTGGCCGAGCTCCATCCAGACGAAGTTGGCCTGCGACTCGGGAAGTTCCCACCCCTGGTCGCGCAGACCGTCGGCGAGACGGGTGCGCTCGGCGACGATCGTGTCGACGCGCGCCAGGAGCTCGTCCTTGGCCTGGAGCGACGCGAGCGCGGCGCGCTGAGCGACGTGCGAGACACCGAAGGGGGTCGACGCGGAGCGGATGCCGGTGGCGAGGCGAGGACGGGCGACGGCGTAGCCGACGCGCAGGCCTGCGAGGCCGTAGGCCTTGGAGAAGGTGCGCAGGACGACCACGTTGGGGTGTGCCGCGAGCGCAGCCGTGCCGTCGACGGGGTCGTCGGAGCGCACGAACTCGAGGTAGGCCTCGTCGACGACGACGAGGACGTCGGAGGGCACGGCCTGGAGGAAGCCGAGGAGCTCGGTCTGGGTGAGCGCTGCACCCGTGGGGTTGTTCGGGGTGCAGACGAGCACGACGCGGGTCCGGTCGGTTACCGCGGCTGCCATGGCCTGGAGGTCGAGCCTGCCGTGGGGGGCGAGCGGCACGGGGACACCGGTGCCGCCCGCGACGCTGACGACGATGGGGTAGGCCTCGAAGGACCTCCACGGGTACACGACCTCGTCGCCGGCGTCGACGACGGCCTCGAGGATGTGCGCGAGGACCGCGACCGACCCGTTGCCCACGACGACCTGCTCGGCCGAGACCGTGCCACCGTCCTCGCGCACCTGCGGCGAGAGGTCTGCCGTGAGGTGGTGCGCAAGGGCCTCCGTGAGCTCGGTCGCGAACATGTCCGGGTACCGGTTGATGTCCGACGCCGCGTCGATGATGGCCGCCTGGACCGAGGCGAGCGGCGGGTACGGGTTCTCGTTGGACGAGAGCTTGTACGCCGCGGCGCCGACCGGGACGCGGGCGCCCGGGACGTAGGCGGGGAGGGCGGAGACGGCAGGGCGGAGGGGGACGCGTCGAGTCACACCACCAGTCTCGCACCTCGGTGGGCGCGCGGGCAGCGACGGGGCTGGTCCGTGGGTCGGGCAGAGGGGGCTGGTCCGTGGGTCGGGCAGAGGGGGCTGGTCCGTGGGTCGGGCAGCGACAGGGCCGGTCCGTGGGGGCGGGCCGCACGGGGCAGCTCGGACCGCAGGGGCAGGTTCGAACGGGTGGGCCGCACGGGAGCGGCTCGGACCGTGAGGCAGGTCCGACCGGGCGAGGTCGTGTGGCGGGTGAGCACACGTGACGGCGCCGGCACCACGGCTCCTGCACACGACCCCCGGACGTGCTCTCGTCGCTCGCCGTGCGCGACGCGCGCTCCAGGTGGGAGGATCTGGACATGAGCTTCTTCGTGCGAGTCCTCGTCAATGCTGTCGCGATCTGGCTGACGACCCTGCTCATGGGGTCGCACTTCGAGATCGTCGGCGGCGATGGAACCGGTGGACGGGTGGTCGTGTTCCTCGTCGTCGCCCTGATCTTCGGGGTCATCAACGCGATCATCAAGCCGATCGTGCAGCTGTTCACCTTCCCGCTGTACATCCTCACGCTCGGACTCTTCACCCTGGTGGTCAACGCCCTCATGGTGCTCCTCACCGGGTGGCTCACCGAGCAGGCCGACTGGGGCCTGCGGGTCGACGGCTTCTGGTGGGCGGTCCTCGCGGCCTTCCTCATCTCGGTGATCTCGACGATCATCTCCGTGGTCGTCCCGACCCGGTCCCCCGAACGTCGCTGAGTGCACCTTCACTGCTGGGCTGCCGTCCGCGAGCAGGACTGACCTCCGGGGCTCCCCGGGCGTCATGACCGAGAGCCATGCCGAGACCAGGTCGAGGCATGGCTCTCGTGCGTCTGGGGAGAATCTCGAGCAGCGCGTTTCGAGCTGCATCTCTGGAGCAGCACGTCTCGAGCAGCATCCCTCGAGCAGCACGTCTCGAGCTGCACCTCTCCAGCCGCATCTCTCCAGTGCCACCTCTGCTGCGGCACCCATACGCGCCGGTCAGAACGGCGGCTCGTCGGGGAAGGGATCGGGCGTCAGCCCGGGAGCCTCCGCGTTCTCCTCGTCGGACGACGACGACGACTTAGCGCCATCGATACCTCCTGCGGCGTCATCTCCTGCGGCGACGCCGCCGGACGGACCACTCCTGCGTTCGCCGAGGTCGACGAGGCCGGTGGGGTGCCGCGGCAGATCATGGGCTGGCCGGGGCAGCGCCGGGTGGTCGACGTACCGACGGCCGGCTGGCGAGGTCCACGTCACCGCCTCAGGGCGCGCGAACACACCTGTCGTCTCGCCCCCCGAGGTGGCGCTGGCGACCGACCAGCCTGTCTCGTGCTTGAGCCGGTGATGATGTCGGCACAGGTGGATCAGGTTGTCGTGGTCCGTCCCTCCGCCGAGCTGCCAGGGCGCGACGTGGTCGATGTCGCACCTCGCCGCCCGTCGGCCGCAGCCCGGGAAGCGGCAGGTCTCGTCTCGGAGCCTCAGCCAGGCCTTGAGATCGGCCGGCACGGCGTACTTCTGCCGTCCCACCGACAGCACGACAGCCGTCTCCGGATGGGTGAGGATCCTGGTGAACGACGCGGCACGAGCCGCGATCTCCCTCGCCGTGTCCGCGTCGACCGGTCCGTAGCCCTCGAGGTGCCCGGGCTCGTCTCCGTGGCCGAGGAGAGTCATGACCGGGACGGTGACCGCCACGGTCGGCTGGACACCGCGCAGCGACGGTCCCACGGCTCGGTGCCGACCGCCGATCACTCCGTCGGTCACGCTCGGAGCCACCCCTGGCGGACTCGGGGCTGTCCTTGCCCCGCTCGGGACTGACCCAGCCGTGCTCGAGGCTGGCTCTCCCCTGCCCGTGAGTGCCCCTGCCCTGCTCGGGGCTACCCCTCCCGCACTCGGGGCCACCTCTCCCGCACCCCGGGCTACCTCTCCCACACCCCGGTCTACCTCTCCCGGACTCGGGGCTGCCTCGGATGCGCTCGGCGCTTCCGCTGCTGCGCCCGGCGCTTCCGCTGCTGCGCCCGGCGCTTTCGCGGCTGCGCCCGGCGCTTTCGCGGCTGCGCCCGGTCCAGGCTCAGCCGAGAGCCCCGGCCCGGTGTCCCCGTGGACGAGCCGTGCCGCGTCGTCGTCGAGGAGGAGCGCGCTGAAGACGTCGACGCGGAGCTGCGCCAGCGTCCTGTCCTCGCTCATCCCCTGCTCGTCCTTCCCCTGGAAGGTCACCGCGACGTCCGTCAGCCTGTTGTAGATCGCCGTCGCCTGGACGGCTGGCAGGTACTGGTGCAGCCACATCATGCCGTCGCGCGCCGGCTCGATCTCGACGCGACGCTCTGCCAGCCGTTCGCGGTGACGCTCGACGAGAGGCCGGGGGTGGGAACGCTCGCGCTGGCGTCGCGCGTACCTGCGCAGGGCTGCGACCGTGCTGTCCTTCGCCCGCTCGACGAGCGTCACCTCGAGGTCGCGGCACTCGTCAGGTTCCAGGGCAGCGGTGTTCTCGAGCACCACCCTGGCGTGCGTGCGCGAGATCTCGCCGCGCGTCAGGGCCGCCAAGGTCGCGGGGTGGTGGTCCACCAGGACCTGGGCCTCGTGCACCAAGGAGGTCGTGGTCATCTCCGGCGTCCGCAGGACGCACGCGACCTCCGCGTGCGCAGCACGGCGCGCGAGCGCCTGCTGCCTCCGGATCTCGCGGACCCGCACGGCGTCGGCAGGGTCGACCGGTCCGAGCGTCGGGTCCAGGCCCCGCACGGTCTCGACCGCGAGCACGCGGACCGCCTCGATCGCCCTGATCCTGCGCGCGTGCGCGGAGGCGATCGCCCGTTCGGCAGCCTCGAGCTCGTCCACGCGCTCGGACAGCTCCTCTCGGCACGCGTCCCGCCAGGAGAGGTCTCGCGCCATCCGCGTCACGACCGACGAGCAGGGGGACGAGACCGTCGCCGGCCGCGCCGGCGACGGTCTCGTCCCTTGCCACGCCGGCGCGGAACATCGGGACCGGGTCGACGTCGTGCGCCGCACCCGGCTCCGTGCGGGCGACCTGCGTCGTCCACGAGCCCGACTCCGACTCCGAGCCCGAGCCCGAGCCCGAGCCCGAGCCCGAGCCCGAGCCTGAGCCTGAGCCTGAGCCTGAGAGAGCCTTGCTCACCGCGCCCGACTCCGAGCGTGCCTCGCGCACCGAGCCCGAATCCGACTCCGGCTCCGGCTCCGGCTCCGGCTCCGGCTCCGGCTCCGGCTCCGAGCGAGCCTCGCGCGCCGATCCCGACTCCGAGCGCCCCTCCCGCGCCACGCCCGAGGCAGCAGCCCGAGACGCGTCCCCGCGGGCTCCGTCCACTGCGTCCGGGCTCGAGCAGGCCGCACCGGCACCGTGCGACGAGCCGCTGCACGACCCTGCCGCACACGGCACGGGGCTGGTGTGCCGTGGGCCCCTCGAGGATGTCGAACGCATGTTCGAATACTACCTGTTCGCGAGGGTTAGGTCGATATGCCGCGAACACCCTGTGGACGACGTCCGGACGGCCCCCCGCTGTCCACACCCCATCTGACCGCACCCCTGTCCACAGTCCCGTGACCACTTCTCCCACCACCTGACCCCAGGTGGAAGAATGAGCGCATGCCCACCAGCGACCACTCCCCCGAGCCCACCCGCGCGAGCCTCGCGGACGTCACCCCGGCGATCGCCCTCGGACCGCTCGACGGCCGCTACCGCTCGACGGTGGCCCCGCTCGTCGACCACCTGTCCGAGGCCGCGCTCAACCGCGAGCGCCTGCACGTCGAGGTCGAGTGGCTCGTGGCCCTCACCGACGGCCTCTCCGGCACGCCGGTCGTGCCGGGCGCGCCGTCCCTCAGCGACGCAGAGAAGGCCTACCTGCGCGACGTCGTCGCGACGTTCTCGGGCGACGGCATCGCCGAGATGGCAGAGATCGAGCGTGAGACGGTCCACGACGTCAAGGCCGTCGAGTACTTCCTCAAGCGCCGTCTCGCGGCAGCCCCGGAGACCCTCGGTGACGCGACGGTGCTCCCCGGCGTCGGCGAGCTCGTGCACTTCGCGTGCACCAGCGAGGACGTCAACAACCTCTCGTACGCGCTCATGGTGCGCGGCGCCGTCCAGCAGGTCTGGCTCCCCGCCGCGACCGCCCTCGTCGAGCAGATCTCCGAGATGGCCCGCGAGCACGCGAGCGTCCCGATGCTCAGCCGCACGCACGGGCAGCCCGCCACGCCGACGACCGTCGGCAAGGAGCTCGCCGTCCTGGCCCACCGCCTGCGCCGCCAGGTGCGCCGCGTCGAGGGCGCCGAGTACCTCGGCAAGCTCAACGGTGCGACCGGCACCTACGGCGCACACCTCGCCGCGGTGCCCGGCACCGACTGGCCCGCCGTCTCGAAGGCCTTCGTCGAGGGCCTCGGCCTCACGTGGAACCCGCTGACCACGCAGATCGAGAGCCACGACTGGCAGTCCGAGCTCTACGCGGACATCGCGCGCTTCAACCGCATCCTGCACAACCTCGCGACGGACGTCTGGACCTACATCTCCCTCGGGTTCTTCAAGCAGATCCCCGTCCCGGGCGCGACCGGGTCCTCGACGATGCCGCACAAGGTCAACCCGATCCGTTTCGAGAACGCCGAGGCGAACCTCGAGATCTCGTGCGCGCTCCTCGACACCCTGTCGGCCACCCTCGTCACGAGCCGCATGCAGCGTGACCTCACCGACTCGACCACCCAGCGCAACATCGGTCCGGCCTTCGGCCACTCGCTGCTCGCCATCGACAACGTCCGCCGCGGGCTCAAGGCCCTCGCGGTCAACGGCGACCTGCTCGCCGACGACCTCGACGCCAACTGGGAGGTCCTCGGCGAGGCCGTCCAGTCCGCCATGCGCGCCGCGTCGGTCGCCGGGGTCGAGGGCATGGAGAACCCGTACGAGCGCCTCAAGGAGCTCACCCGCGGTCACCGCATCGACGGCGACGACCTGCGGGCCTTCGTCGCAGGCCTCGGCCTCCCCGACGACCTCGCCGCTCGCCTCTCCGCGATGACCCCCGGCTCGTACGTCGGCCTCGCGGAGCAGCTGGTCGCCGAGTACCTGTGACGCGCTGAGCACCATGAGCCCCGCACCCGTCAGCACGACCGGCACGCCCGGCAGGTCGGACGTCGTCCTCACGCTGCAGCAGCAGCCGGCAGGCGACGTCCGCGGCCCCTTCGGCCGCATCTTCGGCCGGGACCCGGTCGTGCCGGGTGCGCGGGGCGCCTTCGAGCGCGCCACCGGCGCCCGGCAGGTCGCGCGCCTGCTGGACGGGCTCGGACCGGGCTGGGTCGCCGTGCACTCGGTCCCCCTGGGCGGTCGTCCGAGCGACGCGGGCCACGTCGCCGTCGGTCCGCCCGGGCTGCTCGTCGTGACCAGCGCGCACCACCGGGTCAAGAACGTCTTCGTCGCAGGGCACGAGGTCTTCGTGAACCGCGAGAAGGTCACGACCATGGCCGTCGCCGAGACCGCAGCCGACAAGGTCCAGAGCGCGGTGCGCACCGCGTCCGGGGTCGCTGTCGACGCCACGCCGGTGATCGTCTTCGTCGACCCCAAGCGGCTCGTCGTCCGGGAGAAGCCAGCGCGGACGCGCGTCTTCTCCGACCTGTTCCTCCGACGACGCCTGCGTCGGCTCAGCCCCACGCTCGCCGAGACCGACCTCGAGGCCGTGCAGACCGCGGTCGTCGCCGACGACACCTGGGCTACGCCGCCGACCACCGTGACACCCGAGCAGGCCGAGCGCTTCGGCCAGCTCGAGCGCTCGGCGCGCACAGCGCGCCGGCTCCGGTCGACGTGGCGATGGGTCGCCGCCGTCGTGCTGCTCAGTGCCACGCTGCTCGTGGTGCAGGGCGTCGCGCTCGGGATCATCGGGTAGGACGGGCCGACAGCGGGCGGGACCTGGCAGCGCGCATGGGGACCGCTCCCCACACGCCGTCGCCCGACAGCAGCCCCAAGATCCCGGGGCTCTCGCACCCACGCCCCTGCACCGTCGCCCTCGGTGGGGACCTGTCCCCTGCGTCCCACGCGCCGGGGCCGCCAGCGGGTGGGACAGTAGTCGCATGACCCCGCGAAGCGTCCGTCTCCGCGACGCGCTCGTGCCCGTCGTCCTCCTCTCCCTGCTCGCCGCCTGCACCGCGCAGATCCCTGGGGAGGCCGTCGCCGGCTCGCTCTCACCGCAGGTCGGCCCACCCCTCAAGACCGACACCGTCTCCCTGCGGCACGACTACGAGAGCTCCCCGCAGGAGGTCAACGACTACTGGACCCAGGACCGCCGCCGGGACGCCGACACCAAGGACATCACCGCCGACGACTCCGACGACACGACCAACCGTCCTGACGCCGCCACCGGCGTGGTCGTCGAGCCGTCGACCGGACCGGTCGTCGACCCCACGCCGGTCGCCCCTGCCACGGCGGGCGACCCCTTCACGCCGACAGGCCTCGCGGCATCGACCCAGGGGCGCCTGTACGTGACCATCGGCCGCGACGACTACGTCTGCTCCGCGACCGTCGTCAACGCCGTCTCCCAGGACGTCGTCGCGACCGCCGCCCACTGCCTGTGGGACTTCGAGGGCGGGACGGGCTGGGCCACCAACGTGTTCTTCGTCCCCGCCGACGAGGACAACGGCGAGGTCGCGCCCTACGGCTACTGGGCGGCGGAGTCCGCCTACGGGCCCCAGGAGTTCGCCGACAACGCCACCACCAACTCGCTCGGGATGGTCATCGGCACCGGGTGGACCCACGACTTCGCGTTCCTCACCATGGCCCCCGACGACGACGGCCGCCCCATCCAGGAGGTGACCGGCGGCCAGGGCATCGCCTTCGGCGGCACCGTCGACGACGTCCTCGTCACCGGGTACCCCTCCGCCCCGCCGTTCACCGGCCTCGACCAGCGCTTCTGCGCGAGCGACGACTGGTTCACCCTGCAGCGCGGCGCCTTCGGCATCGAGTGCTCCATGACGCAGGGCGCCTCGGGCGGCGGCTGGCTCTCCGACTACGACACCGAGACCGGCGCCGGCTACCTCGTCGCCACCACCTCCTTCAAGACCGAGACCGAGCTCGGCGCCATGCCCCTCGGCGAGGACGCCCTCGCCCTCTTCACCGAAGCCGGTGGGCTGTGAAGACGCGCCTGCGGCTCGGCGCCGTCGCCACGTCCCTCGCGCTCCTGCTCGGCGCGTCCGCCTGCAGCCCGGGAACCGTCCGCGGCGAGGCGTTCCCCGACTGGGAGGACGTCGACACCGCCGCGACCGCCCGGTTCGCCGCGCAGATGGACCTGCTCGACTCGCACATCCTCACCTCGAGCCCGTTCACGACGGCCGCGACCACCGACATCACCGGCGTCACCTACTCGCACGCGACCTTCGGCGAGGAGACCGTCGCCGGGCAGTCCGTCGTCGCGCTCAGCGGCAACCCGGCGTCCCTGTTCACCCGGCAGAACGACCCCGGCACCGGCCGCACCATCGACGTGCTGCACGTCGGCGGCGACAGCTGGGACTACCTCCTCCTCGGCGACGGCCTCGACACCGAGATCACCACGCCGTGGGTACGCTTCCCGACCCTCTACGGCAGCCTCGGGATCCTCGGCGAGAACGCCATGTGCCTCGTCCTCGGCTTCTCGACCGTGTGCGACGTCCGCGACGCCATCAGCGCCACCGAGGAGTCTGACGCCGGTGCGAGCATGCGGCGCAGCGTCCGGACCACCCGCGACGGGTCGGTGCTCTCGCAGACCGAGGTCTCCCTGCAGTCCGTCCTCGACGTCCAGCTCCTCACCATGCCGGACAGCCTCTACAGCATGCTCACCGAGTCGATGCTCAGCAGCCTGGTCCCGGTGAGCCTGTGGCAGGACGAGGACGGCGGGCTGCTCAAGGTCGAGATGAACGGTGTGGTCCCGGGGTCGGACGACGTGCCCGACCTCGTGGTGCAGCTCGGCTTCGAGATCACCGGCACCGCCGCCCGCGACGACGTCCCACCCGCCCCCGACCTCGCCGACGTCACGACGCTCACCGACGACGAGCGCGACGACTTCATCACCTCGCTCGGAGACGCCTGATGACCGACCAGCCTGTCCCGCCCACGCCCGGGAGCACCCCAGGTGCTGCCCCGACGCCCGCACCCGCACCCGCACCACGATCAGCACCGGTGCCGACACCTGCACCAGAACCACCAGCACCGGCGCCTGCGCCTGAGCCTGCGCCTGCGCCTGCGCCTGCGCCTGCGACAGCACCTGCCTCGCCGACAGCACCGCGGGTGCCTCGTCGTGCTCCCGGCCAGCCGGACGCGGACCCAGCTGCGTCGCGGTTCGCGCCGCCCGCGGCGACCGGGGCACCTGCGCCGACCGGGTACGGGCCGTCCGCGCAGGACAGACCCGTCGCGTCGCCACAGAGCGCCGCCGACTACGGCAGGGCTCCCAGCCAGGGCGGTGCCCCCGTGGCGCGCCGCTCGTCGCCGGCTCCCTACGGCAGCAACCCCGGGTATGGCTCTGCGCCGGGCTACGGCAACGCCCCCGGCCAGGGCACCGCAACCGGCTACAGCAGCACTCCCGGCCAGAGCAACGCGCCCGGCTACCGCGGCACTCCCGGCCGTAGCACCGCGTCCGGCTACGGCACCGTGCCTCGCTACGGATCCGCACCGGGCCCCGCGTCACCCCCGTCTGCTCGTCCGCTCGCACCGGCCCGTCCGCTCTCACCAGCGTCTGCACCAGGGTCGGCAGCGGGGGCGACACCAGGAGCGACATCTGGGCCCACACCTGCTCAGCCCAGCCCTCGGCGCGGGCGCGCAGGGACCGTCGTGCTCACCGCCCTGGTCACCGCGGTGGTGAGCGTCGCCGCGACGCTCGCCGCGACCGGGGCCTTCACCCCCACACCGACGCTCGACGCGGGGGTCGTCTCCCAGGACGTCGCCAAGATCCTCTCGACGAGCTTCGGTCTCAGCGACGTCGACGCCGTCACCTGCCCGGGCGCCGTCGAGGCACGTGAGGGCGTCGAGTTCGAGTGCACCTTCGTCTCCGGCGGCTCACCGGCGTCCGTGCCGGTCCTCGTCCTCAACGACTCAGGTCAGTACCGTGTCGGCGGTCCCACCGACGGCTGACGCCCAGGGCCCGTGCAGCGGCCCCGGCGTCGGCTGACGCCCAGGTCGGAGCAGCGGTCCGCTCCTGCCGAGGTCTGCCCTGCAGGCTCAGACCGCCAGCGTCAGCCCGGCCAGGGTGAGCTCGGTCAGGGTGAGCTCGGTCTGGGTCTGCCCTGCGAGATCCAGCCCCACCAGACTCAGCCCGCGGCCAGGTCGCCCTGCTGCGCAGTCCGGCGCTCGGCCGCGCGGTCGGGCAGCACAGCGCGGTCCGACAACACAGCGCGGTCCGACAGCACAGCGCGGTCGGGCAGCGCGCCGCCCGTGGGCGCGGCCCCGGGCACCGCGCGGCGGCCCTTCCAGCGCATCGAGAGCACGGTCGCGGTGTCCTCGGCGACCTCGTCGAGAGGCTCTCCGGCGCGCGCCGCCTCGCGGATCCGGGTGATCCCGCGGTGCAGCATGGTCGCGGCGAAGCGTCGCAGCGACTTCTCGTGGGCGGCGAGGTCGGCGGGGGTGGAGAACGACGACGCGGACCGGGCCAGCTCGGCCTCGACCTCGAGGGCGATCCTGTCCCGGAGCCCGACGACCACGGCGTCGGCGGACCGCATCGTCTCGCCGTCGGAGAAGTCGACGACGGCCGCCGCGACGATCTCGCGTGCTGCCCGCACCGGCAGGGACGACGTCGACGGCGCGTGGCTGCGGATGGTCCCGAGGTCCATGAGCAGCACCTGGTCGATGTCGCCGACGCCCGGGTCGACGTCGTGGTGCAGCGCGAGGTCGAGCACCACCAGCGGCCGGGCAGGTACGGCGTCGCCGGCGCGCACGCCGGCGTCCTCGCGCGCCGCGACGACGGCCGCGGTCTCGAGGATGTAGCGCAGCGCGGTCGGGTCGTCCGAGGGCAGCCCCGTGCTCCCGGTCCGGTTCCGGCGACCCGCCCCGCTGCACGAGACCACGAGGTCGGCCTCGCCGAGGGCGGCGACCAGGTCGGTCACGGCGTCGACGCCGCGGTCCCGCGCGAACTGCTCGGCACGACCAGAGGCGGAGTACACGGCGATGTCCGCGCACCCGCGGGCGCGGAGCGCCGCGACGGTCGCGCCGGCGTAGGCACCGGTCCCGACGATCACCGCAGATGTCTGGCGCCACGGCGGGATGCTGGCCTCGGCGAGGTCGAGCCCGACCGACACGACGGAGCGGCCGTCGGCCCCGAGGTGCGTGGTGTGCGCGACGCGCTTGGAGGCGCGGGACGCCGACTGGAAGAGCCGCTCCAGCCGGGGGCTGGTGGTCGCCTCGGCGTGCGAGGAGTCGAGGGCGCGGCGCACCTGCCCGGCGATCTCCCGCTCGCCCACGACCATCGAGTCGAGACCCGAGGCGACGGTGAAGAGGTGCCGGGTGACGTCGGCGCCGCTGCGGACCGTGAACGCGGACCGCGCGGCCTCCTGGGAGACACCGGACTCGACGGCGATGAGGCGGGCGACCTCGTCGGCGGCGTGGGCAAGGTCACGCTCGGTGAGGGTCCCGGGCACGGCGGAGCGGGCCGCACCGTCGGCGAGGTCGAGGTACAGCTCGAACCGGTTGCAGGTCGCGAGCACGACCGCACCGGTGATCATCTCGCAGGTCCGCACGGCCGACGTGCCCATCGAATGCGCGCCTGTTGACAGCTGCTCGAGCGCTTCGAGGTCAAGCTCGTGGTGACTTGCGGTCATCGACATGAGAACCACAGCGATTCGATTTAAACATTTGTCGCTCGAAAGGCAGAATCGAGGGGTGAATCTCTCCTCAGCGCACCCGCTCTCCGACGGCCGGACGACCCGCTCACCACTCGTCCGCGCGCTGCGCGGCGAACGGCCCGACTCGATCCCCGTCTGGTTCATGCGCCAGGCCGGCCGGTCGCTGCCCGAGTACCTCGCCGCCCGGGAGGGCGTCGCGATGCTCGACTCCTGCCTCGACCCGGCGCTCGCGAGCGAGATCACCCTCCAGCCCGTCCGTCGGCACCAGGTCGACGCGGGCATCTTCTTCTCCGACATCGTGGTGCCGCTGCGGCTCGCGGACGTCGACGTCGACATCGCCCCCGGAGTCGGCCCCGTCCTCGGCGAGCCCGTCCGCACCCCGGCCGACGTGGACCGTCTGCTCGAGAAGACCCTCACCGACGAGGCGCTCCAGCCGATCCGTGACGCGGTCGCCCTGACCGTCGCGGAGCTGGGCAGCACGCCGCTCATCGGCTTCGCCGGGGCGCCCTTCACGCTCGCCGCGTACATGGTCGAGGGGCGCCCGTCGCGCGACCACCTGGGCGCCCGCCGCATGATGCACACCGACCCCGAGTCGTGGGCCCGGTTGACCACCTGGGCCGCCGACGTGACCGGCACGTTCCTGCGCGCGCAGGTCCTCGCGGGCACCAGCGCCGCGCAGCTGTTCGACTCCTGGGCCGGGAGCCTGAGCCTCGCGGACTACGTGGCGCACGTCGCGCCGTCGTCGGCCCGCGCTCTCACGCACGTGCAGGACCTCCCGGTCCCCGTCATCCACTTCGGGACCGGCACGGGCCACCTGCTGCCCGCCATGCGTGACGTCGGGGCCGACGTCGTGGGCGTCGACTACCGCACACCCCTCGACGAGGCGAACGCGATGCTCGGCGGCACCACGCCGCTCCAGGGCAACATCGACCCCGCGCTGCTGGGGGCTCCGTGGCCTGTCCTCGAGGCGCACGTCCGCGACGTCGTGGAGCGCGGGCGGACCGCCCCGGCGCACGTGGTGAACCTCGGTCACGGCGTCCCGCCCGACACCGACCCGACGGTGCTGACGCGCGTCGTCGAGCTCGTCCACTCCCTCCCGGCCTGACCCGACGTGGCCACGACGGACCCGCAGGTGCCTGCCAGCCCCGACCCGCAGCAGCCTGCTGCGCTGGACGTGGCGGGGACGAGCAGCCCTGACGGGGCGGAGGCGACCAGCCTCGTAGCCGCTCCTGCGGGCGGACCGTCGTGGCACGACGCCGTCGTCGTCGGCGGTGGCGTCGCGGGGCTCGTGGCCGCGCACACGCTCGTGACCGAGGGCCTGTCGCCCGTGGTCGTCGAGGCGTCGGCCACCTGCGGCGGCTACCTCGCGCGGGCTGACGTGGGGCCCGCGGGCACGCCCGTGGTGGTGGACGTCGGCGCGGAGTCCTACGCCTCGCGCAGCCAGGCGATCGGCGACCTGGTGGCGGCCCTCGGCCTCGAGGCCGTCGAGCCGAGCGGCCTGTCGGCGTGGGGCTACGTCCCCGTCGGTGCACGTCCCGACGACAGCACCGCCCCGTCCGCCGACAGCGCCGGGCGAGCCTTCCCGCTGCCTGCTGCCGGGGTGCTGGGCATCCCGGGACGCCCGTGGGCACGGGACACCCGGCGCGCGATCGGCGTTCTCGGTGCGCTGCGCGCGAGCCTGGACCGGGTGCTGCCGGCGTCCCGCGTCGACACGTCCAACCTCGCGTCGCTGGTCCGGTCGCGCCTCGGGGCGCGGGTGCTCGAGCGGCTCGTGACGCCCGTGGCCGGCGGGGTGCACTCGACGGACCCGGCGCTGCTGTCGGTCGACGCGGTCGCCCCGGGCCTGCTCGCGGCCTATCGGCGGACCGGGTCGCTCGCCGCAGCCGTCCTGTCGCTGCGCGCCCAGGCCCCTGCGGGCTCGGCCGTGCGCGGCCTGGTCGGCGGCATGAACCAGCTGGTCGCGGCGCTCGAGCGATCCGTCGAGCACGGCGGGCAGGTCCGTCGCGGCTCCGGGGCGCGGAGACTGCGCCGCGTCGAGGGCGCCTGGGAGGTCGTCCTGTCGGACGGTGCGGTCCTGCGCACCGACCGGGTGGTCGTGGCGGTCGGCGGCCACGCTGCTGTCGCGCTCCTCGCCGACCACGTCGACGTGCGCGGGGCCGCCCCGGTCCGAGGTACCGACATCCGCCTGGTGACGCTGCTGCTGCGCGTGCCCGGCCTGAGCCCGGCGCCCCGGGGCACGGGCGTGCTGGTCGCCCCGGGCTCCGACGTCGTCGCGAAGGGCACCACCCACGCCTCGGCCAAGTGGCCGTGGCTGCGGGCCCGGCTCGACGCCACGCTGGGCGAGGACGCCCACGTGGTGCGGCTCAGCTACGGACGCGGGGGTGCCTCGGCGCCCGCCCCGGTCGCCGCCGGGACGGACGCGGCCGCGGCCGACGCGGCCTTCGTGGAGCAGGCTGTGCGCGACGTGCAGGCCCTCTACGCGGTCCGCCTGGCCACGGACGACGTGCTGTCGTCGCTCGTGACGCGCTGGGACGACGCCCTCTCGCCCCCGACCCCGGAGCACCGCGAGCGCACGTCGCGGCTGGTCGACGACGTCGCAGGGCTCGGTGGCGGAGGTCAGGCGGCCGGTCCTGGCCTCGCGGTGACCGGGGCGTGGGTGGCGGGCACCGGGCTCGCGGCCGTCGTCCCGCACGCGCAGGCTGCTGCACGCTCGCTGGGACATTCCTGAATACGTCGAGAAAAAGTAAGGCTGCCCTTTCTTCTGCATTTCTTAGGGCACCCTGTGTGACCCAGAACTGACAGGCTGTCAGAACTTTCTTCGGTACGCCGAACAATGCACGTCGGAACGCTCTCATTTCGACTCCGGAGCCGAACGAGAGCACACTGGACGGGTGACCGGACACCCCGCCCTCCGCATCGGTACCCGCAGCAGCCTCCTGGCGCTCACGCAGACCGGCACCGTCGCCGACGACCTGCGCCGGCTCACCGGCCGCCCCGTCGAGATCGTGCCGGTGACGACCGACGGCGACGTGCTCACCGGCTCGCTCTCCCAGATGGGTGGCACCGGCGTGTTCGTCACCGCCCTGCGCGCCGCGCTCCTCGACGACCGGTGCGACGTCGCCGTGCACTCCCTCAAGGACCTGCCGACCGCCGGCGTCCTCGGCCTCCAGCACGTCACCCCGGTCCGCCAGGACCCGCGCGACGCCCTCTGCTCGCGCGCCGGTCACCGCCTCGCCGACCTCCCGCACGGCGCCCGCGTCGGCACGGGCTCGCCCCGCCGCGCCGCCCAGCTGCGCCTCGTCCGCCCCGACCTCGACGTCGTCGACATCCGCGGGAACATCGACACCCGACTCGGACGCGTGCACCCCGAGACCGGCGACCTCGACGCCGTGGTCCTCGCCGCGGCCGGCCTCAACCGCATCGGGCGCGAGCACGCGATCACCGAGCTCATCTCCGTGACCGACATGGCCCCCGCCCCCGGGCAGGGCGCCCTCGCCGTCGAGACCCGCAGCAGCCTCCTCGAGGAGGACCCCGTGGTCGCCCGGGCCTTCGACCAGCTCGACGACCCCGCGACCTCGCTGTCCGTGCTGGCCGAGCGCGCGCTGCTCGCCCGGCTCGAGGCCGGGTGCGCAGCCCCCGTCGGCACGCACGCGACCGTGTCCGACGGGCTGCTCACCCTGCACGCCGTCGTCGCCCGCCCGGACGGCAGCGAGCAGCTGCGCCACAACCAGTCGACCGAGGTCGCCGACACCTCGACCGCCGAGGCAGTCGCCCTCGGCGAGGCCGTAGCCGACCACTTCCTGGCGCTCGGCGCAGCGTCCTTCATCTGATGGACCGCGCCTGATGGACCGACCCGACCAGCCGTCGACCCAGGCGGCAGGGGTGACCGCGGCACGGCCGCTGGAGGGCTGGCACGTGCTGGTCCCCCGGGCGCCAGGACGCGGCGCCGGGCTGGCCCGGCTCGTCGAGGCCGCAGGCGGCACCGCCGTCGTCGCACCGCTGGTCTCCCGCGCGGAGATCGGCCCGGAGGACCAGGCCACGCTCGACGCCGCGGTCGCCGGTCTCCGGGACGGGCACGTGGCGTGGGTCGCGGTGACGAGCGTCAACGCGGTCGACGAGCTCGTGGCGTCGGCGCGGAGGGTCGGAGGTGTCACCGACGGCGAGACCGGGGACGCGACGTCCAGCGAGGACGACGGCACCGGCCACGACGACAGCGCTCCCGGGACGCACTCCGGTGCGCTCGCCGCGGTCGCGCGCCGCGCCCGCTGGGCCGCGGTCGGGCCGGCGACCGCTCGTGCGCTCGCTGCGGTCGGCATCTCCGTCGACCTCGTCGCCACCGAGAACTCCGCGGTCGGGCTGCTCGCGGAGTGGCCCGCGGTGCCCGGTCCCCAGCCCACTGCGACCGCGACCGCGACCGACGTGCCAGCGACCGACACCCCGCCGCCCGTGTCGCCTCCCGCCTCCGCGCCGCGCGTCCTGCTCCCCCTCGGCGACCTCGCCCGGCCGACCCTCGAGGTCGGGCTGCGCGAGCGCGGGTACGAGCCGGTGCGCGTCACCACCTACCGGACCGTGTCGCACCCGGCCCCGGGCGACGTGGTCACCGACTGGCGCGACGGCGCCTACGACGCGGTCGTGCTCACCTCGGGGAGCGTCGCGCGCGAGGTCGCCGGCCAGCTGGGGCCACACTCGGACGTGCGCGCGGTCGCGATCGGCGAGCCGACCCGCCGCGCGGCGGTCGAGACCGGGCAGGCCGTCACGGCCGTCGCCCGGACCGCCGACGACGACGGGCTGCTCGCGGCGCTCGTCGCGGCCCGGCGCACGAGCGAGGTCGCAGAGACCACGGAGAGCACAGACGCCTCAGCCGCCTCGCCCCAGCCGCCACCCTGACCTCTCGGCACCGCCACCCCGGCCCCCACCGGGGCTCCACCCCTGCTCGTCCCGTATCCCCACACCCCCTGCTCATCCCTCTCCCCCTGGAGGACCCCATGACCCGCCCCCGCCGCCTGCGCGCCACCCCTGCGCTGCGCGCCCTCGTCGCCGAGACCCGCCTGCACCCCCGCGACCTCGTGCTGCCGCTGTTCGTCAAGGAGGGCATCACCGAGCCCGTCGAGATCACCTCCATGCCCGGAGTGCTCCACCACAGCGAGGAGTCCCTCGCCCAGGCCGTGCGCGAGGCCGCCGACGCGGGCCTCGGCGGCGTCATGCTCTTCGGGGTCCCCGAGCACCGCGACGCGACCGGCTCCGGGGCCGACGACCCCGAGGGGATCCTCAACCGCGGCATCCGCATCGCCGTCGAGGCCGCCGCCGGGCGCCTCGTGGTCATGGCCGACCTCTGCCTCGACGAGTTCACCGACCACGGCCACTGCGGCGTGCTCGACGCGCACGGCGGCGTCGACAACGACGCGACGCTCGAGCGCTACGTCTCCATGGCGGTCGCCCAGGCCCAGGCCGGCGCCACCGTCCTCGGGCTCTCCGGGATGATGGACGGCCAGGTCTTCGCCGTGCGCTCCGGCCTCGACCAGTCGACCGCGAACGGCGGGGCCGGGTTCCCGGACACCGCGATCCTCGCGTACTCCGCCAAGTACGCCTCGGCCTTCTACGGGCCGTTCCGCGACGCCGTCGAGTCGACGCTCGACGGCGACCGCCGCACGTACCAGATGGACGCCGCGAACCGCCGCGAGGGCGGGCGCGAGACGGCGCTCGACCTCCTCGAGGGCGCCGACATCGTCATGGTCAAGCCGGCCATGAGCTACCTCGACGTCCTCGCCGACGTCGCCGAGCAGTCCGACGTCCCCGTCGCCGCCTACCAGGTTTCCGGCGAGTACGCGATGATCGAGGCCGCCGCGGCGAACGGCTGGATCGACCGCCGCGGCGCGATCCTCGAGTCCGTGCTCGGCATCAAGCGGGCCGGTGCCGACATCGTCCTCACCTACTGGGCCACCGAGATCGCCGGGTGGCTCGGAGAGCGCTGAGCGGCTCCGCGTAACCTGAAGAGCAGACCACCCACCCCCTCCTGGACGGACCTCACGATGCACGACGACGCAGCGAACCACCTGGCCTTCGAGCGCGCCCGGCTGGTGCTGCCGGGCGGGGTGAACTCCCCCGTCCGCGCCTACGGCTCTGTCGGCGGAGACCCCCGCTTCGTCTCGTCGGCCTCCGGGCCGTACATCCGCGACGTCACCGGGACCGAGTACGTCGACCTCGTGTGCTCCTGGGGCCCGGCGCTCCTGGGGCACGCGCACCCGGCCGTCGTCGAGGCGGTGCAGGAGGCCGCAGCCCGTGGCCTGTCCTTCGGGGCGCCGACGCTCGGCGAGGTCGAGCTCGCCGAGGAGATCCGCCGCCGCGTCCCCGCCGCCGAGCACGTCCGGCTCGTGTCGACGGGCACCGAAGCGACCATGACGGCCGTGCGTCTCGCCCGCGGTGCGACGGGACGACCGCTCATCGTGAAGTTCGCCGGCTGCTACCACGGGCACGTCGACTCGCTCCTGGCCGAGGCCGGGTCGGGCGTCGCCAACCAGGCCCTGCCCGGCTCAGCCGGTGTCACCGAGGCGACGGCGTCGGAGACCCTCGTGCTCCCGTACAACGACCTCGCGGCCGTCGAGCAGGTGTTCGCCGAGCGCGGCAGCGAGATCGCCGCCGTGATCACCGAGGCCGCCCCCGCCAACATGGGGATCGTCCCACCGCTCCCCGGGTTCAACGAGGGCCTGCGCCGCATCACCACCGCGCACGGCGCGCTGCTGATCTTCGACGAGGTGCTCACCGGGTTCCGCGTGAGCGCGAGCGGCTGGTGGGGCTACGAGACCACGACCCTCGGCGCCGACTTCACGCCCGACCTCTTCACCTTCGGCAAGGTCGTCGGCGGCGGCATGCCCGTCGCCGCGATCGGCGGGCCGTCCGTGCTCATGGACCTCCTCGCGCCGCTCGGCCCCGTCTACCAGGCCGGCACGCTCTCCGGGAACCCCGTCGCCGTCGCGGCCGGGCGGGCCACCCTCGCCGCCGCCGACGCCTCCGTGTACGCGCGGGTCGACGAGGTGTCGACGATCGTCGCCGACGCGACGAGCGCCGCGCTCTCGGCCGAGGGCGTCGCCCACCGGGTGCAGCGCTCGGGCAACCTGTTCTCCGTGATGTTCGGGGACCTCGCCCAGGAGGTCGGCACCCGCACCTACGCCCAGGTGCAGGCCTCCGACACCTTCCGCTACCCGCCGTTCTTCCACGCGATGCTCGACGCAGGGGTGAACCTCCCGCCGTCCGTCTACGAGGCCTGGTTCGTCTCGGCAGCCCACGACGACACCGCCGTCGACCGGATCCTCGACGCGCTGCCCGGTGCGGCGAAGGCCGCCGCCGCAGCGCGCGCGTAGCCAGCGGTCACGGGGAGCCGCCTGCGCAGGTGAGCGGCTCCCCACCAGCCGCTAGGTTGGTCGCATGACCTCGCCGACCGAGCCTCAGGACCCGATCGCACCGCGACCCACCTCAGGTCCGACGCCGCCGCCAGGCCCTCCTGCGCCGGACCTCGGACCTGAACCGGCCCTCGCACCGCGACCCACCTACGCCTCCGGCCCGCCCGCCCTCTCGCTGCGCGGGCTGACCAAGACCTTCGGGCACAAGGTGGCCGTCGCCGGGATCTCCCTCGACATCCCCACCGGGTCGTTCTACGGGCTCGTCGGGCCCAACGGCGCAGGCAAGACGACGCTGCTCTCCATGGCCACCGGCCTCCTGCGCCCCGACGCCGGCACCGCGACCGTCTGCGGCGTCGACATGTGGGCCGACCCCTTCGAGGCCAAGCGGCTGCTCGGCGTCCTGCCCGACGGCATGGCGATCTTCGACCGGCTCACCGGCACCCAGCTCGTCACCTACGCCGGCCTCCTGCGCGGCATGGACCGCGAGACCGTCGCGAGCCGCACCGCCGACCTCCTCGCGGTCCTCGACCTGCGCGAGGCCGCCGACACGCTCGTCGTCGACTACTCGGCCGGCATGACCAAGAAGATCACGCTCGCCGCCGCACTCGTCCACGCCCCGCGGGTGCTCGTCCTCGACGAGCCCTTCGAGGCGGTCGACCCCGTCTCCGCGAGCCACATCCGCGCCATCCTGTCCGACTACGTCGCGAGCGGCGGCACCGTCATCGTGTCGTCGCACGTCATGGACCTGGTCCAGCGGATGTGCGACCACGTCGCCGTGGTCGTCGACGGACAGGTCCGCGCCGCCGGGACCGTCGACGAGGTCCGCGCCGGGCGGTCCCTCGAGGAGCGGTTCGTCGAGCTCGCCGGCGGCCAGACCAGCGGAGAGGGGCTGTCGTGGTTGCGCAGCTCGTGAGGCTCCGCCTCACCCTCCTCGGCAACCTCCTCAAGCGCTCCGCCTGGCAGATCGTCGGCTTCGCCTTAGCCGCACTCTACGGCGCGTCGATCCTGCTCGTCATGGTCGGCGGGCTCTTCGTGCTGAGCATCGACGACGCCTCGACTGCCCAGGCGGTGGTCGTCGCCGGCGGGTCCGTGGCCGTCCTCGGGTGGTGGCTGCTGCCGCTGGTGACCTTCGGTGTCGACTCCTCGCTCGACCCCCGCAAGCTCGCGCTGCTGCCCATCCACCGGCGCGACCTGCTCCTCGGGCTCGCCGCCGCGGGCGTCGTCGGGATCCCCGGGATCGTCACGACCATCGCCTCGTTCAGCAGCCTGGTCGTCTGGCGCAGCTCCCCGCTCGCGCTCCTCGTGGCCGTCGGGGCGGTCGTGCTGGCCGTCGCCACCTGCGTCGTGGGGTCCCGCGCACTGACCACCGCGGTCGCCCCGCTGCGGGCCACGCGCCGGTTCCGCGAGGTCTCCGGGCTCCTCGGAGCCGCCGTCGTCGGGCTCGCGATCCTCTTCGGCAACCGGCTGGTCGACGCCGCGGCCGACGGCGCCAGCTCCATGTCCGAGGGCTCCCTCGACGCCGTCGCCGACGTCCTCGCGTGGACGCCCTTCGGTGCTGCGTGGGGAGTCCCGTCCGCGGTCGTCGCCGGACAGCCGCTCGTCGCGCTCGGCCGGACCGTCGTCGCCGTCGCGACCCTCGTCGCGCTCGTCGCCCTCTGGCGGTGGGCTCTCGAGCGCACCCTCACCGGCTCCGCCGCGCAGGCCACGTCACGACGGCTCAGCGGGCTCGGGCACTTCGCGCGCTTCTCCGGGACGCCGACCGGGGCCGTCGCGGCACGCTGCCTCACCTACTGGCGACGCGACCCGCGCTACCTGGGGACGCTCGTCGTCCTGCCGTTCTTCCCCCTGGGGCTCGGGATCTGGGCCAGCCTCAGCGACCAGGGCTGGTGGGTGCTGCTGCTGCTCGCTCCCCTCACCGCCTTCTCCATGGGATGGGCCATCTCCGCCGACGTCTCGTACGACAGCACCGCGTTCTGGATGCACGTCGTCTCGGGCGTCCACGGCAGGGCCGACCGCCTCGGGCGCGCGATCGCCGTGTCCGTCCTCGCCGTGCCCGTGATGGTCGTCTACCTGCTCGGAGCCACCTGGTACCTCGACCGCTGGGACACCCTGCCCGCCGTCGCCGGCGTCACCGCCGGGACCTACCTCACGGGACTCGGCGTCTCGAGCGTCGTCTCGGCCCGGTTCGTGTACCCCGTGCCGAAGCACGGCGAGGGTGCCTTCGCGACGCCCCAGGGCTCGACCATGTCGACCATGGCCATCCAGACCGGCGGGGCGCTCGTGCTCTCCGTGCTCTGCCTCCCGCACGTCGCGCTCGGCATCGCGGCCGTGGTCACCGGGAGCGCCGCTCTCGGCTGGGCGACGCTCGTGGTCGGCGTGGCGCTCGGCACCACACTGCTGGTGGTCGGCGTGCGCACCGGGTCACGGCTGTTCGAGGCCCGCAGCGCAGGGCTCATGGAGCAGGTCACAGCCCTCGCCTGAGCTGAGGTCGAGACCCTCAGGCGGGGGCGTCAGGCTTCGTGGGCTCGGGCTCGGACGGTGCCGCGAGGTGGCTCGGGACGTGGTCGGCAGCACGCTCGGAGGCCGACGCGGTCGCCGTGCTCTCGGGCGCGAGGTGCGCCGCGGAGCGGTCGGGATGCGGAGCCGAGGTGGTGTCGCGCGCGCCGTGCTCGTCGCGCGTCTCGCCGGCGACCGCCCCGGCCTCCTTGCCGAGGCGCCGGACCTGCAGGCCGAAGCCGACCAGCAGCACGCCGAGCATGATCGCGTAGACACCCAGGACCCAGATGATCGACACCAGACCGGCACCCGGGCGGGCCAGGAGCAGGACGCCGAAGATCACCGACACCAGGCCGGAGACCACGCCCCAGCCCCAGCCGCTGCGCTCCACCTTCCGCAGGGACAGCGCGACGACCACCTGGATGATCCCGACGACGACCGCCCACAGCCCGATCGTCCAGACGATCGCGAGCGCCGTGATGGAGGGCCAGACGACGAGGACCACGCCGAAGGCCAGGGTGAGCGCACCCTGGAGGATGCGCAGCCCGGCGCCACCGGCGCCCCGGTGCCGGATCCCGTCGACGATCTCGAAGATGCCGTCGACGACGGCGAACACCGCGACGACGACGGCGAGAGAGACCGCCGTCGAGATCGGGGCGACGAGCGCGACCACGCCGAAGATGATCGCGAGGACCCCGCGGACCACCGTCCAGTGCCAGACGTGGCGCGCGAGAGAGGAGAAGGTGGGGAGGATCGTCTCGGGCATCGTGAGCTCCTAGGCCACAGGGACGGGCGCCAGGACCACGGTGCCCTGCAGCCCATCGTGACCCACCGGGCCCCGTCCCGCCAGCCACGTGCCGGGTGGTATCTGGGCGCGTCCTCCCAGGTCGGACCGGCGAGCCCTCGCACCACGGGGTGAGTCGCGGGTGAGTCACCGGTGCGTCGTCGGCGCGCCGCCGGTGGCGAGCCCGACCCCCGACGGTGCGCGGACAGCAGCGTCAGCCGCGGTCGCGACCTCCGCCGCGCTGCTTCTGTGCGTTCGCGGCAGCCCAGCGGAACAGCACGAGCATCACCACGAACCACAGCACGAGGCGGATCACCGGGCTCGCACCGGGGATCAGGTAGCGCAGGCCGACGCTCACGAGCAGCGACAGGGCGAGCGAGATGCCGATCGAGGTGGTGGTCCCGACCCGGGTACCGTCGTCGGACAGGCCGAAGTAGGCCTTGAGGGTCTTCACGCGTCGAACGCTACCCCCGGCAGGTGACCAGCGGGTGACCGGACGGTGCTGGCGGGGGCCCGCAGGTCTCGGCGGGTGTCGGCAGGCACCAGATGGCCCTGGAGGCCGGACCGCAGGACGCGCGATACCCACCGGGGGTACCGTGAAGACCAGCACCACGCGAGACCACCACGCACCGAGGAGCACCCATGCCCGGATACAGCGGCACGACCGACGAGTACCTCAAGAGGCTGCGCCGGATCGAGGGACAGGTCCGGGGCATCGCGCGCATGGTCGAGGACGACACCTACTGCATCGACGTCCTCACCCAGATCTCCGCCGTCACCAAGGCGCTCCAGGCCGTGAGCATCGGTCTCGTCGAGGACCACCTCAGCCACTGCGTCGTCCACGCCGCCCAGTCCTCCGAGGAGGAGGGCCAGGCGAAGGTCCGCGAGGCCGCCGACGCGATCGCCCGGCTCGTCCGGAGCTGAGCCGCACCCGCTGGCCTGCGGCCCTGCCCGCAGGCCGACCAGCAGACCCACCAGTCAGCACCCACCACACAGCACCGACCCGACCCCACGAAGGAGCCATCATGCCCACGATCACCACGCTCGGAGTCCCCGGGATGACCTGCAGCCACTGCGTCTCGTCCGTCACCGAAGAGCTCGAGCACGTCGAGGGCGTCGAGCGCATCAGCGTCGAGCTGCGCAACGGGGGCGTCTCCGAGGTGACGATCCTGTCCCACGAGCCCCTCGACGAGGCCGCTCTGCGCGCCGCCGTCACCGAGGCCGGCTACGAGACCGAGACGGTCGACGTCGACGCCGAGGGCCTCGCGACGCAGAGCAAGGAGCAGCACCAGCAGCGCGAGGAGTTCTACCGGGACGGCGAGGCCTGATCCAGGCCTGGCGCACCGACAGCTGCAGCGCGCACGACGACGGGTCCGTCCTCTCCGGGGCGGGCCCGTCGTCGTCCGACACCCCCTCGAGATGCGACCTGGGTCACAGTCGCCAAGCATGGTCTCCGGGAGGAGTGCGCGCGAGGTCTCACGTTCGCGCGGGCCCCTGACCGACGGATCGCCAGGACGTGGCCTCCACGCCCGGACGGCGACGACGCCTGCCGGAGGAACGCACATGGCCCCGCACCACCCGACCGACCGCACGCCCGACCCCCACCGCACGCCTGGTCGCGCACCAGGCCGCCCGCGCCGACCACGGTCCGTCCGCCGGCCGCTGCGGGTCGTCGCTGTCCTCTCCGCCGCAGCGCTCGCACTCGGCGGCGGGCTGCTCGCCCCTGCTACCGCCGCGACGACGACCGGGTGGGCCGACTGGGAGCCGCTCTCAGGCGGCGCCGGCGCCTGGACGACCTCGATCGCGCCGCTCGCAGGGGGCTTCCCCGGAGCGACGATGACCTCGGACTCGCGCGGCGGGGGCGTCGCCGTGATCTCGGGCGAGAACAACTGGCTCAGCGCTGGCACCCCGGTCGGCCAGAAGTACGGCAGCAGCCGGAACCAGGAGTACCTCAACCTCCGCCCGCGGGTCGACTCCCCGACCGGGGCGTCGACCACCACCTACACCTTCGACACCCCGACCCCGGCGAGCGGGTGGACCTTCGTGCTCGGCGACATCGACGCCGACCAGGTCCAGGTCTCCGCGACCGGCACCTCCGGCCGCCTGCTGACGGCGGACGAGCTCGGGTTCCGCGGTGGGTTCAACTACTGCGCCCCGGGCCTGACCGGGAAGCCCTCGTGCACAGGGGCCGCCGACGACGTCCCGTCGTGGGACGCGACGACCCGGACACTCACCGGCAACGTCGCGGCGATCGACACCTCGGGAGCCGCCGGGTGGTTCGAGCCCACCGAGCAGGTCTCGTCGCTCACCCTCACCTTCACGCGCCGCGCCGGCTTCCCCGTCTACCAGACGTGGTTCGCCGCCCTCGCCCGTGACGTGAGCGGCGTCGTCACCGACGTCACCCCCGGCGCCGAGGGCCCGCTGGAGGGCACGACCCTCACCCTCGTCGGCCCGCAGGGCCAGGTGCTCGCGACGACGACGTCCGCAGCCGACGGTTCGTACTCCTTCGAGGGCTACACGGCGACCGCCGGGTACCAGGTCGAGGTGACCCCGCCGGACGGGAAGATCGCGACCACACCGGTCCGCCTCCCGGCGGACCTCTCGACGACCGACGCGACGGCCGTGGACTTCGCGGTCCGCGACATCGTGCCCGCCGCGGTCAGCGGCACCGTGCGCGACGACACCGGTCTCCCGCTCGGCGGGGTCACCGTCACCATCACGACCCCGGACGGACCGCTCTCCGTCCTCACCCGGTCCGACGGCAGCTACCTCTTCGACACCGTGCCCGAGGGCGAGCACGTGCTGTCCGTCACGACTCCCGACGGCTACACGGTGCTCACCTCGCCGACCCCCGCGCTGATCCCGCCCGGCTCCGAGGTCCCCGTGACCGACAAGGACTTCGTGCTGCAGCCCGCGGCCACGGTGTCCCTGGCAGGAGCGGTCACCGCCCCGGGCGGGCCGGTGCCGGGCGCCGTCGTCACGGCCACCGGCCCCGGCGGGGAGACGGTCCAGACGCTCACCGCGACCGACGGCACCTACACCTTCGGTGACCTCGCCCCGGGAGCGTGGACCGTGACGGTCGAGCCCCCGGCCGGGTACGTCGTCGTCGGGCCCGCGACGCGCGAGGAGACCATCGGCGCCACCGACGTGACGGGCGTCGACTTCACGCTCGCGCTGCTCGGAGCGGTCAGCGGGCAGGTCACCACCGACGACGGGACACCGGTCGCCGGGGTCGAGCTGCTCGTCGAGGGCCCTGACGGGGCCGCCACCGTGACGACCGACGCGTCCGGTGGCTACGCGGCCGACGGGCTCCCGCCGGGCGAGTACACGGTCACCATCACCGCCCCGGAGGGCTTCACGGTCGAGGGGGCGACCACGCTGACCGTCACGATCACGCCGGCCGGTGACGTGATCACCGACCAAGACTTCGTGCTGCTCGCGGTGGTCACCCCCGAGCCCACGCCCGAGCCGACGACGGCCGAGCCCACGGATCCGCCGACCACGGTCGACCCGACCGACGAGCCCACCGACCCGACGGCACCTCCCACGACCGGCAGCCCGACCAGCCCGGCCCCGGGAACGACGCCGCCGGGCGGCCCGGGCGGGCCGGGGGCCCCGGGCTCGGGTGGCGGTGGCCTACCGGTCACGGGTGGTGACCCGGCAGCACCGCTCGCCGTGGCAGCGTTCCTCGTGGTCGTCGGGGTCGGCACGCTCGCGGTCCGCAGACGGGCGGGCGCGCGCCGCTGAGGCGCGCAGGCCTCTCGGGGCGCACCGAGACAGCACGGCGACGGGTCCGTCCTCTCGAGGGGCGGGCCGGTCGCCGTGCTGCTGCGCCGTCCCGCGACCGGAGTGCTGCACCTCACTCGGCAGATATACCCCCTAGGGGTATGGTGGAGGGAGAACCGACACCGCCGCACCCGAGGAGCCGACATGACCGACCCGACGTCCGAGCACCCGCAGAGCCCGCTCGCACCGCGAAGTGGTCTCGCCGTCGCCGAGCTCGACCTCGCGGTGTCCGGCATGACCTGCGCGTCCTGCGTGGCACGGGTCGAGAAGCGCCTCAACCGGATCGAGGGCGTCGAGGCCACCGTCAACCTGCCCCTCGAGTCGGCGCACGTGGTGCTCAGCCAGGACGTCGACGAGAGCGCGCTCGTCGAGGCGGTCGCCAAGGCCGGGTACGACGCGCGGGTGACGGGACGCCGGCAGCTGGGAAGCGGCACGAACGCTGCGGGTGGCACGACCGGACCCGCAGAGCACACCTCCGAGTCTCACCACCCAGGCGGTCACGACCACCAGCACGACGACCCCGAGATGGCGCTGTCCGGGCACTCGATGGCCGAGGGCCACGTCATGGTCGACGGCGAGGACACCTCCGCGCCGACGCCCGACCGCGGCAGCGACCTGCGCCGCCGGCTGGTCGTCTCGGGAGTCCTCACCGTCCCCGTCGTGCTGCTCTCGATGATCCCGGCACTCCAGGTCGACGGGTGGCAGTGGGTCGTCACGGCGCTCGCGCTCCCCGTGGTCACGTGGGGCGCCTGGCCGTTCCACCGCGCGGCCGTGCGCGCCGCACGCCACGGGGCGTCGACCATGGACACCCTGGTCTCGACCGGCGTGGTCGCCGCGACCGCCTGGTCGCTGTGGGCGCTGCTCTTCGGCGGCGCCGGAGAGATCGGCATGCGCATGTCGCCGGCCCTCTTCCCCGCCGCCGAGCACGCCGCCATGAGCGGACCCGAGCTGTACTTCGAGGTCGCCGCCGTCGTCACCACCTTCCTGCTCGCCGGACGCTACGCCGAGCACCGGTCGCGCCGTCGCGCAGGGGACGCGCTCCGGTCGCTCCTCGCCCTGGGCGCCAAGGACGTCGCCGTCCTCACCTCCGACGACGCCGGCCGCCGCGTGGAGCAGCGCGTCCCTGTCGACGCGCTGCGCGTCGACGACCTGTTCGTCGTGCGCCCCGGCGAGAAGGTCGCGACCGACGGTGTCGTGGTCGAGGGCTCGAGCGCGATCGACGCCTCGCTCCTCACCGGCGAGCCCGTCCCCGTCGACGTCACCCCCGGCGACCCGGTCACCGGCGCCACCGTGAGCACCTCCGGAAACCTCGTGGTCCGGGCGACGCGCGTCGGCGAGGAGACCACCCTCGCGCAGATCGGCCGCCTCGTGTCGGCAGCGCAGACCGGCAAGGCCCCCGTGCAGCGGCTGGCCGACCGCATCTCCGCGGTGTTCGTGCCCGTCGTCTTCGTCATCGCCGTCGCGACCTTCGCCGCCTGGACGGTCTGGGGCGACTCCGCGCAGTCCGCCTTCACCGCCGCGGTCGCGGTGCTCATCATCGCCTGCCCCTGCGCCCTCGGCCTCGCCACCCCGACCGCCCTGCTGGTCGGCACCGGGCGGGGAGCGCAGCTCGGGGTGCTCATCAAGGGCCCGGAGATCCTCGAGTCCACCCGCCGCGTCGACACCGTGGTCCTCGACAAGACCGGGACCGTCACCCAGGGACGCATGGTCGTCGAGGGCGTCGTCGGCGACGAGCGCACGCTGCGGCTGGCCGGTGCCGTCGAGGCCCTCAGCGAGCACCCCATCGCCCAGGCCATCGCGGCAGCGGCGCAGACCCAGGCTCAGAGCCAGAGCCACGATGCTGATGTCGCTGTCGTCGCCGACGTCGCTGTCGGCGGGGACGGCGTCGTCGTCGGGTCGGACCAGGTGCTCGACTTCGTCAGCGCGGCCGGCGGCGGGGTGTCGGGCGTCGTGCGCACGGCGCACTCGGGCGTCAGCCTGGCCACGCGCGTGCTCGTCGGGCGGCTCTCCTGGCTGGCCGAGCAGGGCGTGACGGTCGACGGCGAGGAGCAGCAGCCGCTGCGCGACGCCGTCCACGAGGCGGAGCAGACCGGTGCCACCGCCGTCGTGGCGGCGTGGGACGGCGCGGCCCGCGGGGTCGTCGTGCTCCGCGACCCCGTGAAGGAGACGTCCGCGCAGGCGGTCGCCGAGCTCACGGCCCTCGGGCTGCGGCCGATCCTGCTCACCGGCGACAACCCCGGCGCCGCCCGGGTCGCCGCCGAGCAGGTGGGGATCGCCGCCGACGACGTGATCGCCCAGGTGGTGCCGTCCGAGAAGGCCGAGGTCGTGGCCCGGCTGCGCGCCGAGGGGCGCGTCGTCGCGATGGTCGGCGACGGCGTCAACGACGCGGCGGCCCTGGCCGGCGCGGACCTCGGGCTCGCCATGGGCACGGGGACCGACGTCGCGATCGAGGCCAGCGACATCACGCTGGTCCGCGGCGACCTGCGCAGCGCCGCGACCGCGATCCGGCTGTCCCGGACGACCCTGCGGATCATCAAGCAGAACCTCTTCTGGGCCTTCGCCTACAACGTCGCCGCGATCCCCCTCGCAGCCCTCGGCCTGCTCAACCCCATGATCGCCGGCGCCGCGATGGCCGCGAGCTCGGTGATCGTGGTCGGCAACTCCCTCCGCCTCCGCCGGGCGGGGTGAGAGGAGCACACCTCGCTGCAGGCACCGGTGAGACGAGGGCCCCGCTCAACGGAAGCGGCGGCCCTCGTCGCGGCGGTAGGCCCAGACGGTCAGCGCCGCGAAGGCCACGGTCCAGCCGAGGAGCACCGGCCACGCGCCCGCGTAGACGTCCTCGCCGGTGAGCGCGCCGACCAGCAGGTCACGGCCCGCGCGGGTCGGGGTCGCCTGCGAGAGGGTCGCCAGCCAGTCGGGGAAGAACTGCGGCGGCATGAACAGACCCCCGGCGAAGGCCAGCGGGAACAGGACCAGCTGCACGACGGGCACCGCGGCCTTGACGGGCAGGGAGTACCCGATGCCCATCCCGAGCAGCACGAAGGGCACCGACACGACGAGCAGCACACCCACGCCGAGCAGCAGCTGGGACCAGCTCACCGTGGCGGCCGTGAAGAGCCACCCGATGACGATCAGCGGGACGAGGCCGAACAACGAGAAGACGCCGCCGTTGAGGACCCGGGCGATCATCCGCGGGGTCGGGCCGGCGGGCATGGACCGCAGGAACGGGTCGAAGGGCAGGGACCGGTCCTCCGCGACCCCCAGGCCGTGCGCGAACAGGCTCGCCGAGCAGATCGCGAACAGGCCGAGCGACGCCACCGCCATGGTCGAGGCGACAGGGTCGTCCGCGACGGCGGGCTGCGGCACCACGAAGAAGAACATCGCGAGCGCCGGGAACAGGAGGTTCCCGAGGACGGCCATCGGCACCCGGACCGTCTCGAGGAACTGGTACTTGAGGTGCAGCCGGGTCAGGTGCGCCGTCGACAGCGGACGGGGCTGGGTGGCGGTCATCGCTGGTCTCCTCGGTCGGACGTGCTGGGCTCGTGCGCGACCATCTGCTCGAAGGCCTCCTCGAGGGTCGCGCCGCGCACCTCGAGCCCGTGGAAGTCGATCCCGCTGCTCACGAGCTCGCGGACGAACCCGTCGGCGTCGGGCGAGAACAGCTCGAACCTGTCGCCGGTCACCTGCACGCGGGTCACCTGGGGGAACCGGGCGACGACGTCGTCGACCCCGCCCAGCGCGGCGCTGTGCAGCACGACACGACGGACCCCGACCCGCTCGAGGATCGCGTCCATCGTGTCGTCGGCACGGACCACGCCCTCGTCGACGACGACCACGCGCTCCGCGAGCGCCTGGACCTCCTCGAGGTAGTGGCTGGTGAGCAGCACGGTCCCGCCGCTCGAGTGGTAGTCCCGGATCGCCTGCCACAGCACCTGACGAGCGCCGACGTCGAGGCCGGTGGTGGGCTCGTCGAGCAGGATCACCGAGGGGCGGCCGACGAGCGCGAGCGCGACGGCGAGCCGGCGCTTCTGCCCGCCGGACATCCCGCCGGTCTGCCGCCCGGCCAGCTCGGACAGGCCGAACTGCTCGAGCAGCTCAGCGGTCGGCACGGCGTCGGGGTAGTGGCCTCCGATGTAGTCGACGACCTCCCGGACCTTGAGGGTCGCAGGGAGGCCGGTCTCCTGCGGGGTGAGGCCGAGCGTGGTGCGGGCGGCGGCGTCACGGGGGTCGAGCCCGCAGAGCCGCACCGTCCCGGAGTCGGGCTTGCGCTGGCCGGAGACCAGCGACAGCAGCGTCGACTTGCCGGCGCCGTTGGGGCCGAGGATCCCGACGAGCTCGCCGGGGGCGATGTCGAGGGACACGTCGTCGAGGGCGACCACGGGCCCGAAGCGTCTCGTGACGCCGGCGACGGAGATGATCGGGGCAGGACCTGCTGTGCTCATGGTGCGGTTCCTCGCAGGAGTGCGGTCAGGGACGCGGTGTAGGTCTCGAAGGCGAGCCGTCCGCGGGAGGTGAGCTCGACGTAGCTGGCGGGCTTGCGGCCCTCGTGGGTCTTGAGGATCGCGACGTACTCCGCGTCCTCGAGCTTGCGCAGGTGGGTCGAGAGGTTCCCGGCGGTCATGTCGAGCGTGTCCTGCAGCCGGGGGAAGGAGATGCGGTCGCCGGGACCGAGCGCGGCGAGGGTCGCGACCACGCGCAGGCGGGCCTGGGCGTGGATGACGGGGTCGAGCTCGGCGTCCCCCATCACAGCGCCGCACGGGACGGGTGGGCGGTGCGCGACGGATCGGTCGGTCGCCCGCGCCGCAGGTGCTCGACGAGCACGCCGACGAGGAACCCGCCGCCGCCCAGCACCGCCATGACCAGGTAGGTCCCGGGGATGCCGACCGAGGCGGCGACGGCCGCGACGAGGATCACCCAGACTCCGATCACGTAGAGCGGGCGGTCGTTGGTGAAGGCGCCGCACCCCAGGTAGAGGATGCCGACGATGAGGCAGGCCATGGCGTTGGAGGCGAGCAGCATGATCTCGGTGCTGGCTCCGGCGCGCCCGAGCCCGCCGAGGACGAGCCCCATGCCGACGAAGGCGATGCACCAGCTCCACCCGAACATCACGCCGGTCGACGTGCTCATGCCGCGGATGCCCGCCGAGGCGCGCATCGTGTAGACGATGGTGCCGGCCATCGCGGCCAGGATCGAGCTGCCGAAGACGACGAAGGCCCAGGGCGCGGGGATGTCGATGCCCTCGACGACGTTCGGGGTGCCGAGCCTGCCGGAGGCGGTGAGGTAGAGCGGCAGGTAGCCGACGAGCCACGCGGCGCCCCAGAGGGCGAAGACGATCCGGCTGTCCGCCTCGCGGGCACGGACGCGAGCAGCCTGGGCCGCGATGATGCGCAGCCCCTCGGCCGGGTCGGGTGCAGCCTCGGCGGACGTGCGTTCGTCGGTCATGGTGGTGGCCCCTCGGTGAGGTGTCGGGCGGAGACGGGGTGGTGGTGCGGCAGCGGTGAATTAGGTTTGCGTTTCAAACTACTTTGCCAGTCTGGCACCTGGCGACCGCGGTGGCAAGACCTGCAGTCCCGATACGCTTGCCCGATGCCAGACCTCCGCCGCACCCGCCGAACCCTGCTCACGACGCTCGTCGCCGGAGCCCTCCTCGTCGCAGGCGCCACGTCGAGCACCGCGGCACAGTCGAGCACCGCGGCGCTGGCGACCACGAGCGCGATCACGAGTACGCCTGCCGCCGCGTCCGTGGCAGCCGCGACCACCCCTGCCCCGTCACCCGCACCCGGGACCGACGACGGCGAGCCCGACGGTCTCCCCTGGCCGGGGATCATCGTCGGCGGCGGGCTCGGGCTGGCGGCCGGGACCGTCCTCATGGTCCTGTCGAAGCGGCGCGAGAACCGGGACTGAACCAGCCCGGTCGCAGGCAGGACGCAGGCGGGCAGCAGGACCCGGTGCTATAACCGGTCCATGACCGACGCCGCCGTGACCGACCAGCTCGACCCGCTCACCCGGCACGAGCGCCGACGCATCGGCGTCGAGATCTGGATCCTGCTCGGGCTCAGCCTCGGCAAGTCCGGCGTGTACGCGATCGTGGACATCGTCGCGCGGCTGACCGACACCACGCCGCTGCGCGACCAGTCGACCGCGCTCAACTCGAGCCAGTCGGTGCGCCCCTACCTCGACCTCACGTACCAGGTCCTCTCGCTCGGCTTCGCGCTGGTGCCGGTCGCCCTCGCGCTCTACCTGCTGTCGGCCCGCGGGAAGGGCGCGCTGCGCCGCATCGGCCTCGACCTCGCGAGCCCCGTGCGCGACCTCGGCATCGGCGTCGGCCTCGCCGCCGTGATCGGCATCCCGGGGCTCGCCCTGTACGCCGCCGGCCGCGCCCTGGGCATCACCGTCGAGGTGCAGGCCGCCAACCTCGACTCGACCTGGTGGGCCGTGCCGGTCCTCGTGCTCGCCGCGCTGAAGAACGGCCTCCTCGAAGAGGTCATCGTGGTCGCCTACCTCACCGAGCGTCTCGGAGACCTGCGCTGGGGCACCGTGAAGATCATCGTCACGAGCGCGCTGGTCCGCGGTTCGTACCACCTCTACCAGGGCATCGGGCCGTTCATCGGGAACGTGGTGATGGGCGTCGTCTTCGCCTGGTTCTACCAGTCGCGCTGGGGCCGCAGGCGCGTGATGCCGCTGGTGGTCGCGCACACCGTCCTCGACGTCGTCGCCTTCGTCGGGTACGCCTTCCTGCCCGACGCGTGGCGGAGCGCCCTCGGGTTCCGCTGACCCCAGCGCGTCAGCGGCTCAGCATCTCGGCGGAGGCCGTGCAGGTCCGACCAGCCCCGGACCCGCTCAGCCAGACCGAGCCCCTCTCAGAGCCTGCTGTCGCGCCCCGACCCGGCGGCGAGGATCCCTGAGCAGACCTCCTCGACGGCCTGCAGGCGGACCTCGTGCGGCAGGAACGGCGGCACGTCGGCGACGTAGATCGCGAGCGCACCGAGCGCACCCGTGACCCTGATGGCCCGGTCGGCGTCGGCGAGCGGGTCGGACACGTCGACGCCGAACAATCCGTAGAGCGCCGCGATGCCCGGGCGGAGCTCGTCCCCGACCACCGTGCCCTGCAGGTTGGTGACGCCGGCGATGACGAGGCGCATCCAGCCCGGCCGCCGCAGCGCGAGCTCGGCGAGCGCCCGCAGGCGCGCCCGGTCGTCGCCCGGGGTCTCCCGCAGCGCGACCGCGTCGCGCACGCACTGCCGTACGGCGGCGTCGAGGAGCTCCTGCCGGGAGCCGAAGTGGTAGAGGATCGACGACTTCGCGAGGGAGGTCGCGTCGGCGACGACCTGGACCGACAGGTCCCGCGGGCCGAGGGCCGCGAGCAGCCCGGCAGCCTTGTCGATGATGCCCTCGGTCGTCTCCGTCGTCGTCCTGCGTGGCATCGGACGAGTCTACGGGCGCACGCCGGGCTCGCACGGTGAGAGGCGAGGGCCTGGCGAGGCATCGGTGCAGGTCCGCCCCCCGCCACGGACCCCGCCGCGTGGCGCACGTCACCCCGGGATCAGGGGGTGAGCGAGGCGCTGACCCCTCATGGACCGACCAGATCGGTCGATCGGACGATGGTCCTGACCATTGTGGTCGACGACGGCAGCCCCACGCCGCGGCCCACAGGTGCGTCACCGGCGCCGCACCGGCCAGGACGACGCCAGCACCCCTCGCACGTCCGGAGAGAGAACCATGCCTGCCGAGCCCAGCGACACCCGGGCCACCCGACCGTTCCGACGGCACCTCGAGGACGCCGCGATGAGCCGTGCCCTCGAGCTGGCTCGCGAGGACAGGCTCGCGGCGAGCCTGGGACCGCGCGGTGGGTGCGTCCTCCTCGGGGCCGACGGCACCGTGCTCGGGGAGGCCCGCACCGACCGTGTCGCCCGGGTGCACGCCACCGCCCAGGCGCTCGCCGAGGCCGGGCACCGTGCGCAGGGCGCGACCGCGGTCGTCACGCTGGAGCCGTGCTGTCTGGGGGGCGACGCGCGCGCCACCGGGCCGTCGCCCCTCCCCCACGGTCCGTGCGCCCAGGCGCTCGTCGACGCCGGCGTCCGACGCGTGGTCGTCGCTCACCTGGACCCGGACCCTGGGACGTCCGGCGGAGCAGCGCTGCTCCGGGGCGCGGGCGTCGAGGTGGTCGCCGCGAGCGCCGCGGCCGCCGACGAGGCGCTGTCCCTCAACAGGGCCTGGACCTTCGGTGTCCAGGCCGGACGCCCGCTGGTCACGTGGGTCGTCGAGGGCGGCGGCTCGGCCGGCGGCCCCAACCCGGACCTCGACCGGCTGCGCGCCCAGGTCGACACCCTCGTGGTGAGCACCTGGGCGGTACTGGCCCACGACGTGTCCCTCGCGGCGCTCGGCCCGGACGGCCACCCGGCGGCGCGACAGCCCCTGCGCGTGGTGGTGGGGACGCGAGAGCTCGACCCCGGGCTCCCGATCTTCGACGGGCCGGGACGGACCCTGCACTTCGCGACCCGCGACCCCGCGCTCACGCTGGCGGCGATCTACGACCTCGGGGGGCGGCACGTCCTGCTCTCGGGCGGCACGGCGCTCGCCGCCGAGTTCCTCCGTGCCGGCCTGGTCGACGAGATCATCAGCCACGTCACCCCGGAGTGGACGTCCCAGGGCGGCGTGGGCGCCACGGACCTCGGCGTCGGGGAGCTGCCTGACACGACGCGCCTGGTCGACGTGCGCCTCGTCGACGACGACGCCGGCCGTCCCCGCATGCGGGTCACCCTCGTCCCGAGCAGCAGCCCGCTCGTCACGACGACCGGGACGGGCTCCAGAGCAGCGGCGGAGGGGCCGCTGCGCTGAGCAGTCTTGAGCTGAGCTGAGCAGTCCCTGAGCCGAGCGTTCGTCGAGCCGAGCGGTCGCTGCCCTGTCGACGCCCTGAGCGGCCGTCAGGTGCGTGGAGCGGGTCCACCCTCGGGCGGAGACTGCGATGCCGAGGTCTCGTGGGGACCGGCGGCAGCGTCAGCCTCGGCGGCGGTCGCCGCGTCTGCCTCGACGTCGTAGGGGGCGCTCGCCGGTACCTTCGAGCTGTCGGTGCTGGGAGTGCTGGAAGGGCTGGTTGGGCTGGCAGGGCTGGGGGTCGTGCTGCTCACCGGCTGTGCCCGGTCCGTGCGCGCCGGGACCCTGCCGGACCGCTCCTCGTCGGGGACGACCGCGGGCGGCGCGGAGACGACCCCGGGGCTGTCCGGGAAGCCCGTCGCCGCGAGCTCGTCGTCGTAGACACGCTCCTCGTCGACGTGAGCACGGTCTCGGGCCGCCCCCTCGTCACGCGTGCTGCTCCCACCAGCAGGGTGCGAGTCGTGCGACTCGTCGGGCAGGTGGATGACCTTCGTGTCGCGCGCCGCCCGCGGTGCGTCGCCGTCGCCGCGCCCGGCCTCCTTGGCGGCCTTCTTCTCCGCCTTCTTCTCGGCGGTCGCCGTCGCACGGGCCTGGGCGCGCTCCTCGGCGGCCTCGCGGGCCGCGACCTGGCGGGCGGCCATCGCGTCGACCACGAGGCTCTGGCCGGTGAGGGCGCGGTCGATCTCCTGCGCCACCGAGCGGATCGCGAACACCGACACCACGTGCACGGCGCCGCTGACGAAGGCGTAGATGCCGAACACCACCGTCACGAGCTCGAGCGCCGCGGCGCCGTCCTGCGAGCGGGTCACGAGCAAGAAGCCGAACAGCGTGGACAGCAGACCGATGGTCAGCAGCCACGGCCAGCCGAGGTCACGGTTGCGGACCAGCGCGACCGACCCGGCGATCGCCGCGACACCCAGGACGAGGGTCCACACGACGAGCAGGTAGAAGAGCACGAGCGCCGTCGCGCCCGGCCACACGAGGATGATCACGGCGAAGACCACGTCGACCGCACCCTGGACCAACCACCAGCGCCACCCGATCTGGTCCCGGTTCACGAGCCCCTGGACCGCCGCGACCACGCCGTCGAGCACGAGGAACACCGCGAACAGCATGATGAGGCGGTCGAGGGTGCCGAGCGGCTGCACCATGAGCAGCAGGCCCAGCAGGATGAGCAGGAGACCGCGCACCAGCGGCATCATCCACAGCCCGCGGGCCTTGCGCAGCTCGATGCCCTGCGGTCCGTGCGCACCGTCGGACGGTCCGCTCACCGCTGCCTGCTTCTTGCCTGTGGTCCGAGCCATCGTGCACCCCGCCGGTCGTGTCGTCGACGCCCGCTCAGCGGGGCGTCGTGCGCGCCCGGGGAACCCCGGCGCGACGTCTGCCGTCATCGTAGGACCGCAGGGCCCACCTCGCTCAGGCAACGCGGGGCTGGGCGAGGGGCGTGCGCAAGGCCACTACCACCTGCGGGCGACCACAGGGTGTCATTCACGGTGCGCCGCGGCCCGGCAGCCATAGACTCGCAGTCATGCCACCCGAGTCACAGCAGCACCGCGCGGTGCACGACGTCGGGTCCTTCTACGCCGAGACCAGCGCCACCCCGACGCTTCCCGGAGCGCCAGGGACCGACGCAGAGCACGACGACACCCTCGCACCCGTCCTCGTGGTCGACACCCCGATGGTCCGGGTCCGGCAGCCCCGCGACCTCGTCAACGTCGTCGTGGCCGGCGTCGGCGCGATCCTCGTCCTCGTCCTCGCGGTCTACGCGCACGCCACGACGGAGGGCGTGCAGGCCGACGTCCAGAACTTCGGCTCGGTCCTCGCCCAGGTGCTGTTCGTCCCGGTGGCGCTCCTCGAGGCGCTCATCATGCTCGGGGTGCCCGTCGCCGTCCTCACCGAGATCGCCATCCGGCGCCAGGGGCGGCAGGTGGTCGAGTGCATCGCCGCGCTCGTCACCGGCCTCACCCTCGCGGCCCTCGCCACCTGGGCCATCGCCACCTGGGGCTCCGACGAGCTGCAGATCGGCATGTCCGTGCCGATCCGCGGGGTCTACACCCTGACGATCCCCGGGTTCATCGCCGGCGTCGGCGGGCTCCTCACCGCCTCCGGCCCCCGCATGCGACGACGCACCGTGCGGCTGTCGTGGAACCTGCTGTGGGTCTCCCTCACCGTCGTGCTCGTCACCGGCCAGGTCTCCCTGTCCGGCGTCCTCTTCGCGCTGCTGCTGGGGCGCCTCGCAGGGATGCTCGTCCGCTACGTGTCGGGTGTGCGCAGCGAGCGCGCCTACGGGCAGGACCTCCTCGACGGCGTCCGCCGCGCCGGGTTCGAGCCCACCGCGCTCATCCGGGTCCGCGACGTCGCCGACGACGACGAGCCCGTCGACGCCTACGACCGCGTCTCCGACGAGGAGGCCTCGGCCCGTGCCCTCGCCGAGGGCACCGAGCTCGCCCCCGGTCCGTCGTCGGTGGCGATCACCCGCTACTCCGACAACCGCGTCTACGCGCTCAGCCAGGACGGCGGGCCGCGCCTCGACGTCGTCGTCCTCGACGGCGACCGGCAGGTCATCGGCGTGCTCACCCGCCTGTGGCGCTCCCTGCGGCTGCGCGGCATCGACGGACGCTCGGCCATCTCGCTGCGCGCCGTGGCCGAGCGCGCCGCGCTGCTCGCCTACGCCGCGCAGTCGGCCGGCGTCCGGTCCCCGCGCCTGCTCGGCCTGGCCGAGGCCGACGACTCGATGCTGCTCATCCAGGAGCACGCGGTGGGCACCATGCCGCTGCGCGACGTCCCGACCGAGAAGATCACCGACAAGGTGCTGCGCGACGCCTGGCGCCAGCTCGAGATCGCGCACGCCGCCGGCCTGGCCCACCGCCAGCTCACCGCCGACGTGCTGCTGCTCGGCTCCTCCGAGTCCGGCGAGCCCGAGGTGTGGCTCACCGGCTGGGAGTCCGGCGACGTCGCGTCGTCCACCCTCGCCCGCCGCATGGACCTCACCCAGCTCATCGCGCTCCTGGCTCTGCGGGTCGGCGCCGAGCGGGCCATGGCCTCTGCCGCCGAGGTGCTCTCCGACACCGACATCGAGGCACTCGGCCCCCTGCTCCAGGTGGTCGCGCTGCCCACGAGCACCCGTGAAGAGGTCCGCAAGCACAAGGAGGTCATCACCGACCTCCGTCAGGCCTTCGTGGACCGGCTCCCCGAGGCCGACGTCCAGCCGGTGAGCCTCGTGCGGTTCGGCGCCCGGACCATCATCACGCTGGTGCTGTCGGTCGTCGCCGTGTTCGTGGTGCTCACGACCATCAACTTCGAGGAGATCAAGGAGGCGCTCCTCGACGCCCAGCCGTGGTGGGCCCTCGTGGCCTTCGCGCTCGGCGTCGTCACCTGGGTGGGCAGCGCCGTCACCTTCGTCGCCTTCGCCCCGGTGAGGCTGTCGGTGTTCCGCGCGACGGCCGTGCAGGCCGCCGCCTCCTTCGTGGCGCTCGCCGCCCCGGCCGGGCTCGGCCCGGCGGCCCTCAACCTGCGGATGCTCACCAAGCGCGGCGTCAGCACCTCGCTCGCCCTCGCGACCGTCGCCCTCGTCCAGGTGTCGCAGTTCGTGGTCACGGTCCTGCTGCTCGTCGGGCTGTCCGTCGCCACCGGCGACGGCGGCGTGCTCCGCTCCCTCCCGTCCACCACCATGCTCGCCGCCTTCGCGATCGCCGCGCTCGTGGTCGCCTCGGCGTTCATGGTCCCGTGGGTGCGCCGCTGGGTGATCTCCAAGCTCGAGCCCATGTACCGCCAGGTGTGGCCGCGCCTGTCCGAGATGCTCGGCCAGCCGTGGCGCATCGCCCTCGGCTTCGCCGGGAACATCGTCATGACCATGGGCTACGTCCTCGCCTTCGACGCGGCCCTGGCCGCCTTCGGGCAGGACGTCGCGCTCGTCGACGTGGCCGTCGTCTACCTCGTCGGCAACACCGCCGGTGCGCTCGTCCCGACGCCCGGCGGGCTCGGCGCCATCGAGTTCGCGCTCATCACCGGTCTGACGGCCACCGCCGGGGTGCCCGCGTCCATCGCGACCCCGGCCGTCGCGCTGTTCCGCGTGGTCACGTACTGGGCGCGCATCCCCATCGGGTGGGTCGCCATGCGGTACCTGCAGCGCAAGGGTGATCTGTAGGAGCGACCGCGGGGAGCATCAGCGACCCTTGCGAGCCCCACGCAACGCGGCACGCGTCGGGAGCGCGGGTCGCGTGCCGGTCGACGTGGGCGTCGCCCCGGGCGCCACGGGCTCCGAGGTGTGGGTCCCCGGCACCGGGCCGAGGGAGTCGTGGCCGCCGACGGCCAGGGCCGCGATGCCGGTGGTGATCGGGATGGCGAGGACCAGGCCGATGGAGCCGACGAGCGTGCGGACCACCTCGTGGGCGATCTCGCCCGAGGTGAGGGTCTCGCCGAGGCCCATGTCGATGAGCGAGACCATGAGCAGCATCGGCAGCGCCGCGCCGAGGTACGCGAAGGCGATGGTGTAGACGGTCGAGGCGATGTGGTCCCGGCCGATGCGCATGCCGCGCAGGAACAGGTCACGGCGGTTCATGGTGGGGCTCACGGCCCGCAGCTCCCACACCGACGACGCCTGGGTGATGGTCACGTCGTTGAGCACACCGAGACCGGCGAGCACGATGCCGCAGACCGCGATCCCGCGGATGTCGACGTCGGGGGCGTAGGCGGGCAGGGCGAGGGCGTACTCGTCGGACAGCCCGAAGATGTTCGCGGCGTCGACGGCCCACCCGGCCAGCCCCGTCGTGATGACGAGGCCGATGATGGTCCCCAGCAGCGCCGCCGAGGTCCTCGCCGTGAAGCCGTGCGCCAGGTAGAGGACCACGAACATGACCACCGCCGAGGTGATGAGCGCGACGCCCACCGGGTTGGTCCCCACCAGCAGGGCGGGCAGCGTGAAGGTCACCACCACCACGAAGGAGATGACGAGCCCTCCGACCGACGCGAGGCCCCGCCACCCGGCGACCGCGAGCACCACGACCAGGTACGCCACGGTGAGCAGCCCGATGGGCAGGTCACGGGTGTAGTCCATGAACACGTACTCGCTGCCCGACGCCGCCGCCTGCGGGATGTGCAGGATCTTGAGCGTCGAGCCGACGTCCACCCCGAGGGCCAGGTAGTCCGGCGGGAACATCACCTGGATCTGCTCGCCGGTGTCGTCGAGGGTCACCGGCACGAGGTTGTCGACCGGCTCGCCCGTGACGACGCCGTAGAGCTTGCCGGCGGTGTCGGCCGTCGTGTCGATGGTGCCGCGCTCGGGGGCGCCGTGCGGCCACAGCAGCACGAGCCCGACGACCGTCAGCAGCAGGATCGGGACGAGGAACGCCGCGAGGATCGTCCGCACCCGGCGCGACGCCTTCGGCGCCGGGCCGTGACCGTGGCCGTGCACGAGGACGTCGCCGGACGGAGCCGTGGTCGTCGAGCCTGCCGCGGTGCCGGCCGGCGCCCCTGCGTCGCCGTGGCGGCCGCAGTGCTCGCAGCGGTCGTCTGCGGTCGGGGCGTCGGGCTGCGCGTGGTGGTGCGCGCCGTGCCCGTCGTGCCCCTCGTGCGTGCTGTGCGCCCCGCGCTGCCGGGAATCGTTCTCAGGTCGAGTCACCGGACGATCTTCTCAGACCGACGAGCAGACCGGGACCTGCCACAGGATCTCTCACAGCACCGTCACGAGCGGGGCTGCTGGCACGCCGCCGTGCGCGACGGCTGCGGCACGCTGCGGGCACGTCGCAGGCGCGCTACGACCTCGGCTGCTCCGCGCCGCGGAACTGCTGCTCGAGCTGCTCGAGGGTGCGCCCCCGGGTCTCGGGGACGTAGCGCAGCGCCGGGACGATCATCGCGAGGTTCACGCAGGCGAAGAGCGCGAAGGTCCACGTCCCGCCGATCCCCGCCAGCAGCACGGGGAACACGAGCGTCACCCCGACGTTGATGGTCCAGTTCGCGAAGGCCGCGAGCCCCAGCCCGATGCCACGGAGCTTCATGGGGAAGATCTCGGACAGCATGAGCCACGTGACCGGCGAGATCGACCCCTGCTGGAAGCACAGGAAGGTCAGCATGAAGAACAGCACCACGTAGCTCGCGCCCGGGAAGCTCCCGACCAGGCCGCCGTCGGTCTCGTGGAAGAACAGCGCGAAGGACAGCCCCACCAGGGCGAGCGACGCCGTGATGCCCACCTGACCCACGAGCAGCATCCGCCGCCGTCGCGCCTTGCCGAGCAGCACCATCCCGACGATCGTCGCCAGCACCGACACCACGCCGTTGGCGATGGTCGCCGTCAGGGCGGCGCTGTCGCCGAGGCCGGTCTCGCGCAGGATCGTCGGGGCGTAGTACATGATCGTGTTCACGCCGGTGATCTGCTGGACCACGGCGAGCAGCATGCCGAGCAGGACGAGGCGTCGCACCCAGGGCACCGCGAGGTCCCGCAGCGAGCCGGCACTCGTGTCGGCCGCCGCGGTCTCCCGGATCTGCGCCATCTCCGCGTCGACGTCGCCCGCGGCCCGGACCCGCCGGAGCACGTCGAGGGCCTCGCCGAACCGCCCCTTCGACGCGTACCAGCGCGGGCTCTCGGGGACGAGCATCATCCCGAACCACAGCGCGACGGCCGGCACGGACGCGATCGCGAGCATCCACCGCCACGTACCGTGGCCGCCCCACACGGCGTCGATCCCGGCGTTGGAGATGTAGGCGAGCAGCTGGCCCGTGACGATCATGAGGTCGTTCTGCGTGACCAGCCGTCCACGACGGTGCGCCGGTGACATCTCCGCGATGTACACCGGGACGGTCGAGGACGCGCCGCCGACGGCGAGCCCCAGGACCACCCGGAAGGCGACCATGGTCGCCACGTCGGGGGCCAGGGCGGTGCCGAGCGACCCGAGCAGGAACACGACCGCGAGGCCCATGAGGGTCCGGCGGCGGCCGTAGGCGTCGGCGAGACGCCCACCGAGCAGCGCACCCATCGCGGCGCCGACGAGGAGCGAGCTCGTGACCAGGCCCTCGGTGAAGGGCGTCAGCCCGAGGTCGTCCGACATGAAGAGCAGCGCACCCGAGATCACCCCGGTGTCGTAGCCGAACAGCAGACCGCCGAGGGTCGCGACGGAGGCCACCACGGTGACGTACTTCTCGGGGACGGGACGCGAGCGGGTCACGCGGTGCTGCCTCTCAGGGGCGTTCGGGGTCGTGCAGGAGCCGGGCCGGTGCGGTGCTGGTGCTGAGCTGGTGCTGGTGCTCATCCCGTGCCCGGGCACCCGGGCACGGCAGAGGCCCGGTGCCGAGGAGGTGTCCTCGGCGCCGGGCCTCGTGCCGACGGTCAGGCTCGAGAGAGCGAGACCGCAGGGGAGATCACTTGGTGGAGACGGCCTTCTTGAGGAGGCTGCCAGCCGAGATCTTCACGCCGAAGCCAGCGGGGATCGAGATCTCCTCGCCGGTGCGGGGGTTGCGGCCCGTGCGAGCGGCACGCTCGACGCGCTCGACGGAGAGCAGGCCGGTGACCTTGACAGCCTCGCCGGCGGAGAGGGACTCGACGAGGACCTCCTGGAGAGCCGAGAGAGCAGCGTCGGCGTCGGTCTTGGTCAGACCAGACTTGCCAGCGATCGCCGAGACGAGGTCGGTGCGGTTGAGCGACATGCGGATCCCTTCGTCAGTCTGCCCGTGCAGCGGTCGCTGCACGGCACGAGACGTACTGTGCCAGCCTTGCGGCAGGTCTTCGTGGACAACACTAGGGAATCTTCTGGCTCCATGACGCCATTTCGAGGGTTTCGGTTCCTCTCAACGCTGAAAACGGTGAAGTTTCCGGGCTCCGGGACGCAGGTCAGCGTCCGTCACGACCACATATGCGTGGTTGGCGGCGCTCCCGGGACCCGCGCCGCTCGGGGAGACTGGTGCCATGCCCGCCTCCCCCGACCCGCACGAGCCGACGCCCGACGGCACCGACAGGCTGCTCCTCCACGAGGCCGCCGACGACCTGCGCGAGGCGCACGCGGCGCACGAAGGGCGCGAGAGTCGCGAGAGGCACGACGACGTCGTGGTGCTCGACGACCGCTCGGGGGCGCTCGTGCTCGGGGTGCTCGCGGGGCTCGAGGAGCGCGCGCCGGAGAGCAGCGGGCCGACGCCGGTACCCGCTCCCCGCGTCCGCTCCGCCCAAGACCGGGTGACCTCCGAGCGTTCGCTCCAGGCAGCCCTCGCCGACGCCGGTGCATGCGACCGTGTCACCGTGCACGCCGGGCTCGGACCTGACCTGCTCCGCGACGCCCGTGTGGTGCTGCTGCGCCTGCCCAAGAGCCTCGACGCCCTCGAGGAGACTGCCCAGGCGGTCGCACGGTGGGCGCCCGACGACGTGGTCGTCTACGCCGGTGCCCCGGTCAAGCACATGACCCGGACCATGAACGAGGTGCTGCTGCGGTCCTTCGGCGAGGTCCACGCGACGCTCGGACGCCACAAGGCGCGGGCGCTCGTCGCCCGCCGCCCCCTCGACGCCGCGCGCACCACCGAGCCGACCTTCCCGCGGACCGCACGGCTGGACGAGCTCGACCTCACCGTCGTCGCGCACGGCGGGGTGTTCGCCGGGACCCGCCTCGACATCGGGACCAGGACCCTCCTCGGCGTCCTCGACCAGGCCGCACCCGAGGCCCGGGACGCCGTCGACCTCGGCTGCGGGACGGGCGTGCTCGCGACCGTGCTCGCCCGGTCGCGCCCCGGGCTGCGGGTCGTCGCCTCCGACCAGTCGGCCGCAGCCGTCGCCTCGACGCTCGCCACCGCAGGGGCCAACGGCGTCGGCGACCGTGTCACGGGCCTGCGGGACGACGCGCTCTCGACCCTCCCCGACGCCTCGGCCGACCTCGTGGTGTGCAACCCGCCGTTCCACGAGGGCACCACGCTCGAGACCGACGCCGCGCACCGCATGTTCGCCGCAGCCGCGCGCGTGCTCCGGCCCGGCGGCGAGCTGTGGACCGTCTACAACTCGCACCTGCGGCACAAGAGCGCGCTCGGTCGCGTCGTCGGGCCGACCACGATGGTCCTGCAGAACCCGAAGTTCACGGTCACGCGGTCGGTGCGCCCGGACGGGGCCTGAGGGGCAGCACAGGGCTGAGGCGCACCACGGTCCTCAAGCCCGACGGCCGAGCCCAGCAGCCCACGCCCCGGTGCGGCGCGATGCCGCACTCACCGCGGTCTCGAGCGGGCCGCGGCGGCCGAGGGCCGCGAGGACCACGCCGACGGCGACCGCGCAGGCCACGTGCAGGGCGAGGATCCGCGGACCTAGGTACCACCACGGGACCTCGGTGAACCCGCCCGCCTCGACGAGGGCGTCGATCGCGAGGCCGGTGACCCCGACCCCCAGGACGTGCAGGGTGTAGACGGTCAGCGGCGCGGCACCGGCGGCGCGGAGCGGCTCGACGACGCGCAGCGCCCAGCCGGGCAGGGCGCCGGCGAGCAGCAGCATCGCCGAGATCACCACGAGCGCCACACCGACGCCGCGCAGCACGTCGAGGGGGGCGCCGGTGTGCGGCGTCTGCAGGGCGAAGGCCCACCACCCGGTGTCGAGCGGCGCGCCCCAGCCGGACTCCGACACCAGGAGGTCGACCTGCTCAGCGGTGGACGTCGGGTAGGCCGCGAGCGCCGCGGCCCTGCCTGCCGCCTCGTAGACGACGGTGCTCAGCACGAGGCTCCCGGCGACCAGCGCCGCTCCCCCGGCCAGCACCCGCACCAGGAACCGGCGGTCCGTCCCGGCCTCGCGGGCAGCCAGCAGCACCTTCGCGAGGGCCATGCCGACGAGGACGTAGACGAGCCAGGTGACCACCGGGTACGTCCCGGTGAGGAAGACCGCGCGGAGCGGGACCAGCGGGTCGACGAGCTCGACCCAGCCGAGTCCGCCGCCCTCGCCCTCGACGTCGAGGGACGCCCGCACCGCGACGTTGACGACGGGTCCGACCACCGCGAGCAGGCCCGCCCAGCCCAGCAGCCAGCCCGGACGGACGCGCAGGAACGGCACCGCGCACACGAGGGTCACCCCGAAGTAGACGAGGACCACGACCACGTTCGCCGGGCCGAGGGCGAGCGTCGCGCCGAGCAGCACGACGAGCACCCCGCGGGTCGCGGTCGCCCAGCGTGCCGCGGCGACCTCGCCGCGGGCGAGGGCCGACCGGGACGCGAGGACCACGCTCACCCCGCCCAGCACCGCGAAGAGGGTCGACGCGTTGCCGTCGACCGTGCGCGACACCCACGCGACGTGCCCGGGGTAGCCGGAGGGCGGCATGAGGTGGGCCGCCATCATCCCGACGACGGCGAGGAACCGCGCGAGGTCGATGCCCACGAGGCGGGAGGTGCTGCGCGCCGGGCGTGAGAGGACGGCGCTCCCGTCTCGTGCCGCGGGTGGGAAGTCGGGGTGCATCGGCCGTCCTCTGGTGTCCAGGGTGGTGCGGTGCCCGGGTGGGTCCGGGGCGGAGGGCCGGGCGGTCTGCGCCTGCCGACACCAGGATGCGGCACACGGCGCCGACGTGACCCGGTCGGCTCGCCGGTCGGGACTCATCGGAGGGTGCGCGGTGTTGCCGCCAGAGGGTGACCACGTCGCTCGTGCACCACCCCTGCACCACCCCGCTGCGACACCGCGCCGCAGCCGTCTGCGAGAAGGAGTCACCACATGACCGCCACAGGACTCACCACCATCGGGCTCGTCGGGTCGGGCCACATCGGCAGCCAGCTCGCGCGCCTCGCCGTCGCGCACGGCTACGACGTCGTGGTCAGCAACTCCCGCGGGCCCGAGACGCTCGCGGACCTCGTGGCCGAGCTCGGCCCACGCGCCCGTGCGGGCACCGCCCAGGAGGCTGCCGAGGCCGGCGACCTCGTGGTCGTCACGGTGCCGCTCAAGGCCTACCAGGACGTGCCCGTCCAGCCGCTCGACGGCAAGGTCGTCATCGACACCAACAACTACTACTTCGAGCGCGACGGCCGCATCGAGGCCCTCGACCGCGAGGAGACCACCGTCTCCGCGATGCTCCAGGCGCACCTGCCCGGGTCGTCCGTCGTCAAGGCCTTCAACAACATCACCGCCGCCGACCTCACCGACGACTCCTCCCCCACCGGCACCCCGGACCGCCGTGCCCTCCCGATCGCGAGCGACGACGAGGCTGCGAAGGCCCTGGTCACCACGCTCCTCGACGAGCTCGGCTTCGACGCCGTCGACGCCGGCACCCTCGCCGAGAGCTGGCGCTTCGAGCGCGACCGCCCCGCCTACGTGGTCCGCATGACCGCGACCGAGGTCCCGGTCAAGCTCGCCGAGGCGCGTCGGGGGGCCTGATCCGGCGCTCGTCCCGATGGTCGGGGCGCGACGGCGAGGGACTCCCGGAAGTCCCTCGCCGTCGCCCCCCGTCCCTCGTCGTGACGGTCCCGTCACACCCGCCGTGCGTACTGACCGGCGAGCAGCCACACCAGGTAGAGACCGCCGACGGACACGGTGACGACGCCGACGGGGACGGCCAGGAGCTGCGCGACGGTGTCGGAGACGACCACGAGTGCTGCGCCGGTGAGCATCACGGAGACCGTGCCCATGGGGGTGCTGGAGCGGGTGAGCCGCTGGCAGATCTGCGGGGCGGCGAGCGCGATGAACGAGATGGGTCCGGCCGCGGCGGTGACGAGGGCGACGAGCAGGACGCCGACGACCATCGCGCCGAGCCGGGTCCGGCCTGGGCTGATGCCGAGGGCCGTCGCGGCGTCGTCCCCCATCTCCAGGACGGGGAGCGCACGGGTGAGCGGCAGGGCCGCCAGCACCGCGACGACGAGCACCACCGCAGCGGGGACCAGCTGGTCGAAGCCGAGAGAGGCGAGCGACCCGGCTCCCCACGTGGCCGCCATCATGGCTTCCTCGACGCTGACCGACACGAGGATCCACGAGGTGAGCGAGCCGAGGCCGGCCGAGACCCCGATGCCGACGATGATCAGCCGGAACGACGAGACCGACCCCTTGGTCGCGAGGGCGTACACGAGCAGCGCGGTCGCCAGACCGCCCACGAGCGCCCCGGCGGCCTTGTACGTGTAGGTGTTGAGCCCGAGGACCAGCATGGTGAGCGTCACCCCGAACTGGGCGCCGACACCGAAGCCGATGATGTCGGGCGAGCCGAGCGGGTTGCGGGTGAGGGACTGGAAGATCCCGCCCGACAGCGCGAGCGCCGCCCCGCACAGCACGGCGAAGAGGACACGCGGGAGCCGCCACTCGACGACCACCTGGCGCACGTCTGCGTCGACCGACGGGCCGAGGAGCGCCCGGAGGACGTCGCCGAGGCCGACGTCGTAGGCACCGACGGTCATCGAGGTCACCCCGGCCACGAGGATGACCGCCACGAGCGCAGCGCACACGACGACCCCGCGGACAGGGACGAGCGCGGAGAGCCCGGCGGTCTCGAGACGCAGGAGCCGTCGTCCGAAGTCGACGGTCGGTGGTGCTGCGGACCGTCGAGAGGCGACCGTGGGTGCAGCCGAAGCGGACCCGCCGGCCTCGACCACGTCGCGTCCGGGCGTCACAGCTCGCTCACCTGCCTGCGGCGCACGAGCGCGACGAGGACGGGCGCCCCGAGGATCCCGGTGACGATGCCGACGCGGAGCTCACCGCTGGGCAGGACGACGCGTCCCAGGACGTCGGCGAGCAGCAGGAAGACCGGGCCGACGAGCATCGAGTAGGCGATGACCCACCGCTGGTCGGGGCCGGTGAACCAGCGGACCGCGTGCGGGATCATGATGCCGACGAAGGCGATGGGGCCCGCCGCGGCGACGCTCGTCCCGGCGAGCAGGGTCACCGAGACCACCACGAGCAGACGGACCGTGACGACGCGGGCCCCGAGGGAGTGCGCCAGGTCGTCGCCGAGCGCGAGGGCGTTCAGCGACCGCGCGCACACGAGGGCGAGCACCAGCCCGGCGGCCACGAGCGGCAGAGCCCAGGTCAGCTGGTCGAGGGTGCGCCCGCCGACCGACCCGACGCCCCAGAACCGCATCACCTGGAGGGTGCTCTGGTCGCGGAGCACGATGGCGGTGGTCAGCCCCGTGAAGGTCGCGCCGAGGGCGACGCCCGCGAGGGTGAGCTTCATCGGGGTGGCCCCGGACCTGCCGAAGGACCCGAGCAGGTACACGAGCAGCGTGAGGGCCAGCGCGCCGAGCAGCGCGAAGGGGACGTAGGAGCCCGGCGCGGTCAGGCCGAGGACACCCACGGCGAAGGTCACCGCGAAGGACGCCCCCGCGTTGACCCCGAGGATCCCGGGGTCGGCGAGGGGGTTGCGGGTGAAGGCCTGGATGAGCGCGCCGCAGACGGCCAGCGCTGCACCGACGACGATCGCGAGGACGGTCCGGGGGACCCGGAGCTCGCGGACCATGAGGTGCAGCGGGTCGGCGTCGTCGTAGGCGAGGAGTGCCCGCACCACGGTGGTCGGGGCGATCGGGCGGGCGCCGACGGCGAGCGAGGCGATCCCGGCGAGCAGGACGAGCGCGGCGACCACGACCAGACCGGCGGTGAGCACCGCGGTCCGGCGGCGAAGACCGCTGCGGCGAGAGCCCTCGTCGGGGTCGGGCTGGGCTGGCCCTGTCCCGACCGTGGGCACGGCGACGCCCGTGGGCACGGCGACGCCCGTGGGCACGGCGACGCCCGCCCCCGGCTGTGCCGGGGACGGGGCCGCTGGGTGCAGGCTCGGTGTCACTCGCCCGAGACGGTGGGGTCGCCCTCGAGCGCGGCTGCGAGGTCCTCGACGTAGGTGGGCAGGACGTAGTCGAGCGAGAGGACGGTCGGTGCGCTGATGGCCGAGGCCTTGGCCTCGTCGGCGTAGATGACGTAGGAGTCCGCCGCGACCGGGTCCCAGCGCGACACGATCGGGTTCTCGACCGTGTAGGTGCCCTCGGCAGCGCTGCTCCCCCAGGCCACGAAGAGGTCGGCGGGCACGTCGTAGAGGTTCTCCAGGCTCACGCCGGTGTACCAGTTGTCGCCCTCGGCGGTGGACAGGAACCCGTCCATGGCCGACGTCGAGGTGAAGCCGAGGGCCTCGGTGATGCGGACGCGGGGGTCGTACTCGAGGTAGACGCCGAGGTCGGTGCCGCCCTCGTTGAGGGTGAGGCCCCACACGAAGGTCTTGCCGTCGAACTCGGGGTGCTCGTCGGCGAGGGCCGCGATCTTCCCCTCGGTCTCGGCGATGAGCTCTTCGGCCTTCTCGTCCTCCCACATCGCCTTGCCGACGGTGCGGGTCATGTCCTGCCAGGTGCTCGGGTTCCACGGTCCCTCGATGTACGGGACGGTGGGGGCGATCTCGCTCAGGCGCTCGTACTCGATGTCGGTGATGCCGGAGTACAGGCCGAGGATGAGGTCGGGGTCGAGCGCCTTGATGGCCTCGTAGTTGGGGCCGGCCTCGGTGTACGGGATGATCTCGGGCGTGCTGCCGTACTCGGCGGTGACGAACTCCTCGAACCACGGCTGGAAGCCGCTGTCGCCGGCGCCCCAGACCTTCTCCATGCCGACGGGGTTCACGCCGAGCGCGGCGACGATGTCGGGGGTCATCCAGCTGAGGGCCACGATGCGCTCGGGCTTCTCGGGGATGGTGGTCGACCCGTGGGCGTGCTCGACCACCACGCCGTCGGTCGTGGTGCTCGTCGGCGCAGCGGCCTCTCCGGTCGGCGTGGACGTCGAGCAGCCGGTGACGGTGAGGACGGCGGCGACGACCAGGGCGGCGAGCGCGGTGGCTCGCCGGGTCGTCGGGCGCGCGAGGGCGTGCGGCATGGTTCTCCAGACAGGTGGTGGGGTGTGCCGCGTCACGCGGCGGTTAGGTAATGCTCACCTAACACCGATGATGCTAGACGCCACCAACAAGCCCGAGTGTCGCTGTCTGGACACAATGTGTCGGCGATCCGACAGGTCGTGGTCGCCCCGGGGGTCCGCGCCCGACCGGTCTCCGTGCGGCTCCCGCCCTCAGCGCCAGTACAGGTGGTGCGCGGGGTTCGCGCGCACGCGCGCCACGTGCTCGCGGGGCGTCATGCCGAACCGCTGCTTGAAGGCCGCGGAGAAGGCGCTGGTCGTCCCGTACCCGGTCCGGTGCGCCACGAGCCCGACGGGCGTCCCGTCGACGAGCATCCGGGCCGCCTGCGTCATCCGCACACCAGCGCGCCACCGCGCGAAGGTCATGCCCACGTCGCGCTGGAGCACCCGGAGCACGGTGCGCTCGTGGAGCCCGTGCGCGTCGAACAGCTCCCGGGCGGTCCGCGGGTCGCCCGGGTCGGCCAGGACCGCCTGGACCAGGGGCCGCAGGCGCTCGTCCGCTGGCAGCGGCACCTCGCCCCACCCGTCCGAGGCCTGCAGGGACGGCTGCTGGAGCATCTCGAGGATCACCGCCTGGATCCGCACCCGCAGACCGTCGTCCATGTCGTCCGCGCCGAGGTGCAGCAGCATCTCCTGGACGGCGCGCGCCACGAGCACCCGGGTGATCGTGGCGACCGGGGCGACGAGCGCCGCGTCGGGCAGGTAGGTGTAGCAGCCGGTCGACCCCGGCTCGTGGCGCGAGGTGTGCGGGGTGCCCGCGGGCACCCAGATCCCCTGCCCGGGCGCCAGACGCCAGACCGCGTCCTGCAGGTAGACCCAGACCGTGCCGCGGTAGCACCACGCGAGCATCGCGTCCGGGTGGCTGTGCGGCGCGGCGAGCGGGCGCGAGACGCCCTGGTCGGCGACCACCACCCCCGTGGTCATGAGGTACGGCTCCTCGACCGTGGAGGGGTGCGCCCGGGCGGCGTCCCAGTCGGCCTGGCGGTAGGGGCTCACGCGGGGCTCATCGTCCCCCGGCGTCGCCCTGGGGCACCGTGCCGACCGGCACCGCCGCACGCTTGATGAAGGTGGCCCAGACGTGCTTGCGCCCGCCGGACACGTACCAGCCGGACGACGACGCCAGGGCCGACGTGAGGGTCAGCCCCAGACCCCCGTCTCCGTCGTCGGGCCGGTGCTCGAGGACGGGCGACGTGCTCAGGACGTCGTCGGAGACGTCCACGAGGAACCTCGAGGGCGACGTCTCGAGACCGACGCACACCGGCGGCCGGGCGTGGATGAGGGCGTTCGAGGCGAGCTCGCTGCACACCAGGACGAGGCGGTCGAGCACCTCGGGCACATCAGGGTCCCAGTCGCCGGTCCCCGCGGCGCAGTCCGCGATCTCGGTGCGCACGCGACTCACGTCGGCGGCCGACTCGAGCGTCCACTCCTGGACGCGCTCGTAGTGCTGGGGTGGCCTGGCGGCAGGGACGAAGACCATCGTGCACATCCTCGGGAGCAGGGCCGACGAGGCCGGCCGCAGTGGAACCCGATGATGATCGCACGCCGACGACCGGTCCACACCTCGCCTCGCTCACGCCGGTGGCGACGACTCTCCCGCCGGCTCGGCGGCCGGCTCGTCCGCAGGCTCGAGAGGCTCGGCGGGCCCTGCAGGCTGACGGGTCGAGAGCACCTGGGCGAACACGACGACGAGCAGGCCGGCCAGCGGCAGCACGAGCAGGCCGACGCGCAGCGAGCTCGCGTCGGCGACGGCCCCGACGAGCGGGGGCGCCCCGAGGAACCCGAGCCGCAGCAGCCAGCCGACGATCGTCAGTCCGGTGCCGGGGGCGAAGCCGGGCAGCTGGTCGGCGGCGTGCATGGCCGCCGGGATGAGCGTCGCGACGCCGAACCCTGCCAGCCCGAAGCCGACGATCGTCCCCACGGTCGAGGGGAAGGCGAGCGCCGCGCCGGTGCCCACGAAGACGATGACGCCACCGGTGCGCGCCACGGCGCGCTGGCCGAACCTGTCGACCAGGCGGTCGCCCAGGAGGCGCCCGACGAACTGCATGCCCTGGAGGGAGATGAAGCCGAGGCTCGCCACGAAGGCCGTCGTCCCGAAGGTGCCCGTGAGGTAGATGGCCGCCCAGGAGCTGCCGGCGTCCTCGACCACGCCACCCGCGGCGGCGATGACCACGAGGGCGAGCAGGATGCCCCAGCGCAGCGCGAAGGACATGGAGACCTGCGGCGCGGGCTTCGCCGTCGAGGGGGCGTCAGCCACCTGGTCGGCTCCGGGCAACGCGCTCACCGGGTCTGCCTCGACGTCGCGAGGCTCCGGGCCGCGCAGCAGCCAGCGGTAGGCGAGGAGCGCCGCGACCGCGAAGAGCCCCGCAGAGATCACCATGTGGACCGTCGTCGAGACACCGGCCTCGGCGATCGCCGCGCCCATGATGCCGCCGGACACGGCCCCGATGCTCCACACCGCGTGGAAGGAGTTGAGGATCGAGCGGCGGTAGAGGCGCTGCACCCACAGGCCGTGCGAGTTCTGCGCGACGTCGGTGATCGCGTCCATCGCTCCGGCGATGAACAGACCGACAGCGAGGACAGCCCACGCCGGAGCGGCACCGGCGATGATGAGGCTCAACCCGAGCATCATCGTCCCGGTCACCGCGACGCGCGCCGAGCCGAAGCGCCGGATGAGCGCGCCGGCCGAGAGGCCGGCGACGAGCGCACCGAGCGGCATGGCCGCCACGGCCGCCCCGAAGGCCCCGTTCGTCAGGTCGAGGCTGGCCTTGATCTCCGGGTACCTCGGGAGCAGGTTGGCGAAGATCGCCCCGTTGGTGAAGAACAGGACGGCGACGGCGACCCTCGCCCGGCGGACGGCGACGTCGGGGACGGTGCGCGGCGAGGGGGTGGCCCCTGCGGCGGTACGTGAGCTCACGAGGTCGAGCCTAGCGAGGAGGAGCGCTTCAGACGTGCGAGGTTCTGCGCGGCGACGTCCGGGGTGTACCCGAGCTCGGCGATGCTGCGCGTCACCTGGGCCCGCGTCCCGGGGTTCACGTGCGTCGACCCGTTGATCACCCGGGACACGGTCTGGGCCGACACCCCGGCGGCTGCGGCGACGTCCCGGATGGTCGCCCGTCGTGCTGTCTCGTGGGACATCGTCGTCTCTCCGTCGTCGTGCGTGGAGGCCTGCTCGAAGACCTCGCGGATCCCCTCGTGAACGTTCACGGTCTCACGCTAGCACTACCCTGGGGACGTGCCCAGACCCCGGACGACGACCATCCTCGACGTCGCGCGCGACGCCGGGGTCTCCCGCCAGACGGTCACGCGGGCGCTCAACGACATGCCCGGCATCGCCCCGGCGACCCGCGACCGCGTCGTGGCAGCAGCCCGGGCCCTGGGCTACCGCCCCAACCGCGCCGCCCAGAGCCTCGTCAAGGGGGCGGGCACCACGGTCGGGCTGCTCGTCGAGAGCCTGCGCAACCCCTACTACTCCGAGCTCGCCTCCGAGCTGAGCCGCGCCGCCGCCGCACGCGGCTGGGGCCTCATCCTCTGCGACGTCGGCTACGGCTCCGACCGGGACGCCCGCCTCTCTCCCCTGCTTCGCCGCGTCGACGCCCTCGTCGGCTGCCTGCCCGCGGGCGCCACCGCCGACGTCGACGTGCCCTTCGTCGCGATCGACAACCCGGACGAGACCGTCGGCGACGCGACCGTCTGGATCGACCACGAGGTGGGCGTCCGCGCAGCCCTCCAGCACCTCGTCGCGACCGGCCGCCGGCACGTCGCGATGATCGACTCCGGTCCCGAGCCGTCGACCCGCTGCCTCGCCTACCGGGCGTTCCTAGCCGAGGCCGGTCTGGCGTGGAGCGAGCGGTCCGAGGTGCGGGTCGAGGAGTCGCACGACGGCGGCATCGCCGCAGCCGTGGAGCTGCTCGACCGCGACCTCGCGATGGACGCCGTGCTCGCCTTCAACGACGTGCTCGCCGTCGGCGCGATGAAGGGCATGGCGCAGGCCGGTCGACGCGTGCCGGACGACGTGGCCGTGGTCGGCATGGACGGCCTCGACCTCGGCGGGCTCGTCACCCCCGAGCTCACGACGGCCGCGACCGACCGCGGGGTCATCGCGACCGCAGCGCTCGAGCTCGTCGACGCGCTGCTGGTCGGCGGCGAGGAACGCCCGGGCGGGCCGGCTGAGAGCGCGGGCCGGTCCGAGGCCCCTGGCCCCCCGGAGACCTCGGCCGCGGCACGACCGAGGAGGACGATCGTGCCGCACCTCGTGGTGCGGGCGTCGGCGTAGCGCCCACGTCTGGACGTCGATCGGCAGGGCAGGGGCTCAGCGTGGTCCGCCGACGGAGCACCTGCGCTCCTTGGCATCGGCTGCTGCGACGAGCAGGCACAGGTCCTGCCTCACGGGACGGGCGTCTTCCTCCTGCCGCGTGCGGATCAGCAGGTAGAACATGTCCATGTCGCCAGGCGTCTCGCCGTACGCGGCGAGCGAGACGGTCGCCGAGCCCACCCGATCATCGTCGCGGGCCACCTCGAAGACGTCGACCGCGAGGTCGAGGTCAGGACCAGCCGTGTCGGTGAGGACGAGCTCCAGGTCGTCGACCAGGAGCGTGACGTCGAGGCGCAGGCCCAGCTCCGCTGCGGCCGTCGACTGCGCGAGCGCTCGAGCGGCCAGGTCGTCGACCCGACCCTCGTCCGGGTCGACGACGACCGTGACGCTGGCGAGCTGACGCTCCAGCTTCGCGGTGTCGCCGTCGACCACCTGCACGTCAGGCCAGCCGACCCGCACCACGCCCGGCCAGGCGGCGGCGTCGCGCGCGAAGTCGGCCGCGAGACGCCTGTTCTGGTAGGCCTCGCCCCAGTCCCTGAGGTCTCTGACCCCCTGCACCCGCGCCCACACCTGGTCGTAGAAGAACCCGGGACGCTGGTGCTCGCTCACCCGGATCACCACGACGGTCAGTGCGACGACGAGGAGCACGGCCCATCGCCTCGACAGGCGCCGTCGCCTCGGAGCCTTCGGCCGCCCGTCGACGGGCACATCTCCCCCTGGAGTACTCACGGGCCGAGGCTACCCAGGCCAGCCGCCGGCGGTGTGGGCATCGTGGGGTGGGCTCGTAGACGATCCCCCGCACCAGCAACGCGACGCAGAAGCCCTGTCCGTCCACCAGGTCGGCTGGTGAGGACCAGCCTCAGCCCTCGCGTGTCGCCGACCGTCCTGCCGCGAGCGCCCAGGCGAGGAGCGGGAGCTGGAAGGGCAGGCGCGCCCAGGCCGCGATCTCCTTGGCGTCCGGGCGCTCGGCGCCCGAGCGGATGCGCGACCGGCGGGCGCGGAGCGCCGCGGTGATGTTGCCGGGGAAGACCGTGACGACGAGCACGGCCGTCGCCAGAGACCCTGCGCGACGGGTGGCGGGCAGCGCGAGGGCTGCGGCGCAGCCGAGCTCGGCGATGCCGGAGCCGATGGTCCAGGGCCGTGGCCTGCCGAGCACCTTCGGGATGAGGCGGTCGTAGGGGCCGGGCTTGGCGAGGTGCAGGACGCCGGTCGCGGCGAGGGTCGCCGCGAGCGACAGGGCGGGCGCGGCGCTCGGCGCCTTCGGGGCTGCTGCAGCCTCGCCCCCGGTGCGGTCGCGACGGAGGCGGCGGACGACGCGGGCGGCGATGACGAGCTGCAGTGGCCTGGGCATGCTCTTCACCCTAGGTGCGGTCGGCCCGGCCCGCCCCTGCACGCTCCTACCGCGGCAGCGTGAGGATCTCGGCGCCGTGCTCGGTGATCGCGACGGTGTGCTCGGTGTGGGCGGTCCGGGCGCCGGTGGCCGAGCGCAGGGTCCAGCCGTCGGCGTCGGTGACGAGCACGTCGGTGTCGGCCATGACCCAGGGCTCGAGGGCGAGCAGCAGGCCGGGGCGCAGCGTGAAGCCGCGGCCGGGGCGGCCGGTGTTCACGACGTGCGGGTCCTGGTGCATGGTCGAGCCGATGCCGTGGCCGCCGAACTCGGTGTTGACCGGGTACCCGGCCTCCTCGAGGACGGTGCCGATGGCGTGGGAGATGTCGCCGATGCGCGCCCCCGGGTTCGCTGCGGCGATGCCGGCGGCCAGCGCCCGCTCGGTCGCGTCGATGAGCGCGAGGCTCTCGGCGGGCTGCGTCTGGCCGACCACGAAGCTGATGGCGGCGTCGGCGGCGATCCCGTCGAGGATCACCGCGAGGTCGAGGGTGAGCAGGTCGCCGTCGGCGAGGGTGTAGTCGTGCGGCATGCCGTGCAGCACGGCGTCGTTGACGGCGGTGCAGATGTAGTGGCCGAAGGGTCCGCGCCCGAACGACGGTGCGTAGTCGACGTAGCAGGAGACGGCGCCAGCCCCGAGGATCATCTCCTTGGCCCACCGGTCGATGTCGAGGAGGTTGGTGCCGACCGTGCTGCGTCCCTTGAGGGTGTGCAGGATGTGGCCGACGAGCGCGCCGGTCTCCCGGCCTCGGGCGACCTCGGCGGGGGTGAGGATCTCGATCATGCGGTGTCCTTCGTGTGCTTCTCGGCGCGGTGGGCGCTGGGGCTGTCGACACGGTCGTCGGACCGTCGCCCAATAACTATACCGGCCAGAGTATCCCGGTATTACTATCGGGACCATGGTCAGACTCCCGCTCACCCCCGACGAGATCGAGCGCGGGCAGCGCCTGGGCGCGCTGCTGCGGCGCGCCCGCGGGGACCGTTCGATGCTGACGACCGCGCTCGATGCAGGCGTCTCGCCCGAGACGCTCCGCAAGATCGAGTCCGGCCGCGTCGCCACGCCGGCCTTCCCGACCATCGCCGCGATCGCCGACGTGCTCGGCCTGTCCCTCGACGAGGTGTGGGCGCAGATCCGCCCCACGAGCGACGCCGGCCTGGCCGAGGCCAGACCGGCGTAGCAGTCGCGTCGCACGGTTCGGCGCGACAGGCTGCGCGCACAGCGCCGAGACCGACGACCCCGCTCTCAGCGCAGGCGTGAGAGCGTCTCCGGGTCGACGAGACCACGGTGCACGGCCTTGACCAGGACGCGCGGGACCTCGACGGTCCGGCCGTCGACCTGGATCGGGACGAGCGCGACGGGCGTCGTCTTCCACTGCGACCGGCGGGACCGGGTGCTGGATCGCGACATCTTCCGCTTCGGGACGGCCATCAGCCCTGCCTGCCCTTCCAGCGCGGGTTCTTCTTGTTGATGACGTAGGTCTTGCCGCGGCGCCGGACGACGATCGAGCCGTCCTTGTTCTTGAGCGAGCGCAGCGACGCACGGACCTTCATCGGGCGGCCTCGTCAGACGCGGCCGCCGGGGCGGTGGCGGTGGCAGGCTCGGCCTGCGCGGCAGCAGCCCCGGTCTGGCCGTAGCGGCGACGGAACTTCTCGACGCGACCCGCGGTGTCGACCACGCGGGCGTTGCCCGTGTAGAAGGGGTGGCTCGCGCTCGAGACCTCGACGTCGACGACGGGGTAGGTGTTCCCGTCCTCCCACACGACGGTGGCCGCGGGGGTCGCGGTCGAGCGCGTGAGGAAGGCGAAGTCGGCCGAGGCGTCTCGGTAGACCACGGGGTGGTAGTCGGGGTGGATCCCGCTCTTCATGGTGACGCTCCTGTGCTGGCCCGGAGGCCTGAGGGTTCGACGGTGGTTCGAGGTGGTGCGGTGGTGGTCCGGGGACGGTGCGTGACCGGGGCGCAGGCTCCGCCGCGGCTCACCAGCTGGACTTGGTGACCCCGGGGAGCTCGCCGCGGTGCGCCATCTCGCGCAGCCGGATGCGTGAGAGCCCGAACGCGCGGTGGTAGCCGCGCGGGCGACCGTCGACGACGTCGCGGTTGCGCAGCCGGGTGGCGCTGGCGTCGCGCGGCTGGCGGGCCAGCTCGTCGACGGCGGCGGCACGCTCTCCGGCCGGGGTGCTCGGGGACGCGATGGTCTGCTTGAGCTCGGCACGACGCTCGGCGTAGCGCTCGACGACGGCGCGACGCTGGTGGTTCTTGGCGACCTTGCTGGTCTTGGCCATGTCAGCGCTCCTCTCGGAAGTCGACGTGCCGGCGGACGACGGGGTCGTACTTGGCCAGCACGAGGCGGTCGGGGCTGTTGCGACGGTTCTTGGTCGTCACGTAGGTGAAGCCGGTGCCCGCCGTCGAGCGGAGCTTGATGACGGGTCGAAGGTCGACGCGCTTTCCTGCCACTGGGGCCTCCTAGATCTTCTCGCCGCGGGCGAGGATGCGGGCAGCGACGACGTCGATGCCGAGCTTGTCGATGGTCTTGAGCCCACGGGCGCTGACCCGCAGGGTGACGTGGCGCCCGAGCGACGGGACCCAGAACCTCTTCTTCTGGATGTTCGGGTTGAACCGGCGCTTGGTGCGCACGTGCGAGTGGGAGATCGTGTGCCCGAATCCGGGCTGGGTGCCAAGGACCTGGCAGACGGCTGACATGGGTCTTCTTCCGACGGGGTGGGACGACCCGGCGACTATACGTATTGATAATCATTATCGTCAAGGGGTATCGTCACGGCAGATCCTCGGCGCACGCCAGCAGCACCCCGGCGGCGCCGACGCACCTCCCCACCCTGACCGGAGACACCCATGGCACAGATCCCCCTGTCCCTGCTCACCACGATCGACCCGGTCGTCCGCGAGACCGCGATCTTCGCGCTGCTCGTCGACTCCCCGCGCACCGTCGTGCTGCGCCACGACATCCACGCCGCCGAGGGACACCTGCGGCGCGCCGTCATCACCCAGGACGGCACCGTCGAGGACGAGCGCCACGACCTCGAGCACGCCTGCCTGAGCTGCGCCGTCCGCGAGGACGCCCTCCCCACGCTGCGCCGCCTCGCGACCGACGGACGGTGGGACGACATCGTCCTCGCCCTGCCCGTCTCCGCCGACTCCCTGCCCGTGAGCATCGCCCTCGACGCCGCGACCCACCCCGGCTCCGAGCTCGACATGGTGCGCCTCGCGACCGTCGCCACCGCCGTCGACGTCGACGAGGCCGAGGAGGACCTGCTGGGCATCGACTCCGTCGCCGAGCGGGGCATCGGGCTCACCGAGGACGACGAGCGCGCCGTCGGCGAGGTGCTCGCCGGTCACCTCGCCCACGCCGACCTCGTCGTCACCGCGAGCTCGGGCAGCACGCACCGCGGGCTCTCGGCCCGCTGCGGCGACGAGCTCGTCGACCACCTGCGCGCCCCCGACTCCCGGCGCATCGACGGACTGCACGAGCTCAGCGCGCACCGGCTCACCTGCGCCGAGCACGACGCCCTCGCCGCTCAGCGCCGCTGCAACCCCCTCCACGCCCACGCGCACTCCTGGGAGAGCGCGCACGCGTGGAGCCTCGAGCTGCGATCCGACCGGCCGATGCACCCCGAGCGCCTGCTCGACCGCATCGAGGAGCTCGGCACCGGGCGCGTCCGCAGCCGCGGTGTCTTCTGGCTGCCCAACCGCCCCGACACCGTCTGCCAGTGGGACGGCGCCGGCGGCCAGCTCTACCTCGGGCAGCTCGGCGTGTGGGAGCGCCAGGCGCCCCACACCCGCCTCGTGTTCACCGGCGTCGCCCGCGGCGAGCGCGCCCGCCTGCGCGCCGTGTTCGACGACGTGCTCCTCACGGACGCGGAGCTGGCAGACGGCGGTGCCGTGTGGCTCGGGCGCGAGGACGTGCTCGCGCCGTGGTTGGGAGAGCGGTCCGAGGCGGGGTGAGGCTAGGGGGCGTGATGGCCCCGGTCTCCAGGCGGTGCCGCCGCTCGACGGCCTGCCCGGCGTAGCTCGCGGCGATGATCAGGGCCGCGCCGCACGCGCCGAGCGGTCCGATCACCTCGCCGGCGACCACGACCCCGACGAGCAGCGCCCAGACCGGCTCGGTCCCCATGAGGATGCTCGCGCGCGACGCCGAGGTCCGCCGCACCGCCCAGAGCTGCACGACGAAGGCGAAGACGGAGCACAGCAGACCCAGGAAGAGGACGCCTGCCCACCCCAACGTGTCCAGCCGTGCCGCAGCGGACGGCAGACCCGGTCCGGCCATCACCGTGAACACAGCGGCGCAGACGACCATCTGGACGAGCACCACGCTCGACGACCCTTCGGTGCGGCCTCGGGTCAGGTGCGCGCTGGCCGTGACGTGGAGCGCCCGCACCGCGGCGGCGGCGACCACGAGCCCGTCCCCGGCCGTCGGCTGACGCAACCCGCCCTCCGAGACGAGGAGCGCGACGCCGACGACGGCAGCGACTGCCGCGACGAAGTACGCCCGGGGCAGCCACGAGCGCGAGGCGATTCCCTCGAGGACAGGGGTCATCACCAGCGCCAGGCTGATCAGCAGCCCGGCGTTGGTCGCCGTCGTCAGGTGCACGCCCCACGTCTCGAGGCCGATGACCGCAGCCTGCGTGCAGCCGAGGACGACGGCGACCAGCAGACCTCGCGCCCGTGGGAGGGGCTCCCGTCGGGCGAGGCAGAGGACGGCGGTCGCGACCGCCGCGACGAGGAAGCGGAGAGCGACGGCTGCAGGGACACCCGTTTCCGCGGCGAGGTCCTTGGCCGCGAGGAAGCTGGCCCCCCACACCGCGGCGACCCCGAGCAGGAGCAGGTCGACGAGCGGTCCGCGGCTGGCACGAGAGGTCATGGCGCTAGTATCCGGAGCACCGATGCGGAAGAACAACGGCCAGTTTCTTGATCGACCCTTAAGGAAGACCTCATGGATCCGGCGCAGCTCCGTCTCCTGCGCGACCTCGGCGACCGCGGCAGCGTCGCCGCCGTCGCGGCCGCGACGCACGTCAGCGCGTCAGCCGTGTCGCAGCGGCTCGCCGCGCTGCAGGCCCGCGTGCCTGTCCCGCTGACCGTCAAGGACGGACGACGGCTCGTGCTCACCGAGGCCGGGGAGGCGCTCGCGGTCGCGGCGACGCGTGTGGAGCAGGCGCTCGCCGAGGCCCAGGACGCCGTCGGGCTGTTCCTCGGGCAGGAGGAGCGACCGGTCCGCGTGTCGGCTTTTCACAGCGCGGGGCTCGCGTTCTTCGGGCCGCTGCTCGCCGAGCTGGGGACAGGCCCGCGGGTCTCCCTCGCCGACGCCGACGTCGCCCGCGGGCAGTTCGCCGGCCTCACCGCCGACTACGACCTCGTCGTCGCGCACCGTCTCGCCCACGACCCGGTGTGGCCGTCCCGGCGGGTGGTCGTCACACCGCTCCTGGTGGAGCCGCTCGACATCGCCCTGCCTGCGGCGCACCCGCTCGCCGCGTCCCCGGCGGTCCGGCCCGAGCAGCTGCGCGACGAGCGATGGATCTCCACGCACGAGGGCTTCCCGCTCGCCGGGGTCCTCGCCCACCTGGGTGCCCTGATCGGCCAGGCCCCGCAGGTCGACCACCGCATCAACGAGTTCTCCGTCGCCGCCCAGGTGGTCCGCGCCGGCGCCGGCATCGCCGTGATGCCGCGGACCACCGCCGCGCCGCTGGCGGTCGACGGGATGGTCCTGCGCCCGATCGTCGGCGTCCCCCTCGCGCGCCACGTCGACGTCCTGGCCCGCCCGGACGCTCTCGCGCTCACCCCGGTCCGCACGGTGCTCGCAGCGCTCCAAGCAGTCGCAGCCACCTCGGTCGAGCAGAGCAGCCGGTCCCTGCCGGGCTGAGCCTCGCTCGTGGGACAGGCCGTCGTCCGCCCACCCAGCGCCGGTAGGGTCGTGCGCATCCGCTGCACGACGACGTCCAGAACAGGATCACGCATGCCCGACGAGCCCTACGCCGCCTTCCTCCTCACCTACTTCACCGGGGAGACCTACCCGGACGGCGAGCAGGTGCGGTTCGCCGTGAGCCGCGGCGCGGACCCGCTGCGGTGGGACACCCTCGCGGGAGCACGCCCCGTGCTCACCTCCGACCTCGGGACCGGTGGGGTGCGCGACCCCTTCCTCGTCCGCCGCCCGTCGGGCGACGGCTTCTACCTCGTCGCCACCGACCTGCGCATCCACGCGAGCCAGGACTGGATGGAGTGCCAGCGCTCCGGCAGCCGGTCGCTCGTGGTCTGGGAGTCGCCCGACCTCGTCACGTGGAGCGAGCCGTGGCTCGCCGAGGTCGCACCGCCGACGGCGGGGAACGTGTGGGCGCCCGAGGTCACCTGGCACGAGGAGTCGTCGAGCTACGCCGTGTACTGGGCGTCGATGCTCTACCCGGACGACGACCCGGAGCACCAGGGCGACAGCTACAACCGGATGCTCGTCGCCCGCACCACCGACTTCCGGGAGTTCACCCCGGCCGAGGTGTGGGCCGACCCCGGGCACTCCGTCATCGACTCGACCGTCATCGAGCACGACGGGACCTTCTACAGGTTCAGCAAGGACGAGCGCGAGGCACCGACCCCCGGCCTGGACGGCAAGTCCGTGCTGCTCGAGCGGTCCGACGACCTGCTGAGCACCGACTGGGAGTACGTCACCGGCGCGATCGGCATGTCGACCGACCCCGAGGTCGGCATCCGGCAGGGCGAGGGCCCGACGGTCACCAAGGCTCTCGACCGCGAGCGCTGGTACCTGTTCATCGACGAGTACGGCATGCGCGGCTACGTGCCCTTCGAGACCGACGACCTCGACGGCGGCACCTGGACCAAGAGCGCCGACGCGGACCTCCCCACCGACCCCCGCCACGGCTCCATCGTCCCGATCACCGCGTCAGAGCGCGCCCGCCTCGTCGCCACCTACGGCACCTGACCCGCACCCCATGCCCCGGGCGCGACGGCGGAGCCCTCCCCGGAGGGTCTGACCCTCGCGCCCCGGGCATGGGGGCGGGGGCTTTCTGGTACAGATGTACCGGTCGTCCGCTGTGTCGGGTGAAAGATCTGTCGCCCGCGTCATACCCTCCGTCCTCGCTGGTCACGGCTCATATGATCGATGATTCCGCTGACGAGTCGCTGTCGAAGGACGTGGTCGCCCCCATGAGCCGTGAGAAGCCGCGCTGGAGCGCACCTCCACGGGTCCCGACGCACCTCGTCCCCAAGCCCGACGTCTACGACACCCTCGAGACCGGCAGCGCCGTCACGGTGCTGCGCGCACCCCAGGGCTACGGCAAGTCCGCGCACGTCAGCGAGTGGCTGCGCCGGACCGGGCACCCCGCCGTCTGGATGACGGCCCGCCCCACGGACGTCGCCGACGAGTTCTGGGCCTCGCTGCTCGAGCTGCTCGTCCACGCCGGGGTCGCCGACGCGTCCGCGGGCGCGAACGAGGCTGCCGAGCCGGCAGCTGCCGTGCGTGACGCGCTCACCCGCTGGCCGACCCCCTTCGTGCTCGTCGTCGACCAGCTCGAGGCCGTCCGGGCCGCGCGCGTCGACACCGCGCTCGCGCAGATGGTCCGTGCGTCGCCCGCGGTGCGGCTCGTGCTGTGCAGCCACATCTCGAGCGACCCCGAGCACCTGGCCCGCCTCGGCATGGACACGGTCTTCGTGGAGGGGCAGGCCCTCGCGCTGACGCACCCCGAGGTCGCCCGCCTGGCCATCTCCCTCGACGCGGTGGTCGCCGACGGCGTCGTCCGCGACCTCTGCCACGACCTGTGGGGCTGGCCGGCGCCGATCCGCGGTCTCCTCGCGAGCTCCGTCGGCTCGGGCGAGGTCCCCCGCGCCGACTGGTCCACCCTCGGGTCGCTGTTCGGCAACCGCTCCATCGAGGGGTCCACGGGCTCGCTGTTCGTGGTGCGCACCACCGTGGTCGAGGAGCTCACCGTCGAGCTCGCACGCTCGCTCTCGGGGACCGAGACGGCCGGGCACCTCCTGGCGACCCTCGAGGCCGCCGGCCTGGCCCGCTCACGCCCGAGCCCCCAGGGGCGCGTCTACACGTACATGCCGCTGCTGCGCTCGCTGTCGACCACCTCGGAGTGGACCCAGGTCTCGGAGCTCGTGACCGACGCGCACCGCACGGCGGCGCAGGTCCTCGCCGACACCCCCGAGCGCGCCCTCCACCACGCCGTCTCGGCGCGAGACTGGGAGCGGGTCGTGGAGATCGCCGACGCGTCCTGGGTGCACCTGGTCATGACCGACCCGGCCGCCCTCGCCGACGCGCTGTCCCGGCTGCCCGGTCGATGGTTCCAGCGGATGCCGCGGCTCGTCACCGTCCGGGACGTCCTGCTGGAGGACCGCAACGACACGATCGTCGCGCTCAGCGTCCCGTGGCCCGACCCGGACGAGGTCGTCGAGGAGTCGGCGCTGCGCGACGTCGTCGGTGTCGCCGTCGGCCAGATCGTGGCCGCCCGCCGTGCCCGCAGGCCCGACCTCGCCGGCGACCTCGCGACCCGGATGGTCGCGGCGCTGCGCGACAGCGACGGCCACTACCGCGCCGGCACCGAGGACCTCCTGCCGTTCCTGCTGCTGCACGCGGGCGTGGCCCAGCTCGTGGCAGGCGACCTGCAGGCGGCGACCGACGACCTCCTGGCCTGCCTGTGGGCGGGGACGGGCAGCGACCTCGAGTTCGTGGCCCGCAACGCCGCCGAGACCGTCGCGCTGCTCGACGCGGTGCGCGGGTCGAACCAGAGGGCGCGGGAGCACCTCGCGACCGCCGCGACCCTCACCGCACCGCCGCGGAAGATCGCGACCACCATGGACCTGGTCGCGCCGGTCGCCGAGGCGCTGCTCGCGATCGACCGCCTCGACCTCCACGCCGCCGAGCAGCACCTCGAGGACCTGCCGGCCCCCGGGATCGTCGAGTACCAGCGGCATGCCGCCTGGTACGTGCTCGACCTGGCCCGCGCCATGGTCCGGTCGCTGCAGGGCGACCTGGACGGCGCGATGGGCACCCTCGAGGACGCGGTGGTCTCGGCCGGCTCACGGCTCACCGTGCCGTCGCTCGCCCACACCGTCCTCACGTCGGCGCACGCCCGCCTGCTCGCGGTGGCGGGCAACCCGACGCGCGCGCAGAACCTCCTGGCCGCGCACCCCTCGCTCCACGACGACGCCGTGCTGCGCGCCCGGCTGTCGCTCAGCGCGGGCGACCCCGTGGCCGCCGTCGAGATCTGCACGACCGCGCTGTGGCGTGACTCGTCAGGCCCGCGCGAGCGCGTCTCGGTGCTGCTCGTCGACATGGAGGCCCGGGACGCCCTCGGCGACGCCCCGGGCGCGGCGTCTGCGCTGCGCCGGGCCGTCCAGACCTCGCGGGCAGGGCTGCTGCAGCCCTTCGCCCTCACCGACCGTGCCCTGCTCGAACGGGTCGCCGAGCAGGTCCCCGAGGCCGCAGAGGTCCTCGCCCTGCTGCGGGCCGCGTCGCTGCCCGAGCACTCCGTGCAGGACGTGCCGGTGGTCGAGCTGTCCGAGCGCGAGGTCGCGGTGCTCCGTGAGCTCGAGACCACGGCGTCCGTCGAGGTCCTGGCCCGGCACCTGTTCGTCTCGGCGAACACCGTGAAGTCCCAGCTGCGGTCGCTCTACCGCAAGCTGGGCGCGACCAGCCGCGGCGCCGCCCTCGCCGAGGGCGCGCGGCTGGGGTACCTCACCTAGGCGTCCGTCGCGGGACCGCCGGTGTCCCACCAGTCGAGCACGCGCAGCGCGTGCAGCGTCAGCCACCGCGACGGCTCGCCCGCGGGTACGTCGACCTCGAACCACACCCGACCGGGGTGGCGCCGTCCCTGGAGCCAGGTGCCGTCCGGCTGCCGGGCGGCCCGCACGACCTCGACGGCCTCGGCGACCCGCGGGTCGGGCGGGCGGGCGTCGTGCAGCGACGCGGCGCGCAGGTGGTCGGCCGCGGCGAGCACGCTGTAGAAGGACCGGACCGGGTAGGCGAGCTCCGTCACCCACGGGGCGAGCTGCTCTCCGGTCGACAGCCGGAACATCAGGCGTCGGGCGAGCAGGTACTCCTCCCCCGCGTGACGCGCCGCCCGCAGGGCTGACGTGAGGGACGACGACGTCCCCGGGCCGCCGTGCGCCTCGACCGTCGTCTCGTAGCCCAGCAGACCCCGGACCGAGGCCAGCGTCGACCGCACCGACGAGCGCACGGACCCCTCGACCCACTCGCAGTTCCACCCGCCGTCCGTCATGCGGTGCTCGAGGAACCACCGGGCGACCTGCGAGACGTCCGCCCCCAGCCACGCGCCGTTCGCGAGCGTCATGGCGTTGATGCACGCGTCGACCTCGCCGCCCCAGTACGGCAGGTCGTCGTACTCCCAGCGGCAGACCGCGTCGAGCCGCTGCGCCGTGCCCTCGAGGGCTGCCGCGTCGACCCCCCACTCGTGCAGCGAGGTGAGCGACCACGTGGTCGCGGTCCATGGCTGACCGGCGTCCGGCGCCGTCTCCGGGCCGTGAAAGTCGAAGCCAGCCGGGAAGAACGCGCCGCCGGCCCAGCGCCCGTCGTCGTCCTGGAGGCTCAGGAGCCGGGCACCGAAGCCCTCGGTCGCGACCCGCGCCCGGGTGGCCTGCCACACGTCGTCGTCGGCTCCCAGCAGGTCGCGCTCGACCTGCCAGCGGAGGGCAGGGTCGGAGTCGAGCAGCCACGCGCGGAGGTCGTCGTCGAGCACCATGGCTCGACGCTACCCGTGGGCGCGCACGACGTCACGGGGAGCGTCACGGGAGCCAGGCGCCTACGTCGTCGAGCTGCCCGTCGAGACGTCGGCGGGGGGCAAGGGGATGAGGGGGGTCTCACCCCGGCATTCACCCGGACGCAGACCGGATCCAGAGGTCGCGCTGGTGCGATGGCAGCGTGCCGCATCCTGCGCGGCGCCGATCCGCCTCAGCCGGCCGACTCAGCCGGCAACAGCCCCCGGAGCCTGCCATGCCGAACCCCGCCCTGCCCGTGCCCGGACTCACCGTCCGCCCCACGCACGACAGGAGGGGGCGACGACGAGCCCGCACCGTCGCCGTGTCGCTCATGCTGGCGCTCGTCGGGATCACCCTCCCGCCCGTCACCGCGGTCGCCGCCGACGAGCCCGCCCCGGTCGTCGTGACGACGCCCGCTGCCCCTGAGGACGCGACCACCCCAGCCGCAGGCGACGACGCCGCGGCCACGGAGGGCTCGGAGGGCACCGAGGGCGCAGCACCCTCCGAGGACCTCCCGGCGGACGACGACGCAACCGACACCGAGGGCACCGAGGGCACCGCCGCAGACGGCACCGCCGACACCACGGGCACCGACGAGGCGCCCGCCCCGCAGCGACGTGACGTCGGTGCGCTCGCCGTCGACGACTCCGACGTGGCGATCACCAAGACGAACGACGTCGACGGCCCGCTCACCCCGGGCACCGAGTTCGTCTACGAGATCACCGCGCAGTGCTCCGGCCTCACGGTCGACTGCGTCAACGCGACCGTGACCGACGTGCTGCCCGAGGGCCTGGAGTGGACCAGCCTGCCGACGAGCTCGTCGACCTACGAGGTCGACTTCGACCCGGCGACGCGCACCCTCGTCATCACCTTCGTCGCGCCGCTGCAGGAGCCGGCCGGCGAGAAGGGCCTCGGTGCGGGCACCGCGGTCAACCTCGAGATCGGCATGCGCCTCCCGGCAGACACCCCGGTGCTCGACGGCACGGTGATCTCCAACAGCGCCACCATCGTCGCCGACAACGCGCTCACGCAGGAGGACACCTCCGACCTCACGGTCTCCGTCCCCCGTGTCGTGCGCCCCGTCGCCACCAAGAGCTGGGCCGGCCCCGCGAACATCGCCGGCAACAAGACCACCAGCACCATCACGCTGGGTGTGCGGAACAGCTCGTCGAGCTCCACGTCGATCACCGAGCTGAGCATCACCGACAGCACCCCGGCGACCTTCGAGCACTTCGACCTCACCTCGGCGACCCTCGTCGCACTGCCCGCCGGCGCCACGAACGCCCAGCTGTTCGTGACGGTCGGTGGCCTCGAGGTCCCCGCCGGCTCCCTCAGCGCGCCCGGTGCCTTCACCCTCCCGGACGGGGTCGACGCCGCCGACGTCACCGGCGTCCGCGTCGCCTTCGACGCGGCCGGTGCCCCGCTCCCCTACGACGCGACCGGCGGCACCGTCGAGCTCGGCATGGTCCTGCGCGACACGCTCCGCTCGACCGACGAGCCGCTCAAGCCCGCCAGCCGGCTGAACGTGGAGAACTGCGCCGTCCCCGGCGCGGTCGACGACGTCGACGGCACCCCCGTCGCGGCAGAGGGCACCCCCGCCTGCGCACCGACGCGCATCCTGCCGGACACGGTGGTGGTCGGCGCGGACAAGGCGTACTTCGCCGACACGAACGGGGACTTCGTCCGCTCCGACCTCGAGGAGTTCGCCGTCTTCGGCAAGAGCTCCCCCGTGAGCGCCATCGTCACCGCCACCAACCTCTCGCCCTTCGAGATCGGCACGCTCACCATCCAGGACCCGCACCCGGGCCTGGCCAGCGACCGCTTCGACCTGCTCGACGTCACCACCGTCCGGGTCGAGCTCCCGCAGGGCGCCACGAGCGCGGTCCTCGTGGTCACCTACGACGACGGCTCCGAGGTCGAGAAGACCTTCAGCGCCGACGGTGACCGCCCGGTGGCCGTCGACGGTCTCCGGGTCGCCGGCGTGACCGTCACCTTCACCGGGGTCGACGCCGACGGGGCAGCGACCATCGCCGAGAACGCAGCGGGTCGGCTCAAGCTGCACGGCACGCTCAACGACCTCGTGACGCGGGAGAACCTCCCGGACGGGCTCACCCGCAACTGCGCCGCGGTCACGAGCCCGGCCATCGCCGCCGACGCGACCGGTGCTGGCGCGGCCGAGGCCTGTGCCGACCTCGTCGTCGAGGACCCCGACCCCGTGCTGAACGGCGTCAAGACCGTCGGCCAGACGAGCGTCCCGCTCGGCCAGCCGATCCCCTTCGCGCTGCAGGCCGCCAACAACGGCAACGTGGTGCTGGTCAACCCCTCCATCGTCGACCCAGCCACCGACGCCGACGGCGTGCCCGTCAGCGGCGCGGCCAACCCCTTCACCGCGCTCCGTCTCACCGGCGCGACCGTCGACAGGTCCCCAGGCACCCCTGCCGTCGCGCTCGAGGTCTACGACCCCGACGCCGCGCAGTGGGTCGCCTACGCCGGGGCGTCCGCCGAGCTCCTCGAGCGCGTCACCGGGGTCCGCGCCCGCATGCTCGGTGAGCTCACGCAGAACAGGTCCTTCACGCTGCACCTGACCACCGAGCGCCGCGACGACACCGTCGACGGCGTCGAGATCACCAACTGCTACACCCCCACCGCCGACGGCTACGTGGGCACCGCGGCCTGCTCCCCGAACATCCGCACCGAGCCCGCCGCGGCCGGCGGCAGCATCAACAAGCTCATCGACCCGGGCACCCTGCCGCGCTGGGTCCCGGGCCTCGCCCAGCAGACCGCCGTGGTCCAGCTGACCGCCAAGAACTCCGGCAACATGAGCATGAGCATGCTCGAGCTGACCGACGCCGACGCGGACTTCTTCGACGCCATGGACCTCGTCGGGTTCCCGACGAACGGCCTGACGATGCCCGCCGGCGCCGACCGCGCCCAGGTCGACGCCCTCGTCGACGGCACGTGGGTCACCGGCGTCCCCCGCGGGAGCCGGACCGCCGTGCTCCCGGCCGGCGTCACCGCGTCGACCGTCACCGGGCTGCGCATCACCTTCACTTCGACGAGCGACGTCAACGACGGGTACACGCTCACGCCGTGCGCACCCACCGCCGACTGCGGCGGCACGGTGAGGTTCACCGTCAGCCCCCGTCAGCACCCGCGCAGCGACGCGGCCGGGGAGATCCCGACCGAGCACGCCAACACGGTGAGCGCGCGCTACCGCACGCTCCTCAACACCGTCGACGGCGACCCGAGCGACGTCCCGCCGGTCTCGGCGACCCTGGACCTCGTCGAGGGCACCTCGCAGCTCGCCGTCTCCAAGACGCCGAGCTCGTCGATCCGCCCCGGTGAGACGGCCCCGTTCCGGCTCACCGTGACGAACACGGGGCAGTCGAACATCGCCGACCTCGTGGTCAAGGACCTCCTGCCCGTCGGGCTCGAGCTCGACGAGACCTTCGTCGGCGACGGCGGCCAGCCCTTCAAGGTCGTCAGCACGGTCGTGCCCGACGGCACGCCCCCCGTGCCGAGCCCGGTCTTCACCACGACCCTCGACGGCGAGCGCACCGCCGGCCTCGAGTGGGACTTCTCGACCGGCGCCGACGGCCAGCCGTGGCTGCTCGCACCGAGCGCCCGGCTCACCGTCGAGATCCAGGTCCGGCTCGAGCCGGGCGTCGTCACCGGCCAGGTGGTCACCAACACCATGGGGGCGACCGGGACGGCTCCGTCCTTCCAGTGCGCCGGCACGTCGCAGACGGACGGCGCCTTCGGCGAGGGCACCTACTGCACGGCGAGCGCCGGGGTGACCGTCGTGGGTGGCGCGTCGTTCAGCGCCCGCAAGTGGGTCGCCGGCACCGTCGACCTCGGCTGGTACAACACCCGGACGCGGACGAACGTCGAGGTGGGCGGACCGCAGTGCCCGTCGCGCGTCGGCCCTGACAGCGTCCTGTACACCGCGTTCCCGTGCATCGCCCTCGTCAACCCGGGCGACGACTTCCAGTACCTGCTGCGCCTGGTCAACGCCGGGACCGAGTCCACCACCAACATGCGGGTCGTCGACCGGTTCCCGGTCGAGGGTGACACCGGCGTGACCATCAACCGCCAGCGCGGCACGCAGTGGACCACGCGCCCGGCGCTGGCCACGGAGCCGGTGCTCAGCGGGCCGGGCGTCATGACCACCCGGTACACGAACGCCAGCACCATCTGCACGGCCGACCTCGCCATGGGCGGGGCCGGTTCGAACGCCGCACGCTGCGCCCCCGGAGACTGGGACGCCCCGTTCTCCCGCGACGTGACCGCGGCGTCCATGGACGTCGTGTTCCCGACCCCGCTGGTCCCCGGTGCCGCCGTCGACATCACCTTCTCGATGTCCTCACCGGTCGACGCGACCGAGGTCGCGACCCCGACCGTCGCGTGGAACTCCTTCGCGCACGCCGAGACGACCCTGCGCGGCGGCAACCCGAACGTGCTCCCCGCCACCGAGCCCATCCAGGTCGGCGTCGGCCTCATGTTCGGCCAGATCGAGATCACCAAGGAGATCGGCGAGAACCCGTACGACCTCCCGCTCGACGCCGTGTCCTTCGACGTCCAGGTGCAGTGCACCATCGACCCGGTCGGCGGCGACGTCCGGACGGTCCGCGACGAGGTCTACAGCGTCTCGGTGGACAGCCCGCTGACCGTGAGCGGCATCCCCTCGGGAGCCGAGTGCCGCGTGTGGGAGCTCGACGCCCACGGCGCCAGCGGTGACGCGACCGAGACCGACCCGGTCGTCGTGACCATCCCGGCCGACGCCTCGGGCGTGGCCAGCTCGACGACCGTGACGATCACCAACGACTTCTCGACCACGAGCCTCGCGCTCGTCAAGGACGTCGTCGGACGGGCCGGCCTGCACGCGCAGACCACCTACCCCGCCTCGGTCACCTGCACCTACGACGGTGCCGTGGTCACGGGCTTCCCGCAGGCCGTGACCATCAGCTCGGTCGAGCAGACGCTCGTCGACGTGCCGTCGGGAGCCGAGTGCTCGGTCGTGGAGACCAACCCGGGCGGTGCCAGCAAGGTCACGTACGGCGCCGGGACGGACGTCTCCGAGCCGACCCCGACCGTCGCGGGCGAGACCGCCACGCTGCAGGTCGTCAACGAGTTCCGCGCCGGGTCGCTCGTCGTCGCCAAGGACTTCACCGGTCCTGGTGCCGAGGGCCTCACCTACGGTCCCTTCGTCTTCTCGGTGGTGTGCTCGCTCGACGGGCGCGCCGACGCCGTGACGACCGAGATCGTCGTCGAGGGCGACGGTGCGGGCACCACGCTCTACTCCGAGCCCCTCGAGGGTCTGCCCGTGGGCGCCGAGTGCGTGGTCTCCGAGACGGGCACCGGCGGCGCCGACACGACCCCGGCACCGGTCACGGTGACCATCCCGGACGTCGTCGACGACGTCGAGCAGACCGTCGTGGCCGGGTTCACGAACGTCTTCTCGGCGGCGACCCTCGACCTCACCAAGCTGGTCGACGGTGACGCCGCAGAGTCCGAGGCCGTGCTCGGCTCGGTGTTCACCGTGCTGGTCACCTGCCAGGTCGAGGCGACGGACGGCACACGCCTCACGCTGCTGGGGGCGTCTGCCGAGATCATGGGCGGCGAGACCCTCCGCCTGGTCGACGCCGACGGCTCCGACGTGCTGCTGCCGAACGGCACACGCTGCTTCGCGGCCGAGACCGAGACCGGTGGTGCGACGGCCGTGACCATCGAGGCGGACTCCTACGAGACCGCCGTGGTGGTCGGCGCGAGCGACGAGGTGCAGGAGATCGGCCTGACGGTCGTCAACACGTTCACGACGCCCCCGCCGCCCGTCGACCCGGGCACCGTCGACCCGACCGACCCCGCGACGCCGGGTGAGCCCGGTGAGCCAGCCGAGGCCGGGACCGACCCGAGCACCGACGGGGCCGTCCCGCCCGCCGACGCCGAGGCCGGCAGCGGGTCCGGCGGCCTGCCGGTGACCGGTGCAGACGTCGTCTGGGTCAGCGCCCTCGCGCTGCTCCTGCTCGGCGCCGGAGCGGTCCTCGTGGTCCGCCGCCGCCAGACGGCGGAGACCGACGGGGCGCACCGGGGGTGACCCTCGCGCGGGGCGCGACCAGCGCCCCGCGCGACGTGGCTCGCGGGACCGGGCAGACTCGAGGGGAGACCGTCAGCCCCTGCACGAGGAGGACCCCATGCCCAGCACCATCGCCGTGACCGGTGCGACCGGAGCCGTCGGTGGTGCCGTCGCCCACCTGCTCTCCGAGGCGGGGATCGCGCCGCGGCTCGTGGTCCGCTCCCCCGAGCGTGCGCCGTCGCTCCCCGACGCCGAGGTGGTCCAGGCGACCTACCGCGACGGCGCCGCGGCGGAGGCCGCGCTGGCAGGGGTGGACGTGCTCTTCATGGTGTCGGCGTCCGAGAGCAGCGACCGGGTCGACGAGCACCGGTCCTTCATCGACGCCGCAGCCCGCGCCGGGGTGCAGCACGTGGTCTACACGTCGTTCCTCGGGGCTGCGCCGGACGCCGTCTTCACGCTCGCCCGGGACCACTGGTTCACGGAGGAGCACCTGCGCGCCTCCGGCATGGGGCACACGATCCTGCGGGACTCGTTCTACCTCGACTTCCTGCCGATGCTCGCGGGGGAGGACGGCGTGATCCGCGGACCGGCCGGCCAGGGGCGTCTGGCTGCCGTGGCCCGCGAGGACGTGGCCCGCTCCGCGGCCGTGGTGCTCCAGGACCCGGCGGCGCACGCCGGGCAGACCTACGAGATCACGGGCCGCGAGGCGCTCACCGTCCCCGAGGCCATCGAGGTGATCCGCGAGGTCACCGGGCGCGGGCTGCGGTACGTCGACGAGACCGTCCCGGAGGCCTACGAGTCACGTCGCGTCTACGGCGCGCCGGACTGGGAGGTGCACGCCTGGGTGTCCACGTACACCGCGATCGCGCAGGGCCAGCTCGCCACGATCACCGACACGGTCGAGCGCCTCACCGGGCGCCCGCCGCTCACCCTCCGCGAGCTGCTGAGCCAGAGCCGGGCAGCCTGACGACAGCAGCACGAGCCCTCCTCAGCGGTAGGACTCCGCGAGCCGGCGCAGGCCCTCGTCGACCGTGACGGTCGGCTGCCAGCGCAGGTCGCGGCGCGTCCGGCGCTGGTCGAACCAGTGCGCGGTCGAGAGCTGCTCGGCGAGGAACCGTGTCATGGGCGGCTCGTCGGCGCCCGGCCGGACCTTCCAGCCGGCCTCGACGGCCGAGCCCGCGGCGCGCGCCACCCCGGCCGGGACGCTCCACCGCGGCGGCTCGACGCCCGCGGCGCGGCAGATCCCGGCGAGGAGCTCCGCGACGGGGCGCGGCTCGCCGTTGGTGACCACGTAGGCCTGGCCGTGGACCTCGTCGACGACGGCGAGGGCCGCGACGATCGCGCCCGCAGCGTTGTCGACGTAGGTCGAGTCGATGAGCGCGGCGCCGTGCCCGAGGACCGGCAGCCGCCCCGCGCGTGCCCGCTCGACCACGCGGGCCACGAGCTGGGTGTCCCCCGGGCCCCAGACGAGGTGCGGGCGGACCGCCACGACGTGCAGCGCGGAACCGTCACGTCCCAGGGCGAGGAGCTCGGCCGAGGCCTTGGTGCGCGCGTAGTCGCCGCGGGCCAGCGCCGGGTCGGCGGGGCCGGCGTCGTCCCCGACGATCGAGTCCCCGTGGTGGGCGACCGACGGTGACGACACGTGGACCACGCGCCGCACCCCGGCGGCCTCGGCGGCGTCGAGGAGCGTCCGGGTGCCACCGACGTTGACCCGCTCGAAGTCGGCCGGGTCGCCCGCGAGCGACACCTTCGCGGCGAGGTGGACCACCGCATCGACGCCGTCGACGGCTCGCGCCACGACGTCCGGGTCGGTGACCGACCCCAGGACGTCGGTCGCACCGGCCGTGCGGCTCGGGGTGCGCTGCAGGGTGCGCACCTCGTGCCCCTGGTCGAGGAGCTCGCGGACCACGGCCCGGCCGAGGAACCCGCTGGCGCCCGTGACGAGCACGGTGCTCGGGGGCTGCACGTCGTGGCCGGTCACGGCGTCGTCATCCGTCCTCCGGAGAGCACTCCCTCGGCCCACGCAGACAGGCGGCTCCGGTCGATCTTCGAGTTGTGGCGCACGTCCGTCGGCAGGTCGGGCACCACGAGGACCGCGGCGAGCGGCTCCGGGCTCAGGGCCCGGACGTCGGCGGCGACCTCGTGCGGCGCGAGGCCCGGCCGGCGTGCACGGTCGACGGTCTCGACGACCGCGACGAGCTGCTGGGTGCCCACGGGACCGACGCCCACGACGCCGGCGCGTGCCACCAGCCGTGACGACTCCACGGCCTGCTCGGGGGCGACCGGCGTCACGACGCCGTGCGCGGTGACGACCACGTGCGCGAGGCGCCCCTCGACCCACAGGCGCCCGTCGGCGTCGAGGTGCCCGACGTCCCCGGTGCGGTGCCAGCGGAGCCCGTCAGGGGCAGCCGGGCCGTCGACCGCGCGGCTGGAGTGCTCGGTGAGCCAGAGCCTGTCGTAGCGGTCCTTGACGTGCGGGGCGGCCACGACGATCTCGCCGGTGACGTCCGCCGCGTCCGTGAGGTCTCCGGTCGCACGACCCAGCTCGTCGAGGGCGACCACCCGGACCGTCGCGGTCGCGACCGGACGGCCCACGCAGACGCCGCGCCCGCCGGAGGCCTCGGCGGCTCGGATCTCGTCGGCCGTGACGTCCGTGAGCAGCAGCCCCTCGGTCATGCCGTAGGGGGTGTGCGCGGACGCGTGGGGCATGAGGCGCTCGGCGGCGGCCAGCAGGCTGCCCGAGACGGGCGCCCCGGCGGACAGGAAGGTCTGCACGCGGGCGAGCGCCTCGTGGTCCTCAGGGGTGAGCTCGTCCGCGGTCGCGACGACGTTCGCGATCGCGGCGGGCGAGAGGAACAGCGTGGTCGCGTCCGCCGCGGCCACGGCTGCGGCCGTGGCCCGCGCCGTGAGGGTGCTGGGCGACGTGACGTCCATGTCGGGGGTGACCGACCGGGCGCCGAGCGCAGGACCGAGGAGCGCGAAGGGCGCGAAGCCCGCGACGAGGCCAGAGCCGGGGCCGATCCCGAAGCGCGAGGCGAGCGCGTCGCGCACCGCTGCCAGCTGGCCGTGCGTGTAGACGACGCCCTTGGCGGGGCCCGTCGAGCCGGAGGTGAAGAGCACCGCGGCGGTGTCGTCCGGCCCGGGGGTCCCGGTGAGCGCACCGAGGGTGGTGCCCTCGAGGCGCTGCGCACCGAGCCCGGCGACGTCGAGCAGGCTGTGCGAGACGCCGAGCGCGCGAGCCGTCGCGGCCGGCAGCGCGGTGGTCGAGATCTTCAGGCCCGGCCAGCCGAGCGCGCGCGCTGCCGAGAGCCCCGGCAGGGCACCGACCACGTACGACGGGCGGGCGCCACGCACGGCGCGGGTGAGGCCGCGCAGCCCGAGGCCCGCGTCCGCCACCACGACGACAGCGCCGACGCGCAGGCAGGCGTAGAGCACGGCGGTGAGGTCCGCGCCGGGCGGGACGAGCAGCGACACGCGGTCGCCTCGCTGGACGCCCAGCGCGAGGAGACCGGCGGCGATCTCGTCGACGCGCCGGGACAGCAGGCGCCAGCTCACCGAGCGCGGACCGACGCCCGTGCTGGGAGCCATCTCGACCAGCACGGTGCCGTCGCTGTCGCGGTGCTCCTCGAGCTGCTGCCACAGCGGGGCGGTGGTCCAGCCCGCGGCGGCGGCGGTGCTCGGGCGAGCGTCGCGGTCCGCGCCGGCCTCGACACCGGCCTCGGCCCGCGCCTGTGCCCGGTCCTGTGCCCGGTCCTGTGCGGCAGCCGCCGTACGGGACGGGAGGTCGTCCAGCCAGGTGAGCACGGCCCCTGCGTAGTCGACCTCCTCGGCGATCATGTGCCCGGCGCCCTCGAAGCGGTGCACGTCGAGGTGCGGCAGCCGGTCGGTGAGGTCGTCGAGGTACCGGTCGCTGAAGATCGGGTCGCGCGGGCCCCACAGGGCGAGCGCGGGGACCGTGAGCCCTCGCAGCCCCTCGGCGACGCGGTCGAGCTCGGCGTGGCTGGGGTGCGTCTCGTCGACGGGGATGTCGGCGACGAAGGCACCGATGCCCCCGCGGCGGTCGGCGGAGAGGTAGGGGGCGCGGAAGCCGTCGCGGACCTCGGGCGACAGGGCGGGCCGGGCGAGGGCGAGGGTGGTCGCGAGGAAGCCCGGGGTGCTCACGGTGGCGGGTCCCAGGACCGGTCCCTGGAGGGTGAGGCGCAGCGGGGCGGGGATCGGGTCGGTCTCCGGCTGGTGCACGGCCGTGTTGAGCACCGTCGCGGCGACCAGACGGTCCGGGTGGTCGACCGCCCAGCCGAGCGAGACGACGCCGCCCCAGTCGTGACCGAGGGTGACGACCGGGCCGTCGATGCCGAGCGCGGTGGTCAGCCGGTCAAGGTCACGGACGCGCTGCGGGAGGCGTCTGGGCTGGCCGGTGCGCTCCGAGAAGCCCATGTCGAGCTGGTCCACGGCCACCACGCGCCACGCCGCTCCGCCGGCCTGCGCCTGCTCGGTCGCCGCGGCGAGCAGCCCGCGCCACAGGTAGGACCAGGTCGGGTTGCCGTGCACGCACAGGATGGTCCCGACGGGGACCGCGCCGACCTGCTCGAGCCTGGCGGCGTTGTCGAGGACGTGCCAGGTGCGGGTGGTGCCCTCGCTGTCCGGCGCCTCGACGAGGCGCGACCAGCCCGGGTCGAGCCCGTCCAGGGCAGGGGGCAGGGTCGCCGCCGCGGTCGTGGACGCTGCGGCCGGGAGGGTGGGGTTCACCAGGTGATCTCCATCATCGAGGTGTTGAGGCCCGAGCCGACGCCCATGAGGAGGACACGGTCGCCCGGGGCCAGCGTCGAGGACTGCTCGGCGAGCGTGATCGGGATCGACGCCGGCCCGACGTTGCCGTAGCGCGGGTAGGTGGTCGGGACCTTCGAGCGGTCGAGCTTCGCGGCCTTGACGATCGCGCTGGTGTGCACGTCGGACACCTGGTGCATGACGTACCGGTCCATCGCCGTCCAGCTCCAGGACTCCTTGGCCTCCTGCCAGGCGGCGACCACGAGCTCCATGCCGCCCTTGAGCAGCGCCTTGGTGTCGGTGTACATGCCGTTGACCGAGCCCACGCACACGTCGTGGAACTGCGTCGCGGCACGGGTCACGCCGCCGAGGATGCGGTGCCCCGAGGGGTGCGAGTCCGCCGGGCCGAGGATCGCGGCCGCGGCGCCCGAGCCGAGCGTGAGGCTCGCGAACTCGTTCATGAAGTCCGAGCGCTTGGTCTCGGGCCGGTTGAGGCGGTCGATGGTGTTGTCGTTGACCTCGTCGGCGTCCTCGCCGTCGATGATCATCGCGTAGCGGATCTGGCCGGAGTCGATCATGTGCGCGGCGACGTTCATCCCGTTGATGAACCCGAGGCAGGCGTTCGCGATGTCGAAGTTCATGGCCGACGACGGCAGGCCGAGGCCGTGGTGCATCCGGACCGCGACCGACGGCTCGAGGTGGGGGCGCGTCACCGACGTGTTGATGATCAGACCGATGTCGGAGGCCGAGATGCCGGCCTCGGCCAGGGCCTTCTCGCCGGCGGCGATCGCCGCGGACTCGAAGCTCTGGTCCGCAGCCCAGCGACGACGCTCGTGCACGCCCGCGACGCGCTGCAGCAGGCCGCGCGGCATGCGCAGGCGCTTGAGCGTGTCGGCGAGGCGGTTGTCCATCTCGTCGGAGGTCGTGACGACGTCCGGCACCACCGTCGCGACCGACAGGAGCGCCACGTTCTGGTGCTTCGATGTTGCGTTGCCGTTCACGTTCGCGTTCCTGTCGTTCGTGTGGGCGGGCCACGGGTCGAGACGCTCATGATGCGTCCCACGGCCGCGCACCGCATGTCCGGACGGGACCGGCCGCGGGCGCGCGAGCACCGCGCACGGTCAGGTCCTGAAGGGGCCCGGTTCCTCGCGGAGCCGACGGTCCCACCGTCCATGATCCACCAGCGACGCTGGCAGTTCTCCGTGAGCCCGGGTGTCGGCCGTCACGATGCCCTGGTTCGGCCCGGTTCTTCACCCTCTGCGCACCAGATCCGCCCGACTGCGCTGTGAGAGAAACACGGTGCACGAGGCCCTGGGAGACCCCGCAGACAGGCCAGGTGTGGCCCAGGACACGGTCTCCGGGGACGTCTCCACCCGCTCCGGTCCCTCACACCGTGGTGCGACCTGCCGATCGGCGCGTCAGACGGTCCGACCCCCAGGCCGTCCTGAGCGGACCACACCGACGGAGCACACCCATGACCTCCACCGCCACGACCCCCACCGCACGGCGCAACCTCCTCTCGCGGTTCACCGACCTCGGTGTCCGCGTGAAGGTCCTCGCGGCGATCGCGCTCTCGACGGCCGTCGCCGTGCTCGTCGGTGTCCTCGGCCTGCTCGCGCTCGCGAGCTCGGCCGCGACCACCGAGTCCGTCTACGGCGAGAACACCCTGGGGATCCGGTACGCGACCGCGATGGAGGTCGCGGCCGGCACCATGCAGCAGGTCGCGCGGGACGCGATCCTCTCCCAGAACGACGCCGCGTACCTGCAGAGCGTCCGGGCGCTCGACCTCGCGGAGCAGAGCTTCCGGGACGCGCAGGCCTCGTACGCCCAGACCCCCCTCGACGGCGGCCGGCAGCAGACGCTCGACGACCTCAGCACGGCGGTCGACCGCTACCTGGCGCTCCAGCGCGACCTGCTCGCGCCCCTCGCCGAGGCCGGCGAGACCTCCGCGTGGGTGACGGCCAACGCCAACGAGGTGCGACCCGTCACGAGCCAGATGACGGCCTTCATCACCGCCCTCGTGGACGCCGAGACCACCCGCGCCCTGGAGGCCGTCTCCGGCTCGAGCGACGCCTACGAGCGGCAGCGGCTCGTCTCCGTCGTGATCCTCGTCGTCGGCGCCGTCGTCGCCCTCTCGCTCGGCTGGTTCGTGGCGCGTGACGTCGCACGCAGCGCGGCACGCGTGCAGGAGGTCGTCGAGGGGCTGGCCGCGGGCGACCTCACCGGGTCCACGGGGATGACCTCTCGGGACGAGCTCGGCCGCATGGGTGCCGCGCTCGACGGCGCCCTGGTGAGCCTGCGCTCGGTCATGACCAGCGTGGTGCGGTCCTCCGACTCGGTGGCCGCGGCCTCCGAGCAGCTCTCGGCGAGCTCGCAGCAGATCGCCGCGGGAGCCGAGGAGACCTCGGCGCAGGCCGGGGTCGTCTCGGCAGCAGCCCTCGAGGTGTCGGGCAACGTGCAGACCGTGGCCGCCGGCGCCGAGGAGATGGGGGCGTCGATCCGCGAGATCTCGCAGTCCGCCAACGACGCCGCGCGCGTGGCCGCCGAGGCCGTGACCGCCGCCCAGGACGCGACCGGGTCGGTCGCCCAGCTCGGCACCTCGAGCCAGCAGATCGGCGACGTGGTCCGCGTGATCACGACCATCGCCGAGCAGACCAACCTGCTCGCCCTCAACGCGACCATCGAGGCTGCCCGGGCGGGAGAGTCCGGCAAGGGCTTCGCGGTCGTGGCCTCGGAGGTCAAGGAGCTCGCGCAGGAGACCGCCCGCGCGACCGAGAGCATCGGGCGGCTCGTCGCGACCATCCAGACCGACACCGTCGGCGCGGTGGGTGCGATCGAGCACATCTCCGGCGTCATCACGTCGATCAACGACTACCAGCTGACCATCGCCTCGGCCGTCGAGGAGCAGACCGCGACGACCACCGAGATGAGCCGCAACGTCGCCGACGCGGCCACCGGCGCCGGGCAGATCGCCACGACCATCACCGGCGTCTCCGGCGCCGCCGACTCGACGACGCAGGCGCTCGCGCAGACTACGGCTGCCGTCGACGAGCTCGCGCTCATGGCTGCCGAGCTCCGGGCGTCGGTCGCGACCTTCACGTACTGACGCACCTGGCCTGCCTCGAGGGCCTGGACGGTCTGGACTGCCTGGGCCGCCTGGGCCGCCCAGACCGTCCGGAGTCCGAGACGGCAGCGGGTGACTGTCCATTCTGGTCAGTCACAAGTCTCAGCACGGGGTCTCGGCTGCCGATCAGCGGGACGAGAGCACCGACCACCCGGTCGGTGTTCACCTCCCCCTGATGGAGCCCGCCATGACCGACCGTCCTCCCGTGCGCCGGAGCGCGCTCGCCCGCATCGAAGACCTCAGCATCCGGACGAAGGTCCTCGGGACCGTCGTCGTCGCAGCGGCCGTGGCCGTGCTCGTGGGGGTGCTCGGCCTGCTCGCGCTCGCGACCTCTGCCGCCACCACCGAGGAGCTCTACGAGGAGAACCTCGTGGGGGTCCGCCATGTCACGACCATGCGGTACGCCGCCGCGCAGATGCGCATGTACGCGCGCGATGCCGCCATGGCCGCGGACGAGGCCGGGGCCGAGGCCGCCTTCGGCAGGCTCGACGCCGCCGAGCAGGACTTCCGGACCGCAGCAGCAGCCTACGCGGAGACCAACCTCGACGAGTCGCGCCGCGCGACCCTCGACGAGCTGAGCACGACCATCGACGACTACCTCGCGCTCCAGCGCGGCGACATGGCCGACCTCGCCCTCGCCAACGACACCGCCGGGTGGGTCGAGGCCAACGAGAGCCGCGTGCAGCCGGTGACCACCGCGATGGGCGAAGAGCTCACCGCGCTCCTCGAGGCCGAGAACGCCGAGGCGGCTGCGGCGGTGAAGAGCTCGAGCGAGGCCTACGAGCAGCAGCGCCTGGTGTCGGTCTCCATCATCGTGGTCGGTGCGCTCGTCGCGCTGGCCTTCGGCTGGGTCGTCGCCCGCGGGGTGGCGCGCAGCACCAAGACCGTCCAGGACGTCGTCGAGCGCCTCGCCGACGGCGACCTCACGGGCTCGACCGGGATGACCTCGCACGACGAGCTCGGCCGCATGGGCGCCGCGCTCGACGGCGCGCTGGCAAGCCTGCGCGCGGTCATGAGCACCGTCGTGCGCTCGTCCGACTCGGTGGCCGCGGCGTCCGAGGAGCTCTCGGCGAGCTCGCACCAGATCGCCGCGGGCGCCGAGGAGACCTCCGCCCAGGCCGGCGTCGTCTCGACCGCCGCCGTCCAGGTCTCGGGGAACGTCCAGACCGTCGCGGCCGGCGCCGAGGAGATGGGCGCCTCGATCCGCGAGATCTCCCAGTCCGCCAACGACGCCGCCCGCGTGGCCGCCGAGGCGGTCACGGCGGCCAAGAGCGCCACGGGTTCTGTGGCGCAGCTGGGCACCTCGAGCCAGGAGATCGGCAGCGTGGTCCGCGTCATCACGACCATCGCCGAGCAGACCAACCTGCTGGCGCTCAACGCGACCATCGAGGCTGCTCGCGCCGGTGAGGCCGGCAAGGGCTTCGCCGTCGTGGCCTCCGAGGTCAAGGAGCTCGCCCAGGAGACGGCCCGGGCGACCGAGAGCATCGGGCGCCTGGTCGCGACCATCCAGACCGACACCTCGGGAGCCGTCGAGGCGATCGAGCGGATCTCGGAGGTCATCACCTCGATCAACGACTACCAGCTGACCATCGCCTCGGCCGTGGAGGAGCAGACCGCCACGACCAACGAGATGTCGCGCTCCGTGGCCGAGGCAGCATCCGGGGCCGGTGAGATCGCGAGCAACATCACCGGGGTCTCCGACGCCGCCGACTCCACCACCCAGGCCCTCGCCCAGACCACGGCCGCCGTGGGCGAGCTGGCGCAGATGGCCTCCGCGCTGCGGTTGTCGGTCGCGACCTTCCGGTACTGACACCAGCCCCGGGTACGGTCGGGGGACGGATCGCGGCTCTCAGACGTTGACCAGATGTCGAGCCTGACAGCAGCACCGTTCCCCGACCTGAAGGACCGTACCCATGAGCACCCCGATCGTCACCGGCCCGTCCGACCCCCTCGTCACCCCGGTGACCGGGCCAGGGGTCACCGGGGCAGAGCTGGCGGTCCTCGCCCGGCGCGAGCTCGTCTCGACCCCGGTCGGCGACCTGGACACCGCGGTCGAGGTGCTCGAGCGGCTCAACAAGCTCCAGGTGCTGGGGACGTTCCTGCAGCGCGGCATGGAGGCCATGACGTCGCTGCGGTCGAGCCAGTTCATGATCCTCAAGGCGATCGAGGGCGACGTCGACCACCCGCGGCACATCGGTCGCAAGGTGGGCATGGAGACCGGCGCGGTCGAGCTCACGCTCGTCTCGCTGCGCGACAAGGGCCTCGTGACCACGCGCTCGGACCGCGACCACATCGTCGGCTCGGCCCTGACCGACCCGGGGCGTGCGATCCTCACCCAGGCCGAGGCCATGCAGATCCGCGCGACCGACGCGCTGCTCCAGCGCGCCGACCCGGGCGACGTCGCCGAGGTCCTCGACCTGCTCGACCGCGCGGTCGACCGGGTCCACACGATCATCGGCCTGCGCCCCGAGGACGAGGACCTCGCGGCGGGTGCGGGCGCGACAGGCTGCTGACTCTCGCGCCCACGGGGCCGCGAGCGCGAGACTGAGGGCGGACTGCGGCCGGACCCGGCCGGCACCCGACGAGCGCACAGGAGCACTCATGGCGAACCAGCGGACCGTGACCGCACCTCCCGGAGGGCAGAGCATCGCCTTCTCCCGCGAGCTGGAGGCCACCGCCGAGCGGGTCTTCGCGGCGCACACGGACGTCGCGACGCTCGCGCGGTGGACCGGGCCGAGGGGCACGACCGTGGAGGTCCGTGCCTTCGACGCCCGGACCGGTGGCCTGTGGAGCTACGTGGTCCGCGGGACCGACGGCGTCGGCTGGGCGTTCTTCGGGTCGTTCCACGAGGTGACCGCCCCGCACCGGCTGGTCCAGACCTTCGAGTTCGAGGGCGACCCCGGCCACCCCACCTTCGAGACCCTCACCTTCACCGACCTGCCCGGCGGACGCTGCCGCGTCGACGGCCTGTCGCTCTTCGGCACCGTCGCCGAGCGCGACGCGATGCTCACGGGCATGGACAGCGGCATGGACGAGAACTACGACCGCCTCGAGGAGCTCCTCGCGGGCTCTGGGTGAGGCGAGCCGACAGAGCAGACTTTCCCCACCCGCAGCCGGGCCTCTTGCCGAACGTGACCACTATGGGCAGTATGTGCGAGAACTGATGGTCGGACCGTCGCGACTCTGTGACAGCGCTCCGGGCGGCTGCATGATCGCTCGACCAGCCGGAACCGGACGCAAGAAAGGAGCCCTGCCGTCAGGCGGGACTCCTCGCAAGGCCACTCGCGTTAGGCGGTGAGGGACTCGAGTGGCTGAGTGGGCCTACCGCAGCGTACGTCCCGATCCTACGTGACCGCCGTCGATCCTTCCAGCCCCTACGAGGTCCCCCGATGAAGCTCCCTGCAGACCTGCAGACCACCGAGCCCCAGCGCGCCGAGCTCGGTCGCCTGCTCAGCGGCGGTCGCATGGCGAGCTACCGGCAGTCCGTCCGGGCCGCCGTCGGAGCACCTCACGACGAGCTGGACCTCTACGTCTACAACATGGCACTCGCAGCGGTCGCCCACGGCAAGCCAGGGGCCGCCTCGACTCCGGTGCCCTACTTCTGAGGACGCCCGCGGCGAAGATCACCCGCAGCTCCCGGTTCGCCCGGGAATCCTTACCGCCCTGTCGGGGTTCACGCCCGTGAGGGCGACTCCGCCCTCGCACACGACTGAGGGAGATGGGCGCAGATGTCCGGACAGAGGTTCGACGGCAAGGTAGCGATCGTGACCGGCGGAGGCAGCGGCATCGGGGCATCGGTGTCCCGCAGGCTGGCCGCCGAGGGCGCGTCGGTGGTCGTCACGGACATCCGCCTCGAGGCCGCGCAGTCCGTGGTCGACGAGATCGTCGCCGCTGGCGGGTCCGCGTCCGCGTTCGTCCAGAACACCGCCAAGCACGAGGACTCCGACGCGGCCGTCCGCTTCGCCGTCGAGACCTACGGCGCGCTCCACCTGGCCGTGAACAACGCCGGGATCGGCGCCGCACCTCAGCCCATCGGCGAGTACGACATCGAGGCGTGGGACCGTGTCCGTGCGGTCGACCTCGACGGCGTGTTCTACGGCCTGCGCTACCAGATCCCCGCGATGGTCGCGGCCGGCGGCGGCGCCATCGTCAACATGGGCTCCGTGCTCGGCTCGGTCGGCATCGCGCAGAACGCCGCGTACGTGACGAGCAAGCACGCGCTCATCGGCCTCACCAAGGTCGCGGCGCTCGAGTACACGTCGCAGGGCGTGCGCACCAACGCCGTCGGCCCCGGATTCATCGACACCCCGCTCGTCCGCTCCTCGCTGTCCGCAGAGGCGCTGACCGACCTCGAGCAAAAGCACGCGTCGCAGCGCCTCGGCACGGACGAGGAGGTCGCCTCGCTCGTCCTGTTCCTGCTGAGCGACGAGGCGTCGTTCATCTCGGGCAGCTACCACCTGGTCGACGGCGGCTACTCCGCGCAGTAGCGCAGCCGACCTGACCTGAGCGGCCAGCAGCCGCACCACCAGAGGCCGGGGCCGACGTCCACGTGACGTCGACCCCGGCCTCTCGGGCTACCCCCGCGGGCCGCGGCCCTTGATCGTCATCGACTCGCGCTTGGACCGGTTCGCCTGCTTGCCCCGGCTCCGCAGGGCGCTGCGGTCCTGCGACGCCTTCCGTGCGGTCTGGTGCGCGATCTCCCGGAGCAGGTGCCGGTAGGAGGCCAGGCGCACCTCGGGCAGCGCACCGTCCTCGATCGCCTCGAGCACCGCGCACCCGGGCTCCGTGCGGTGCTCGCAGTCGACGAAGCGGCACCCCGCGGCGAGTGCGACCACCTCGGGGAAGGCCTGCTCGAGCCCCTCCTCGTCAGCCACGAGGCCGACGCCTCGGATCCCCGGGGTGTCGACCAGGCAGCCGAGGCCCGGGACGGGGACGAGCTCGCGGTGCGTGGTCGTGTGCTTGCCGCGGCCGTCACCACGGACGTCCCCGGTGGCGAGCACCTCGGTGCCGGCGAGCGCGTTGACGAGCGTCGACTTCCCGGCGCCCGAGGGGCCCAGCAGCACGAAGGTACGGCTCGCCGTCAGGTGGGACCGCACGACGTCGAGACCGTCGCCGGTCTCCGCGCTGACCTCGAGGACCTCGACGCCGGGCACCACGGCCTCGACGTCCGCGACCTCGCCGCCGAGGGCGAGGTCGGACTTGGTGAGCACCACGAGCGGGGTCGCGCCCGACGCCCACGCGAGGGTCGCCATCCGCTCGACGCGGCGGACGTTCGGCCGCGGGTCCATGGGCTCGACGACCACCACGACGTCCACGTTCGCGGCGAGCAGCTGCTCGTCGGAGGTCTGGCCGGAGTCCTTGCGGCGCAGCGCGGTGCGCCGGTCGAGCACGCTCGCCCACGACGCCCCGTCCGTGAGGACCCAGTCGCCGACCGCCAGGCCGACCGACGGGACGGCCACGAGACCGTCCTCCGTGGCGACCCGCACGAGGTCGCGCTCGACCCGGACCACACGGCCCGGGCGCACCCCCGGGCCTGCGGCAGGGTGCGTCGCGGCCTCGTCAGTGCGCCGAGGGTCCCATCCGAGCAGTGCGAGCGAGATGTCTGGCATGGGCCCCATCGTGTCCTGGGCCACACCCGTGCGCCAGGGATTTTCCGTCGCTAGGCGGCCCGGTCGCGGAGCAGGCGGGTCAGCACCTCGGGAACCCCCGCCGGGACGCGGTCGAGCCAGGCGTACCCCACCGTCGTCGAGCCGAGCAGCCAGCCGTCGAGCGCGAGCGGGACGAGCCACGCGCCCGGGTCGTCGGCAGGTGACGGGAGCGCCGACCGCGCCGCACGGTGGTCGGCCTCGAGCTGCGCACGGGCCTCGGGCGGGGCGGCGACGCCCGTGAGGACGAGGACGCGCCAGTACGCGGCGATCTGCTGGACGCTGTCGAACACGGCGAGGTACTCGGTGACGCTCCGGGCGGAGATGTCCTCCCGGAACATCGAGAGGTCGTCGAACCCGTCGCCGTAGGCCTGCACGACGACGTCGTGCAGCAGCTCGTCGACCGACCCGAAGGCGCTCCGCAGGAACGACAGGCTGCGCTCGGACACCTCGGCCACACGCTCCAGGGTCAGCCCGGCGAGACCTTCGGCCATCACGATCGCGAGGACCGCGTCCATGATCGGCCGGTCCGGGTCGCGGAAGAGGTCGTGGTCGAGGGCCACCGACGGCGAGGGGCGTCCGCTGCGCGGCGTCTCCGGCCCGCCGTATCGGCTGAGCGCCTCGAGGAGCCCCTCCCACTCGTCGTCGTCGAAGTCGTGGACGCGCTCGTACGTCCCCAGCAGCAGGCCCTCGATGACGAGGGTCTGGACCCAGCGGCGCGGGTCGGCGTCCGGGTCCGGTGCGCCGACGGGCAGGGCAGCCACCCGGGCCTCGAGGTCGGCGGGGGTCGACGAGCGGGGCGAGACGTGTGCGGGGACCATGCGAGCCTCCTGGGTTCAGGCGCCGGTCTCCTGCCGGCACCGTCGGGACGGACCGGACCTGCTCGGTCGGCGACGAGGCCGACCAGGTCCGGACCACCGACTGTACCGGCTGGACGGTACAGTGCTCGACCGCTGGGCGTGGAGGTCTCGCGAAGACGTGTCGGCACCACGCGCCGGTCGCCCGTCAGGCGTGCACACCAGCCTCGTGCTCGGCGTGGCTGGGCGGCTCGAGCTGGAAGGTCGAGTGCTCGATGTTCACCTCGAAGTGGCCCGCGACGCACTCCTGGAGCGCGTCGAGGATCCGCGGGACGTGACCGTCGTGGAAGCACTCGTCGTCGACCACCACGTGCGCCGTGAGCACCGGCAGCCCGGTCGCGATCTGCGAGGCGTGCAGGTCGTGGACACCGCGGACCAGGTCGACGCCCAGCAGGTGGTCGCGCACGGCGTCGAGGTCGAGCCCGCGCGGGGTCGACTCGAGCAGGACGTCGAGCGCCTCACGGAGCAGCCGGACCGTGCGCGGGATGATGAGGAACCCGACGAACAGCGCGGCGATCGCGTCAGCGCCTCCCCAGCCGGTCGTCGAGATGACGATCGCGGCGACGATCACCGCGACAGAGCCGAGCGCGTCGTTGACCACCTCGAGGAAGGCCGCACGGAGGTTGAGGTTCGCCGAGCGGGCCGAGGCGAGGACCGCGATCGACGCGATGTTCGCGAGCAGGCCGATCACGCCGAACACCAGCAGCTCGGTCGACGGGATCTCGGGCGGGTCGAAGAGCCGCTGCACGGCCTCGACCACCACGTAGACACCGACTGCGAGCAGCACCGCAGCCTGGGCGAGCGCGGCGAGCACCTCGGCGCGGCGCAGGCCCCAAGTGCGCCGGGCGGTCGGCGCGCGCATGGTCAGCACGCTGGCCACGAGCGCGAGCAGCAGGCCGCCGGCGTCGGTGAGCATGTGGGCCGCGTCGACGAGCAGCGCCAGGCTGCCGGTCCAGATCGCGCCGACCACCTCGACCACGAGGACGGTGGAGGTGATCGAGAAGGCGATCGCGAGACGCCGGCGGTGGCTGCGCGCCTCGGCGACCGAGGCCGAGGCGGACGGGCCGTGGTCGTGCGAGTGCCCGGTCACCGCGAGGCCCCGGAGCCGTCGTCGGCCTCGTGGTGGTGGAGCCGCGGGAGCCCCTCCGCGACGTGCTCCGCCTGGTAGATGGCGTCGGTCACGAGCTCGCGGACGTGCTCGTCGGTCAGGCGGTAGAACACCCGCGTGCCGTCCTGCCGGGTCGAAACCATGCGCGCCATGCGCAGCTTGGCGAGGTGCTGGGAGACCGCCGAAGGAGACTTGCCCACGGTCTCGGCGATCCGCGCCACCGGGAGCTCGCCGTCACGCAGCGCCAGGACGATCCGCAGCCGGGTGGCGTCGGCGAACATCGCGAAGACCTCGACGGCGAGCTCGACGAGATGGTCCTCGATCTCGCCGCGCCGGGAGTCGGGTGCGTCGGAAGCTTCGGAGGCGTCGGGGACCTCGAGCCCGTGCTCATCTGTCTGCGTATATGCGTGCATACGCAGATACTTGCACACGGCCCCTCCGAAGGGAAGCCCCCTGGCATCCGGCGAGTTCGTGACTTCGGAGCGACCTCGTGCCGTCAGACCGAGTTCGTGCCTTGTAGGGCACGAACTCGCTCGAAAGTCACGAACTCGAGGGCGGCGCAGATCCCGGGCGGCCCCGCCGGCCGGTTGTATGCTCGCAGCGCGCTGGCGCCCGCGGTCGAGACCAGGCCCGAGCACGGCGCCCCCACCGAGCGCGGAGGCTGCGCTCGCCCACCACAGGAGCGCAGAGACGTGCCGCACAGCGACCGGTCCGCCATCATCGACGGCGCCGCGACGGTCTTCGCGCGCCACGGGTACGACCGGGCCTCGGTCCAGGCCGTCGCCGACGCCACCGGGTACTCCAAGGCCGGGCTGCTGCACCACGTCTCGAGCAAGAAGGACCTGTACCAGTCGGTGCTCGCCGAGTGCCAGGCGCAGATGGAGCGCGCACGCGACCGGGTGGCCGACCTCCCCGTCGGTCCGACCCGCGACCGCCGCGCGATCGAGATCTACACCGAGCTCGCCTTCGCGCTCCCGGGCCACGTGAGCCTGCTCCTCAGCACGATCGCCCCCATGGGTGACAAGGTCCGCGAGGAGGTCGACGCCATCTCGCCGCTGCTCTTCGAGGCCTTCGACGGATCAGGCCAGGTCCCCGAGCGCAGGACCATCCGGGTCACCGGCGCGCTCGTGGCTGTCGGAGCGCTCACCCTGGCAGCCCGTGAGACGGACGACCCCGCCTCGTGGCGCGACGAGATCGTCGAGGCCGGCTACGACACGCTCGGGCACCGCTGACCACGACGCCCGACGGTCTCAGCCCGGCCCGACCGCGCGCCGGTCCATCGCCCGCCACGGCGTCGGCAGGAACGGCACGAGCGTCACCAGGACGTAGACGACCCCGAAGCCCACGAAGCACGCGACGAGGCCGACCTGCTCGACCAGCACACCCGCCGCGAGGGCGCCGACGGGCATCGCCGCCCAGGCGCCCGCGCTCACCGCTCCGGACACCCGGGCGCGCATCGACGCCGGCACCTCCTCGAGCAGCACGGTGCCGATGATGGGGTTGAGCGCCCCGGCCGCCAGACCGGCGAGCGCGGTGGCCACGAGGCACCAGACGAGCGAGGGCTGCAGCGCGAAGACGAGCATCGACGGGCCTCCCGCGAGCAGGAAGCCCCAGGCGAAGGTGGCGCGGCGCGGGAGGCGCGGTCCGACCGCCGAGAACAGCAGCGCCCCCGCGAAGGCCCCGAGGCCCATGGCCCCGACGATCAGCCCGAGCGCCTGCGCACCACCGAGGACACGGTCCGCGTAGATGGGCACGAGGACGTTGGCACGGGCGACGTCGAGCGCGTTGGTGACCATCACGAGGAGCACGACGGCGCGCAGCAGCGGCACCCGCCAGATCACCGCGACGCCGGCACGGAGGGCGGCCCAGTACCCCTCGCGGTCACCGGCGGCTGTCGCCGCGGCCGTCCCAACCGTGGTGGCCGGTGCCGCAGCCTCGACGGTCGGTCGCAGCGCCCGAGGCACCCCGAGGACCACCACGAGGGCCGACAGCGCGAAGGTGGCGGCGTTGACCACGAGCGCCGGGACAGCCCCGAGCGTCGCGACGAGCAGCCCGGCGACCGGGCCGCCGAGCAGCGTGGCGCTCCGGCTGCCGGCTCCCCACCACCCCATGGCCCGCTCGAGCGGAACCCCGGCGAGGGCCGCGGCCTCGGGGACGAGGGCGGTCCGGGCGCCCTGCCCGGGGGTGTCGAGCAGCCCGGTGGCGAAGACGAGGACGAGGAGCGCCCAGAACGGCAGCCCGACCGTCACGTGCAGCAGGGGGACCATGCCGATGGTGACGCCGCCGACCAGGTCGGAGACGACCGAGCTGCGCCGGTACCCGACGCGGTCCACGAGCACGCCGCCGAAGGCCCCGCCCAGCACGACGGGCACCGTGGTGACGACGGCGAGCACGCCTGCCATCGAGGCGCTCCCCGTCTCGGCGAGGACGTAGAGCGGCAGGGCCACCAGGGTGACGACGTTGCCGCCGGTCGCGATCACCTGGGCGCCGAGGAGCGCGACGAGCGGGGTGCGTCGGCGTGCCGGAGACCCTGCAGGACCGGCACCACGCCCGGGCGGCGCCGTGACCCGCGGCGCGGCGGCCCGGGTCACGGCGCCGCGCGGTAGGTGTGGACGACGACCACCACCGGAGCCACCTGCTGCGCAGCACCGCTGTCGGTGGCCTTGCCGTCAGTGGTGTCGCTGTCAGCGCTCTTGCCGCCGACCGCCTCGCCCGCTCCCCCGGCGCCCGGTGCTGCGCGGCCCGCGTCTGCCCTGGCGCGCCAGCGGGCCATGACCCCCTCGAGGTCCGCGCGGAGCTCGCGCGCCTCGTCGAGGGTGAGGAGGAGCCTGTCGTCGCCGTAGGCTCCGGCTGCGACCCACTCGGGGTCGGTCTGCGACCGGTGGTCGAGCGCCGCCTCGGCGGACGCGAGCTGGCTGCGCAGCACCGCGCGCTCGAGCTCGCCGGTCGCGTCGCGCCCGTCCTCGGTCTGCTGGAAGTCGCCCGGCTCCCAGCTGGTGGTCCGCGACGTCGCGGCCCACCAGCGCTCACGACGGTCCCGGGCGAGCTCGGGGACCTCGACCACCAGACCGTGCTCCACGAGCGTGCGCACGTGGAAGCTCACGGAGCCCGCGGCGGTCCCCGTGGCGCTGGCGAGCGCGCCGACGGTCGCGGGCCCCTCCTGGCGCAGCCGCCCGAGGATCCGCATGCGCAGGGGGTTGGCGAGAGCGCGGAGCGCACCGACGTCCTGGATGCGGAGCGAGGCGGTCGGCTGGTCCTCGGGGGTGCGTGGCGCTGTCATACCGTGGACGCTACATCGACAAGATCACTTGTACAAGAGTTCTTGTACATGCCGGGTGGCCCCGGCGCCCGGCTCACCCCTCGGGCCGCGCGCCCTCCTCGTCCTGCGCGAAGCCGCGGTAGGCCGCGACGACCCGTCGCAGGTACGTCGCGACGACCTCCCGCTCCGCAGGCCCGAGCCCGTCTGCGGCCGCGTCGAGCGCCGTGACGAGCGGGGCGAGCTCGCCCCGGACCCGCATCTTCGCCCCCTCGGTCGGGACGAGCCGGAAGCGCCGTCGGTCGGACTCGTCCCGGACTCGCTCGACGTGCCCGGCGCGCTCGAGCCGGTCCACGATCTCGGTGGCCGACGAGCGCGTGACGGCGAGGCGCTCGCCGAGCTCTCCCGGGCTCAGCAGCGCCGCAGACAGCGAGATGTGCTCGATCGCCGAGGCGTCGGTCGCGCTCATCTCCATCCGACGGGCGAGCGCGGAGCCCGCCTCGCCGATCGCGTCCTGGAGGTCCCGGAGGAGGGCGGTCGAGAGCTCGGGTCCGGCGCCGGGGGGACGAGTCATCGGATCAACATACCCGCCGGAGAAATGGTACGGTAGCCGTACTATCGACGTCTGGAGACCCCCGATGCCCACTCCGCCTGTGAGCCCTGACAGCGCTGACGCCAGCAGCGACACGGCCGGCACACCCTCCGCCGCAAGCACCCCGCGGCCGCGCCGTCGCCGCCGCGGGCTGAAGATCACCCTCGCCTCCGTCCTCGCGGTCCTCGTCGTCGCCGTCGGCGCGTTCCTCTTCTGGGCGAACGACACCTACACCGCCGAGCCCGCGGGCCTCGCAGCCGTGCAGGAGGACCCCCGGGTCGACGTCGACGACCAGGGCGACGTCGTGGTCCTGCGCCCCACGGGCGAGAGCGACGGTCGCGGCCTCGTGTTCCTCTCGGGCGCCAAGGTCGACCCGCAGGCCTACGCGGCGACCTTCCAGGAGGTCGCCGCGGAGGGCACCACCGTCGTGATCGTCAAGCCGTTCCTCAACCTCGCGATCCTCGAGCGTCGCCCGCTCGACGCCTTCACCGACCTCGCACCCGACGTCGACTCCTGGGCCGTCGGCGGGCACAGCATGGGTGGGGTCAAGGCGTGCAGCTACGCCGAGTCCGGCGACGTCGACGCACTCGTGCTCCTCGCGTCGTACTGCTCGGGCGACGCCCTCGCGGAACGCACCGACCTCGACGTGATCTCCGTGTCCGGCACGCAGGACGGCCTCGCGACCCCGGAGAAGATCGACGACTCGCTCGCCGACCTCCCTGCCTCGACGACCGTCGTGCGCATCGACGGCGCCTCGCACGCCCAGTTCGGCGACTACGGGCTCCAGCCCGGCGACGGCACACCGACGATCTCGGACGACGCAGCGCGAGAGAGCATCTCCCAGGCGCTCGTCCCGTTCCTCGGACCCGACGAGCAGTGAGCCGTCAGCCAGAGGGCCGTGGGACACCTGGGCCGCGAGAACCCCAAGTAGACTTGAGGTCTACCGGGAGGGCAGATGGCCGACAGGACCAGCAGGACCGCCGACGAGCGCGCACCTGAGCAGCTGCTCTCGATCGGCGAGGTCAGCCGACGGACCGGCGTCGCCGTCTCGGCGCTGCACTACTACGAGCGGATCGGCCTCATCGCGTCGACGCGCACCTCGGGCAACCAGCGCCGCTACCGCCGCCACATGATCCGACGCGTCACGCTCATCACCGTCGGCAAGCGCCTGGGCGTCCCGCTCTCCGACGTCCAGGACGCGCTGCGGACGGTCCCGCTCGACTCGACCCCCAGCCACGACGACTGGCAGCGCGCGTCACGGCAGTGGAAGTCGGTCCTCGAGCAGCGGCGGCGCGCGATCGAGCAGCTCGAGCACGAGCTCACCGGCTGCATCGGCTGCGGGTGCCTCTCCATGAAGTCGTGCCTGCTGCTCAACCCGCAGGACTCCCTCGGGGACGACGGCGCGGGCGCACGGCGCCTCGACCTCCCGGGTGAGGCGCCGCAGGCCACGTCTCCCTAGACGCACCGCCGGCCGTCGGCGCCGCCCGGCCACCGCCTACGGCTGGTGCGCCGACTGCTCGCGACGGAGGTCCTGGACGAACGCGTCGTCGACTTCGGGCAGCGCGGTGCCGGGCACGGCCTCGGCGAGCCCCATCGTCCCGTCCGCGCCCATCTCGACCGAGACCCTCCCGGGTCGGGCGAACAGCACTCGGAGGTCGTGCGCCGCCTCCCAGACCGCGTGGACGTCCGGGTCCGGGTCGTCCTCGCGCGCGCCGCCGGTGATCACCACGAGGGTCGACGCCCCGTGGACAGCCGCGGCCAGGCGCGAGTCGGCGACCTGCCGGGCGTGGTGCCACCGGTCCTCGTCGCCGAGCGGGTCGACCGTGATCGAGTAGGTGGTCTCGCCGACGGCCCAGGTGTGGAAGCCGCCGAGGACGTCGTGCTCCTCGAGGACACCCTCGTCACGGGTCGCCGCCCAGGTGCGCAGTTCTTCTCGGATCTCGTCGGGCGTCCCGCCGGCCTGCTCGACGACGAAGAAGTGGTGGACGTAGTGGGGGTCGCTCACGGGGAGCCTCTCGGTAGGTCGGGTGAGGGAGCGTCGCGGTCGGGGGCGCCTGGACCGGCGTCGCCCGCCGGATCATGGTCCGTCGTGCGTCAGTGCGTGACCTGCCGCTTGCGCAGCTCGACGACGAAGGCCTCGTCGGGCTCGGCGAGCTCGGTGCCGGGGACGGCCTCGGCCGCGTCGCGCTTGCCGCCCGGGCCCATGCCGACGGCGACCACGCCGGGCCGCTCGAAGACGCGGGCGAGCTCGAGACCCTCCGTCAGCAGGCACTCGAGGTCCGCCACGCCGTCCTCGTCCTCGGGCGCGCTGCCGGTCACGGCCACGAAGAAGGGTGCGCCGTAGACCGCGAGCGCGGCGTGCGAGTCGGCGATGGGTCCGGCGTAGTGCCAGCGGTCCTCGTCGGCGACGTCGTCGAAGGAGACCGAGAAGGTGCAGCCGGCGATCTCCCAGGCGAAGAACTCGAGGCCCTCGGCGGGCGTGTGCTCCTGGAGGGTGCCGCTCTCGCGGGTCTGGGCCCAGTCGCGCAGCGCGTCCTTGAGCTCGTCGACCGTGCCGGCGGCCTCGTCGACCACGAAGAACTGCGTGTCGTAGTGGGAGTCGCTCATCTTCTGTGCCTCTCCTCGGTCGGTGGTGCAGGGCTTACCAGCCTGCCCGAGGTCGGGTGCGGCGGCCACCGGTCGCCCGGGCCGCCCCTGCTGACCGACCTTCACAACGTAACGATAACCGTTCTCATTCTCTGCTACGCTTCCACCGAACCCCCTCCCCTGACCTCGAAAGGAGAGGGCACCGGTGGCCCCTGCCCCCGTGCCCGTCGACCCATGAGCCCCACCCTCACCGCCTCCCGCAGCCGCAGGCACCGCGCCGTCGCGCTCGGTGCCGCACTGCCCCTCGTCCTGCTCGCCGCCTGCTCGTCCTCGGACGACTCCGCCGACGCCGCCACCGGCACGCCCGAGCCCACCGAGTCCGCCACCTCCGCCCCCGCGGTCGAGGCCGCCGGCCTCACCCCGCGCCTGGTCATCACGTACGACGGCGGCATCCAGGTCCTCGACTCGACCACCCTCGAGACGATCGAGGACATCGAGCTCGACGGCTTCAACCGCATCAACCCCGCGGGCGACGGGCGCCACGTCCTCGTCTCGACCGCGGGCAAGTTCCAGGTCCTCGACGCCGGCACCTGGGCCGAGCCGCACGGCGACCACGCGCACTACTACACGACCACGCCGCAGCTCACGGACATCTCCTTCGAGGCCGACAAGCCGGGCCACGCCGTCGTCCACGAGGGCCGTACCGCGCTCTTCGCCGACGGGACCGGTGACATCACCGTCTTCGACTCCGCCGAGGTCGCCGACCCCGACCGCGAGGTGCGCGAGGTGAGCACCCCGAGCGCCCACCACGGCGTAGCCGTCGAGCTCTCCGACGGGACGCTCATCGTCTCCGAGGGCACCGAGGACGCCCGCACCGGCATCCGCGTGCTCGACGCCGAGGGCACCGAGGTCGCCGCGAACGACCAGTGCCCCGGCGTGCACGGCGAGGCCGTCGCGGCCGACGAGGCGGTGGTCATCGGCTGCCAGGACGGTGCGCTCGTCACGAAGGACGGCGTCATCAGCAAGGTCACCGCACCGGACGCCTACGGACGCATCGGCAACCAGGCCGGCAGCGAGGACTCCCCCTACGTCCTCGGCGACTACAAGACCGACCCCGACGCCGACCTCGAGCGCCCCACGCGCGTGTCGATCATCGACACCCGCGACGCCTCGATGAAGCTCGTCGACCTGCCCGCCTCGTACACCTTCCGCTCCCTCGGGCGCGGCGACGCCGGCGAGGCCCTCGTGCTCGGCACCGACGGCGCCCTGCACGTCATCGACCCCGAGACCGGGACCGTCACGCGCTCCGTCCCCGTGATCGACGAGTGGGAAGAGTCCGAGACCTGGCAGGACCCGCGCCCGACCCTGTACGTCCAGGACGGCAGCGCCTACATCACCGACCCGTCCACCTCGATGATCCACGCGGTCGACATCGAGACCGGCGAGATCTGGAACAGCGTCGAGCTCACCGTCGTCCCGAACGAGCTCACCGGCGCCTCGGGCGACGTCGAGCACGGCGCCGAGGTCGAGCACGAGGGTGCCGACCACGGTGACGCGGCGACCGACGAGCACGAGGGCCACGACCACTCGGACGAGGCCACGGACGCCACCACCGACGAGCACGACCACGAGGGTCACGACCACGAGCACTCGGACGAGGCCACCGAGACCCCGACCAGCTGACCCGCGCGTGCTGCGCCGCCCGACGGTGGCGCAGCACGCCCGCACGACCCGCGCCCTCGGGCGCCGCCCGCCGGTGGGAACCCCACCGGCGGGCTCCCGCACGTACGCCACGACCGGAGACGAGACACCCCATGCGACGCTCCCCCGCCGCCCTCGCCGCGACCGCCCTCGCCGCCTGCGCCTTCCTGACCGCCTGCTCCGACACCGACGCATCCGCTGACGGCACCGTCGACGTGCTCGCGTCGTTCTACCCGCTCCAGTACGTCGTCGAGCAGGTGGGGGGCGAGCACGTGACGGTCTCGAACCTCACGCCGCCCGCCGCCGAGCCGCACGACCTCGAGCTCTCCCCCGCCCAGGTGCGCGGCATCGGGACGGCGGACCTCGTCGTGTACCTGTCAGGCCTGCAGGCAGCGACCGACGAGGCGGTCTCCGCACAGTCCCCCGAGCACGTGGTGGACTCCGCCGAGGCCGCGGAGGCGGACGCCGCCGACCCGCACTTCTGGCTCGAGCCGACACGGCTGTCGATGGTCGGTGACGCCGTGGCCGCCGAGCTCAGCGCGATCGACCCCGACAACGCGGCCGACTACGCCGCGGGGGCCGAGGCTCTCACCGCGACGCTCGACGGGCTCGACGAGGAGTTCTCCGAGGGGCTCGCACAGTGCGAGGGCGCCACGCTGGTCACCTCGCACGAGGCCTTCGGCTACCTGGCCGACCGGTACGGGCTCGTCCAGGAGGGCATCTCAGGCATCAACCCCGACGCCGAGCCCTCCCCCAAGCGCCTGCGCGACGTGCGCGCGATCGTCGAGCGCGACGGCGTCTCGACGCTGTTCTTCGAGCGCTCGCTCGGCCCCAAGGTCACCCAGACGCTCGCCGACGACATCGGCGTCTCGACCGCGCTCCTCGACCCCCTCGAGAGCCGCACCGACGAGTCCCGCGACTACGTCGACATCATGCGCGCCAACCTCGAGGCCCTCACCACCGGCCTCGCCTGCGACTGATCAGCCTCGTCGCTCCGCCTCGTCGCTCCGGCTGTCGCGAGGTCGCACCACCACGGACGAGGTCGCACGGACACGCCGCCTCAGCCCCTCAGGGAGGGCCGTCTGGCGTGTCTGTGCGACCTCGTCGGCGTTCGTACGACCTCGGGGCGCTCAGCGGGACCTCGAGATCCGGGGCCCCTTGATCAGCTGTCGACGTCCGGGCCTGCCCGCGCCGACAGCTCCGGAGCGAGGGTCAGGACTGGTCCTGGAGGGCGGAGCGGCGGCGGAAGAGCACGAGGAGGACGAGTCCCACGACGACCACGACGACGCCGGCGACCGGCAGCCACGACGTGCCCGAGGAGTCCTCGTCCGAGGCGGCGTCGGTGGCCGAGGGCGACGGGTCCGAGGCGTCGGTGGTCGCGGTCGCTGCCTCGGAGGTCTCGGCGTCGGTCGTCGCGTCGGTCTCGCCCTGGGTCTCCATGGTGGGGTCCTCGGTCGGCGCGACCGCGGCCGGGTCGTCGACGACGAACCCGAAGGTGCCGTCGATCGGGTGCCCGTCAGAGGAGACGAGGCGCCACGCGACCGTGTAGCCGTCGTTCGCGACGGCGGGGAGCTCGACGCTCGCGACGCGGTCGGCGATGGTCGGCTCGCCGTCGAAGAGCACCGTGCCGTCGGAGGACGTCACGAGCATCCGGGACCCGATGGCCTGCGGGACCGCGCTCAGCTCGACCGACACCTGCGTCGGGGCCGTCGTGAGCGTCTCGCCGTCGCCGGGCGCCGTGCCGAGGACGGTGTCGTGGGCCGACGCGGTCGTGCCGCCGAGGACCAGCGCGACCGCCGAGAGCAGGCCGACGAGGAGCGCGCGCGGTGCGGTGCGGCGGCGGGTGCGGACGGAGGTGCTGGTCATGGTTCTCCTCGCGCCGTGGGGCGCAGATCAGGTGGGCCGAGACGCCGCGTGCAGGTGCTCGGAAGGCTCACCTCGACCCTAGCGTCGGCCGCTGAGGACCGACCCCGATCACGTGGTCGTCTCGATCACACCCGTGCTCTCAGCACCCCGGCGCTCGTCTGCGTGCGATCGGGCCAGCGTCAGGCCAGCCCGACGAGGAACGCCTCGAGCAGCGGACCGGCCGTCGTGGACCCGTAGTCGCCGGTCTCGACGAACACAGCGACCGCGAGGTCGCCCTGGGTCGCGATCATCCAGGCGTGGTTGGTGCTGCCGTCGCCGTACTGCGCGGTGCCGGTCTTGGCCCCGACAGGCTCTCCGGGGACGTCGAGCAAGAAGCTGCCGCCGCCGTCGGTCACGACGGCCCGCATGAACGCACCGAGCTGGGCGGCCTCGTCGGCGGTCAGCGGCGCTGCCGCGGCGTCGGGCAGGTCGGAGTCGACCGGGTCGGCCTCCTGCGCCAGGAAGGTCGGGCGCACGGTGGTCCCGGCGGCCACGGAGGCGGCGACGGTCGCCATCGCCACCGGCGACGCCTGGACCTGCCCCTGGCCGATCATGGACGCGGCGTGCTCGGTCCCCTCGGCCTCGGCCGGGACCGACCCGGTGAAGACTCCCGGGCCGGGCTGCTGCGCGAGCCCCAGCCCGAGGGCCTCGCCCGCCGACGCGAGGTCGGCCTGCGTCACCTGCCCGGAGGCGTTGATGAGCGCGGTGTTGCACGAGTTGGCGATGACGTCGGTCAGCGAGATCTCGCCGGACTTCCCCGCCGGGTAGTCGGGGTAGTTGACGAAGGCCCGCCCGTCGACGACGGCCTCGGCCGAGCAGTCGAGCGGCGTGTCCGGGGTGAGCCCGTTGCGCAGCAGGGCGAGCGCGGTGACCACCTTGAAGGTCGACCCCGGGGCGTACATCGCGGTGGTCGCCGTCCCGGTACCGGCCGCACCGGTGGCCGACGCGAGGACCTCACCGGTCGAGGGCCGGATCGCGACGATGGCGGCGGGCACCTCCTGGCCCACGAGCACGGAGTCGGCGAGCTCCTGGACGCCGACGTCGAGGGTGGTCCGCAGCGGCTCGCCCGGGACGGGGTCCTCGGCGAGCAGCACGCGGGGCTCTCGCGCCTCGCTCACGGCCTCGAGAGCGACGCCGGGGGTGCCGCGCAGCTGCTCGTCGTACTGGCGCTGCAGGCCGGAGAGCCCGGTGACGTCTCCGGCGGCGATCGTCCCCTCGGAGGCCTCGACGATCTCTGCGGTGGCCTCCCCGGCGCGGCCGAGCAGGTCGCTCGCGAACTCGCGGGTCGGGGCGAGCGGCAGGGTGCCGTCGATGAGCAGCACGCCGGGGATCGCCGCCATCGCGTCGAAGTCGTAGGCGCCGCCCTCGGCGCGCAGCGTGACGGCGTCGACGAAGGCCTTCTCGCCGGCACCGGCGACCTTGGCCGCGTACGCCTCGGGGTCGATCTGGGCGAGCTCCGCGAGCGCACGGGCCGTGCCGTCGAGGTCAGCCGGCTCGACGCGCGTCTTGTCGACGCCCACACGCTTGACCGGCCGCTGCGTGACGATCGGCGTGTCGCCGGCGCCGAGGATGTCGGCGCGCGGCGCGGTGGTCCTGCTCAGGCGCAGGACCTCGTCGGACTCGAGGCCGTCGACCACGAGGTCGGGCGCCCACTGCGCCTCCCAGACGTCCTCGTACAGGGCCAGCGGCGCCTGGGTGTCGTAGGTCCAGGGGTTCCCGGCGATGTCCCAGGTGTGCGTGTAGGTCGCGGTGCCGCTGGTCTCGTCGTCGGCGAGGACCACCTCGGTGAGCTCGACGTCGTGCGGCGAGTCGGCGACGGCGGCCACGACGGCGGCGTGCGAGGCGGTCGCCTCGTCGGCGCTCACGTCGCTGAAGGCGATGCCGGAGAGGTCGCCGTCGGCGAGGCCCTCGCCGAGCGCGGTCGCGAGCGTCGTCGCCTCGGCGAGCGGGTCGGGCTCGTCGCTGCACGCCGCGAGCCCGCCGACCACGAGGACCGTCGAGAGGGTGGCGGCGCCGAACGACCACAGCCGTGGTCGGCGACGGAGGCGTGGCGAGGTCATGACGTCAGCGGCAGGCATGGGTCAACAGAACGTGGCGTGTGCCGTTCTGTCCAGCCCGACCCGCGGGTCTGCGCACAACCCGCCCACGAGGTCACCCGGTGGACGTGGCTAGCATCGTCGGGTGACTCTCCCCTCTCAGCCCACCGACGTCCTCTCCTCCGGGACCCTCGACACCGTGGACGGGCAGTCGGTCTACTGGGAGTCCTGGGGCTCCGCCGACGGTGTCCCCGCGGTGTTCCTGCACGGCGGTCCGGGTTCCGGCTTCGGCGACGGCCACCGGCAGCACTTCGACGCGCGCCGTCACCTCGTGGTGGCCCTCGACCAGCGCGGCTGCGGCCGCAGCCGTCCGCTCGCGACGGGCCCGGGGGCAGACCTCGCGGCGATCACCACGGAGCGCATGGTCGCCGACGTCGAGGCGCTCCGCGAGCACCTGGGGATCGAGGAGTGGCTCGTGGTCGGCGTCTCGTGGGGGACGACGCTCGCCCTCGCCTACGCGCAGGCCCACCCGTCGCGCGCGACAGGCCTCGTCCTGGGCGCCGTGACGACCACCTCCGCCGCCGAGGTCGAGTGGATCACCGAGTCGATGCGCGCGGTGTTCCCGGCGCAGTGGGAGGCCTTCGCCTCAGCCTCGGGCCGCGCGCCGGGGCAGCGGGTCGTCGACGCGTACCGCGAACGGCTGACGGACCCGGACCGGGGCGTCCGGGAGGCGGCCGCCCTCGCGTGGTGCACGTGGGAGGACGTCCACGTCTCTCTCGCCACGGGTGGGGCGCCGAGCCCGCGCTACGAGGACCCGGAGTTCCGGCTGCTGTTCGCGACGCTCGTGGTGCACGTCTGGGCAGCGTCGGGCTTCGCGCCTCCCGAGGGGATCCTCGGCCGGGTGGACCGGGTCGCCCACCTCCCCGCGGTGCTCGTCCACGGTGCGCTCGACATCAGCTCACCGCTGTCCACGGCCTACGACCTGCACCGCGCCTGGCCCGCCAGCGAGCTCGTGGTGGTCGGGTCGGACGGTCACGGCGGGGCCTCGATGGCAGAGGAGATCACCCGGGCCGTGGCGAGGCTGACCCTGAGCTGACGGCAGGAGGCCCGCCGCTCGTGCGACGGGCCTCCTGCCAGGTGCTGCTGACGTGGTCCGCAGGCCAGGACCTGCTCAGACCGTCGTCTTGCCCAGGTCGGGCGTCGCGAGCCCGGTCGCGACGGGCTTCTGGCCGCGAGACGACAACCGCTTCTCGATGTACACCGCGAGCCGGGACAGCGCGATGTTCACCGTGAGGTAGACGACGGCGACCACGAGGAACAGCGGCAGGCGCGAGTCGCTCCCGAAGAAGTTGTAGTTCGTCTTCATGGCGTTGAGCAGCTCGGGGTACCCGACGATGAAGCCGAGCGAGCTGTCCTTGAGCAACACCACGAACTGGCTGATGAGGCTCGGCAGCATGAGCCGGATGACCTGGGGCAGCTGGACGAGCCGCAGCGTCTGACCACGGGTGAGGCCGATGGCCGTCCCCGCCTCGGCCTGCCCCTTGGGCAGCGCGGCGAGGCCGGCGCGGAGGATCTCGGCGACGATCGCCGCGTTGTACAGCGTGAGACCGATGACCACGGCCTGGAAGGACGACAGCCCGAAGGCCAGCAGCGCGAACAGCATCATGAGGAGCACCGGCAGACCGCGGAGCACCTCGATCACGGCGGTCGCAGCACCGCGCACGACGCGGATGCCGGAGGTGCGCAGGATGGCCAGCACGAAGGCGAGCACCAGGGCGAGCGGTGCGGCGACGACCGCCGCCTTGAGCGTCGCGCCGAGCCCGGTGACGACGAGCGACTTCCACACGTCTTCGGCGCTCTGGCCCTTCGGCGGGTCGGTGAGGACGGCCCACCGGTCGTCGAAGATCCCCCGGTCGGCCATGCCCTTGATCATCCAGGCGAGCAGGCCGAGCAGGATCACCGCGAAGACGATCGAGCCGATCCGCTCGAGGCGCCGGGTCTTGGGTCCGGGTGCGTCGTAGAGGACGTTGCCGCTCATCGGCTGAACACCACCTTTCGCTCGATGGCATTGGCCGCGATCCCCGCGGGGATCGTGATGACGAGATAGCAGACGGCGATGCCGGTGAGCAGCAGGACGACGTCGGCCGGGTTGTCGCGGGCGAGGGCTCGGCTCGTCGAGGTGAGCTCGACGACCGCGAAGCCTGCGGCCACCGACGTGTTCTTGGTGAGTGCGATGAGCACGTTGATCAGCGGGGGCACCACGGTGCGCAGCGCCTGCGGCAGGACCACGAGGCTGAGCGTCTGGACGGTCCCGAGGCCGATGGCGCGGGCCGCCTCGGCCTGCCCGACGGCGACCGAGTTGATGCCCGACCGCACGGCCTCGCACACGAAGGCCGAGGTGTAGGCGGTGAGTGCGATGATGGCGGGCACCCGGCCGAGCGGCAGGATGAACCCGAGGCTCGGGAGCACGAAGACGAAGAAGATGAACACCAGCGTCAGCGGGGTGTTCCTCGCGACCTCGACGTACGCGCCGGCGAAGGTGCGCAGCGAGCGCAGCGGCGCGACACGGAACGCGGCCAGGATCGTCCCGAAGACGAGGGAGAGGGCTCCCGACACGACGGCGAGGAACAGGGTGAGCTGGAACCCCTGCCAGATCCTCGGCAGCTCGTCGACCAGTGCTTGCACGGTCGTCCTCCTTGGTTCACGCGGGTCGTGGGCCGTCGGCCCAGCGCCCGCAGTCGGGTGGTGCGGTGGTCCCGCGGGCCGGGCCGGCCGCCTGAGGTGTCAGGCGACCGGCCCGGGCCGAGGGTCGTCGGTCAGACGCTCGTCCGACCGGTCGTGCTCAGTACCGGTCGACGGCCGGCGGCGTCGGGGTGTCGAGCACCTCACCGGCGGTCGCCTCCCACGCAGCGTCCCAGCGGCCGTCCTCGTAGGCGGCCTCGAGGGTGTCGTTGATGAAGTTGCGGAAGTCCGTGTCGTCCTTCTTCAGACCGATGCCGTAGGGCTCCTCGGTGAACTGCTCACCGGCGAGCTTGAAGTCGTCCGGGCTCTCGGCGACGTAGCCCGCGAGGATCACGTTGTCGGTGGTGAGCACGTCGACCTGGCCGTTGCGGAGCGGGTCGAGGCAGTCGGTGTACTGCGAGAAGGTGCGGAGGTCGGCGTCGGGGAAGTTCTCCTCGATGTTCTTCGCGGGGGTCGAGCCCTCGGCGGAGCAGACGATCTTCCCGGCGAGGTCGTCCTCGGACTGGATCGAGTCGTCGTCGGCGTTCACCATGAGCGACTGCCCGGCGAGGTAGTACGGTCCGGCGAAGTCGATGACCTGCTTGCGGTCGTCGTTGATCGTGTAGGTGGCCACGACGATGTCGACGCGGTCCTCCTGGATGAACGTCTCGCGGTTGGCGGACACCGTCTCGGTCCACTCGATGTCGTCCGGGGCGATCCCGAGCTCGCCGGCGATGATCTTCGCGATCTCCACGTCGAAGCCGACGGGCGTCCCGTCCGGGCCGACGAGGCCGAAGAGCGGCTGGTCGAACTTCGTGCCGACGGTCATGGTGCCTGCCTCGGCGAGGCGGGCCATCGTGCTGCCCTCGGGGAACTCCGCGGCGTCGACGTCCGCGACGGGCGGGTCTTCAGAGCTGTCGTCTCCGCCGCAGGCTGAGAGCAGCAGGGCAGAGGCAGCGGCGATCGCGAGGAACGCGGTCGGACGGTTGCGCATGGGGTTCTCCTTCGTGGCGGGTCGCGACGTCGGTCCGGACTGCGGTGCGTCCGGACCGTACGGCCGCCCGTCCCAGGGGTACCCGGGACGGGGTGGTCGGTACGGCTGTCGTCAGTGCAGGGTCGGTGCAGGGCTCAGTGGGTGAGGATCTTCGACAGGAACTCCTGGGCGCGCTCGGACCGCGGGTTCGTGAAGAACTCCTCGGGCTCGGCCTCCTCGACGATCTGGCCGTCGGCCATGAAGACCACGCGGTCGGCGGCCTTCCGGGCGAAGCCCATCTCGTGGGTGACGACGATCATCGTCATGCCGTCCTTGGCGAGACCCACCATGACGTCGAGGACCTCGTTGATCATCTCGGGGTCGAGGGCAGAGGTGGGCTCGTCGAAGAGCATGACCTTGGGCTGCATGGCGAGCGCGCGGGCGATCGCCACGCGCTGCTGCTGCCCACCGGACAGCTGGGCCGGCATCTTGCCGGCCTGGGACTCGATCCCGACGCGCTCGAGGAGCGACATCGCGAGCTCCTTGGCCTCTGCGCTCTTCATGCCCTTGACCTTGATGGGCCCGAGCGTGACGTTCTCGAGGATCGTCTTGTGCGCGAAGAGGTTGAAGGACTGGAAGACCATCCCGACGTCGGCGCGCAGGCGCGCGAGCGCCTTGCCCTCCTCGGGCAGCTGGTGACCGTCGAGCTCGATGGTCCCGGAGTCGATGGTCTCGAGACGGTTGATCGCGCGGCACAGCGTCGACTTGCCGGAACCCGACGGGCCGATCACCACGACGACCTCGCCGCGCCTCACGGAGAGGTCGATGTCCTTGAGGACGTGCAGGTCGCCGAAGTGCTTGTTCACGCCGGTGAGCGCGACCAGCGCCGCTGGCGACCCACCCTCGGCTTTCTGGGTTGTGTCATCCATCACATGACCGTAGGGGACGTTTGTTTCGTCCGCCACCGAGATCGTTAACGGTTCTGCAACGAGATCGTCATCGTCGCGCCTCGTCGGACGGGGGTGCCGGCTCGCGGTCACGGGCTGATCCATGGGGCTCCTCGGGCGTGTGCCACCTGCGGCGACAGCCCCGCATCGCCGTCGAGCGGGGCCGACGCACCTCGGTGTGTCGTCGGTCACGCCACCATAGAGGACTTTTGTCCTATTGGCGAGCCTGGCGCGGTGTGTACCGTCCTGCGCCGCCCGTGCAGGACCTCACTCTCCCTGGTGCTCGTGCGGGTCGAGCGCAACGAAACCGTGCCCGAGGACGCCCTCCGGCCCGTCGTACGGTTCCACCTCGTCCACGAACGCCTCCGCGTCGTCGCGCGGCTTGTAGCCGAGCGCCCGGGCGCTGGCGAGGTCCCACCACCCCCGGGTGTTGGCCGAGACCCCGTAGGCGATCACCGGTCCGGACACCTCTCCGCGCAGCGAGGCGTCCACCAGCCGCACCGTGTCGCCGGGGCTCAACCAGATCCCCAGGTCGAAGGTGCTCACCGGCCTGTCCGCGCACATCCCGATCCGCAGGGACACGACCTCGAGGCCGTACTTGTCGGCGTACAGGCTGCCGAGCGCCTCCATCGCGGCCTTCGAGACCCCGTAGTAGGTGTCCGGCCGTGGCGCGACGTCCGTGCGGGCGGTCTCACCGGTGGGCAGGTACCCGACCGCGTGGTTCGAGCTCGCCAGGACCACGCGCCGCACGCCCGCCCGGCGGGCCGCCTCGAGCACCCGGTAGGTGCCGTCGATGTTGGTCCGGCGGATCGTCGTCCAGCTGTCCTCGCCCGGGATGCCGGCGAGGTGCACCACGGCGTCGGCCCCGGCGAAGGCCTCGTCGAGGGCGTCGCGGGAGTCTTCCTCGCTGATGTCGGCGGTGAAGAACGGGGTGCCCTCTTCGCCGGGGAGCAGCTCGTCGGGCTCGTGCCCGCCGAGCAGCCGCAGCGACCAGCCTCGGGCCGGCAGCCCTCCGCCCGTCTGGCGCAGGTAGGTCCCGATGCTCCCTGAGGCACCGGAGACGACGACGGTCGGGTTCTGCTCTGTCACGGGTGGTCCTCCTGGGGTCGGCTCAGGTGCGCCTGGTGTGCGGTCTCACCAGTCTTCCCCGGAGGTCGCGCGGCTGCACGCCGGGCACCGCGGGCAGAGCCCACCGGGCGTGCCACGGTGCCCACCGGGCGTCGCGCCGTCCCCGGTGCGACGATGGACGACCCCTCGTACCCGACGGAAGGACCTCCCCGTGCGCCAGGCAGAGCAGATCACCGACCCGATCGCCTACCACGGGGAGGGCCCCGTCTGGTCGCCGTCCTGGGGTGGCCTGCGCTGGGTGGACATGCTCGCGGGCGACCTCCTGACGCTGCGCTCCGACGGCTCCGTGGACCGGCTCCACGTCGGCGACGTCGCCGCCTTCGCCCGTCCGCGGTCCAACGGCGGCTACGTGGTGGCCGTCGAGCGCGGCATCGCGCTGGCCGACGGCCCGGACGACGTCCCGACGCCCCTCGAGCCGCTGTGGGACGACCCCAGCGTCCGCATGAACGAGGGCGGCTGCGACCCGCACGGGAACCTGTACGCCGGCGGCATGGCCTACGACCAGCGCCCGGGAGGCGCGGGGCTCTACCGGATCACGCCCGAGGGCGACGTGTCGGTGGTCCTCGCCCAGGTGACGGTGTCGAACGGCCTCGACTTCTCCCCCGAGGGCGACCTCGCCTACTACAACGACACCGCGACCGGCACGACGGACGTCTTCGACGTGGTCGACGGCGAGCTCACGGGACGGCGCGTCTTCCACAGCTCTGACGGCACCCACGCCGACGGCCTGACCGTCGACTCGGTGGGCAACGTCTGGGTCGCGCTCAACGGCGCGGGCCGCGTCCGCTGCTACTCACCCCGCGGCACGGTCCTCGAGGAGATCGAGGTCCCCGTGCGCCTCGTGACGGCGGTGACGCTCGGCGGCCCCGACCTCACCGACCTGTACATCACCACGTCGAAGGAGAACCTCGACGACCCCGAGCCCGAGGCGGGCGCGCTCTTCCGCACGACGGTCGACGTCCCGGGCAAGCCGGTCCTGCCGTACCGGGGCTGAGGAGCCTGCCTCCACCAGATGCCGACCGCTCGGGTCGGTCGTAGCGTCGAGGAGGCACGCCGGACGGCGGCCCGCTCTCGACGAGGAGACCCCCATGAACGACACCTCACCCACCTCTGACGCCCAGAAGATCACGTCGCTGCTGAAGGACTTCCGCTTCGGCATGTTCACGACGCTCGACTCTGGGAAGCCTGTCGCGCGTCCCTTCACGATCCAGGAGGTCGAGCCCGGTGGAGACCTGTGGTTCCTGGTGTCGAAGCGGTCGTCGGCCGTCCAGCAGCTCGCTGCCGACTCTCGGGCTGGGGTGGCGCTCAGCTCGAACGACAGCTGGGTGTCGCTCACCGGGACCGCCGAGGTGGTCCACTCGCAGGAGCGTGTCGACAAGTACTGGAGCCCCGTGGTCGAGGCCTGGTTCCCCGACGGCAAGGAAGACCCGGAGATCACCGTGCTGAAGTTCTCGGCCGACGGCGGCGAGTACTGGGACACCCCGGGCAGCCGGGTCGCCACGGCCCTCGCCTTCGTCAAGGCGAAGGTCACCGGAGAGCCCCTCGAGGGCGACACGGGGAAGGTCGACCTCTAGGAACGGTCGCTCAAGAGATCACCGACCCCGGGACGGGCGGGCGATGACAGCGCCCGCCGTACGTCCCGGGGGAGGACGACCGACTACTCCTGTGGGACTAGTCAGGTCGCGCGAGGAGCGTCCTTTCGGCTGACGACAGGCGGGTCCACGGACGGCAGGCTGAAGACCAGCAGCGACCGACCCGTCCCGAGGAGCCAGCGTGACCGCACACCCCGCGTCCCGGAAGACCCGGCAGCTCGAGCAGACCCGGACCCGAGGGCACCTGCCCGTCAGCTGGACCCTGCTCCTGCACCGTGCACGACTGCTCGCCTCCTACCTCGACCGCGCCGGCGTCCGACCCGGGGACCGCGTCGTGATCGACGTCCCCGCCGGGCCCGCGCTCACGGCCCTGACCTACGCCTGCTGGCAGTCCGGGCTGACGGTCGTGGTCTCCGACCCAGGCCTCACGGCACGGGAGCGGACGGCCGGGTTCTCGCTCGCCGCCCCTGCCGCCGTCGTGGCGACCTCGTCCGGGCTCCGCGGGTCGCGCTCGATCCCGTCCGTCCGCGTGCGCGTCGCGGCCGAGCCGCTGACCGTCGTGGCCCGAGCCGTGCTGCACACCGGGTGGGACCAGCACGAGCTGGTCGGCGGGACGCCAGAGCAGGACGACACGGCGCAGCACGCCCCGCTCGAGGCAGCGGTCGTCGTCGGCCAGGACGACGAGGGCCGGCCGAGCGCGACCGCCTACAGCCACGCCGACCTCGTCGGGCTCGCGGCGGCCTGACGGGCCACGCGACCCGACGGACTGCCTGGCGTCAGAGCGCCAGGGCTCAGGGCTCAGGGCTCAGGGCTCAGGGCTCAGGGCTCAGGGCTCAGGGCTCAGGGCTCAGGGCTCAGGGCTCAGGGGCAGGCTCCGCGCCTCACGGCCGCACGCGCGGCAGCCCCGCGTCGTACGCGAAGACGACCAGCTGGGCGCGGTCGCGGGCGCCCGTCTTCATCATGGCGCGGTTCACGTGCGTCTTGACCGTGGCCGGGCTGATGAACAGGTGCTGGCCGATCTCCGTGTTGGAGAGCCCACCGGCGACCAGCGAGGTGATCTCGCGCTCGCGCTCGGTGAGGTCGGACATCCCGTGCACCACCGCGGGAGGCTCCGGTTCTGGCTCCTGCACCACGCGCTCGATGAGCGAGCGGGTCGCGGCGGGCGAGAGCAGCTGCTCCCCCTCGGCGACGGTCCGCACCGCGTCGATCAGCGCCGCAGGGTCGACGCCCTTGCCGAGGAACCCGCTCGCCCCGGCGCGGAGCGCGGCCACCACGAGCTCGTCGGTCTCGAAGGTGGTGAGGACGAGCACCTTGACGCCCGCGAGCGCGTCGTCGGCGCAGATCTGACGGGTGGCCTCGATGCCGTCCGTGCCAGGCATGCGGATGTCCATGAGGACGAGGTCGGCCTGGGCAGACCGGGCGAGACGCACGGCCTCGGCGCCGTCGGCGGCCTCTCCGACCACGGTGATGTCGGGGACGGAGTCGAGCAGCAGGCGGAAGGTGCCGCGCAGGAGGGCCTGGTCGTCGGCGAGCAGCACGCGGATGGTCATGGGAGGGGTCCTTCGTCTGCGGGGACAGGGGTGTCGGTGGGGCCGGGCGGTGCGTCCGGCGGGGCGCCGGGGCCCGAGGGTGTCTGCCTGCCGGCGGGCAGGGTCGCGACGACCTCGAAGCGGTCGTCGGCGATCTCGCCGACGCGGAGCCCTCCCCCTGCGGCGAGGGCGCGCTCGCGCATGCCGATGAGCCCGTGCCCCGTCCCCGGTGCGGACGGGCGCCGCGGGTCACCCGGGACCGCGGTGTTGACCACCCGGACCCGGACACCCGCCTCGGACCAGGCGAGGTGGACCTCGACCGGCATCCCGGGTGCGTGCTTGGCGGCGTTGGTGAGCGCCTCCTGGACGATCCGGTAGGCCGCGAGGTCGGCGTGCTGGTCCAGCTGGCCGGGTGCTCCCGAGCTCCGGACCTCGACGCCGTGGCCGGCCGACCTGTGCGACGCGACGAGCTCGTCGAGGGCGGCGACACCCGGGACGGGGCGCATCGTGGCACCCGGGTCGTCGCCCTCGCCCGGGGCCGGACCGGCGCCCTCCCCGGCCTGCGACCCGTCGACGCCGTCGTACCGGAGGAGGCCGATCGTGGCGCGCAGCTCGTCGATGGCGCGGCTGGTGTGCTGGGTGATGCCGCGCAGCGCCTCGGCGGCCGCCTCCGGCCGAGAGGCCAGCAGGTACTCGGCGACGCCTGCCTGGGCGTTGACGAGCGTGAGGTTGTGGGCGAGGACGTCGTGCAGCTCGCGCGCGATCCGCAGGCGCTCTCCCATCACGGCCTCCCCGGTCTCGCGCTCACGCTGCCGGACCAGTCGCTCGGCGGTGTCGCGCCTGCTGGCGGTGAGCACGCCGAAGGCGGCGGCGTTCATGACGAGGTAGAACACGACGAGGTCGGTGAGGGCGGTGGGTCGCCCGTGCGCGAGGAGCCCGGTGACCATGAGCACGCCCCCGGCGACGGCGGCGGATCCCCAGCCGACCCGTCGTGGGGTCCGGGCCGCGACCGTCCAGGCGGCGAGCATCGTGCCGAGCGGGACGGGCTGGAACGCTCCCATCCCCTCGGTCCGCGCCGCCACGAGCTCCGGGACGGCGAGGAACACGAGCATGCACACCTCGACCCCCACCACCACGGCCAGGACGAGCAGCGGGCGCAGGGTCCGGAAGGCGAGGGCGGTGCAGGACAGCACGAGGAGCGCGACGAGCGCGGTGCTCGGCGTCTGCCACGTCCCGGTGCGGACGCCGGCGGTGGTGTACATGGCCGCGAGCGCGGCGAAGGTCACGCACCAGGTGGCGACCGACGGTCGGGACCGGCGCTCGACGTCGGCGAGGCGGGGCATCGGAGCACCTCTCTCGGTCGGGTCGGTCGTCGGTCTCAGGTCGTCGGTCCAGGTGCAGGGCCCAGGTCGCGCGCGGCCGGCCGCCGGGGTGCGGTCCGGTCGCAGGACCACTGTCTCAGGTGGGGAGGCCCGCGGTCGTGGTCTGGGCGGTGCAGACCGGGTACCGCAGACGCGGTAGACGCGGCCGCCGTCTCACCGCCGCCCTCAGGCAGCACCCAGCGGGCTTCAGGGTGGCTTCAGCAAGCATCGTCCACCATGGTGCGGTGACGAGCCCCAGCACGCTCTCGAGCCCGTCCCCGGACGCGCCCCACCACCGTGCCCGCGCGCCGCGACGGCGACGCACCGGCGACCCGCAGGAGAGGCACCGATGACCACCGCAGCACCGACCGACCACGGCTTCACCGGCCTCACCGGGTGGGCCGCGGACCTGCTGCTGTCCGTGGGGGACGTCGGGATCGGCCTGCTGGTCCTGGTCGAGGTGGTGGTCCCGCCGATCCCGAGCGAGGCGATCCTGCCGTTCGCCGGGTACCTCACGCAGACCGGGTCGCTGAGCCTCGTCGGGCTGATCGTGTGGAGCACGGTCGGCGCGTGGCTCGGCGGGCTCGTGTACTACGCCGCGGGCAGGGCCCTCGGGATGGAGCGCGCCGTCCGGATGGTCGCCGCGACGCGCCTGATCACCCGCGAGGACCTCGACCGTGGCGTCACGTGGTTCGAGCGGCACGGCCGTCCGTCCGTGCTCTTCGGCCGCATGATCCCCGGTGTGCGGTCCGTGATCTCGATCCCTGCGGGAGCCGCGCGGATGGGTGTCGTCACCTTCAGCGTCCTCACGCTGGTCGGCAGCGGGCTGTGGAACGGGATGCTCATCGGCGTGGGCGCGGCCCTCGGGACCGAGCACGAGCGTCTCGAGCAGTACCTGGGCCACCTCGACCTCGTCGTCTACGGCGCGCTCGGCGTCGCGGTCGCCGTGCTCGTCGGCCGGCGGGTCCACGAGGCCCGCGCCGCGCGGTCTGCGACCAGGTCGTCGCAGGCCTCACCCCCTCCCCCCTCCTCCCCCTCCACCTCGTCCACCCCCTCGAGAGGAACGTCGTCATGAGCATGGTCTCCAAGCTGGCCCGCATGGCCCAGAAGAAGCTCGCCCAGCAGGGGTCCGGGTCCAGCACCTCGGGCTCGGGGCAGACCGACTGGAAGGCGCTGGTCCGCACCGCGTCCGACGCGATCACCGGTGACGGCAAGAACGGTCGGCCCGGTCAGGGCGGCACCGGCGCGACCGGCGGCTACGGCGGCCAGCGCGGCCCCAGCAGTGGGGGCGGACAGCGCGGCTCCGACAGCCAGCGCGGCTACGACGTACAGGGTGGCTACGACCGCCGGGGCGGGCACGCCCCGACGTCTGCGGGTCCCGCGCGCCCGGGCTCGCACGACGCGCCGCAGCAGACCCGTCGCGCCCCGAGCGGCAGCCAGACGGACCGTGCGGCCGTCGCGCGGTACGACTACCTGCTGCAGACCGCCGACCCGCACCAGGTGGAGCAGGTGCACCGCGAGGCCTTCGAGCGCCTCACGCCGGCGCAGCGGTCGCTGGTCGAGGCCCGGATGCAGGAGGAGCTGCCGCAGGGCGAGCGTCCGCGCTCGTCGTCGCCGGACGACCTCGCGCGGGCCGCGGCCCGCACCGAGGCTCGCGAGCCTGGCCTGCTCAAGGGGCTGCTGGCACGGGTCGGGACCCGTGACCCTCGGGGCGGGGGCTCGTCGGGCGGGCTCGGCCGGGGTGCGGCTGTCGGCGGCGCCGCGGCTGCCGGGCTCGCGGCCGGCGGGCTGCTCACGGTGGTCGCCGGTGGTGCGGTGCTCAGCTCCGTCGCCGGTCCGCTGCTCGAGCAGGCCGTGGGGGCGGGCGTCGACTTCGAGGCGATCGCCGGTGGCGTCGACCTCGAGGGCATCGCGTCCGGGTTCGACATCACCGGTGGCGTCGACGAGCTCGCGAACGGCGCAGGCGAGGCCGTCTCGGGCTTCGGCGAGCAGATCAAGGACCTCGGCTCCGGCTTCGGCATCCCGGGGCTCGACGACCTCCTCGGTCGCTGACAGAGGCGTCACCCAGACGTGTCGACTCTCACCAGGGACGCCACGGGTCGTCATGGCACCGCCCGCTAGAGTGGGCGGTGCCATGGACAACAGACTCAGCCCGAACCCCGCCATCCCCCTCGACCTCCCGACGGGTGAGCGCATCGCCGCCGCCGTCGCGCACTACGGCGAGCAGACGGTCGCGCTCAACGCCCTCGCGCTCCTGCGCGGCGAGAACGCGGGCAAGGACTTCCTGCTCTACGCCGGGGGGCGCCACGGGCTCGGCATCCTCGACGGCGCGCCGACGCTGTACTGGCCTGCGCTCTGGGGCGCACGCACGCTGCTGTACGTCTGGGACGACTCGGCGGCGTCGGACGTCGTCGCCGCCCTGGGCGACCAGGCCTGGCGCGTGCGCGAGATGTGCGCACGGGTGGTCCTCGAGCGTGACGTCCCGGCCGTGCAGGAGCTGGTCGCCCTGACGTCCGACAAGAACGCGCGCGTCCGCGCCGCAGCGCTGCGTGCACTCGCGGCCCAGGGCACCGCGGAGCACCAGGCGGTCATCGCGCGTCGCTTCAGCGACCCCGACAAGTCGGTGCGCCCGGTCGCCCAGCAGGCTCGCGACACCCTCGCCGCCCGGCTGAGCGCCACCTCCGAGTAGGACCTGCCGGGCCCGCTCCGAGCAGAGACGACCCAGCCCGGCCCGCTGCGGGCAGAGCCGGCCAGGCCCGCGAAGTCGCTCCCGCGCCCTGACTCAGGGCAGCAGCAGCCGCACCTGCTGCGCGACGCCGGCGAGGATCTCGTCGACCGTGCGGTCTGCGGTGAGCGTGGGCGCCATCGCGAGGAACATGATCCCGGAGACGACGGCCGCACGGGCGCTGGCGTCGTCGTCCGACGTCCTGTCGTCACGGCCCAGCACCGCGGCGACCGCGGCCTCGGTGCGGGCGTTGAGCTCGAGCGCCTCGCGGTGGTGCGGCTCCTCGGGGTCGCCGAACACCATCTCGCGCAGGTAGGTCCGGCCGTTGTCGACCTGCTTGCGGTTGCACTCGACGACGGGCCGGAGGATCGCCAGGACCGCGTCGAGCGGGTCGTCGAGGCCTGCGGCGGCCTCGGTCCCGCGGACGAGGGCGTCCGTGTAGGTGGAGTTCTGCACGAGGAGCAGCAGCTCCCCCTTGTTCTTGGCGTAGAGGAACAGCGTGCCGGTGCCGATGTCGGCGGCGTCCGCGATCTCCTGGGTGGTGACCTCGTCGACCCCGCGCTCGGCGAAGAGGCGGCTCGCGGCCTCGGTGATGCGCCGGAGCTTCTCCTGCTTGTTGCGCTCGCGCCGACCGGGCTGCTGCGGCTCGGATGACATGAGGAGTCCTTCGGGAATAGATGTTGATTGCGCTCAGTTATGAGCGTAGTCGCTACAGGCTCTGCTCGGAAGCGACCGCCATCATCCCACGACCTCACGAAGGACCCCCCATGGCCTCCTCTCTCTGGCAGCCCTTCACGCTCGGACGCGTCGAGCTCCCGCACCGCCTCGCCCTCGCACCCATGACCCGCAACCGCGCCGAGGCTGACGGGACCCCGGGGCCCCTCGTGGCCACCTACTACGGCCAGCGCGCGTCGCTCGGGCTCGTCATCACCGAGGGCACGCAGCCCTCCGCCGACGGCCAGGGGTACCTCGGCACGCCGGGCATCTACACCCCCGAGCACGTCGAGGGCTGGCGCGCCGTCGCCGACGCCGTGCACGCCGAGGGCGGGGCGCTCTACGTCCAGCTCATGCACGCCGGGCGCATCTCACACCCGGACAACACCCCGCACCACCGCCAGCCCGTCGCCCCCTCCGCCATCTCCGCGGAGCAGGAGATGTTCACGCCGACAGGCCCGCAGACCACCCCGACCCCACGCGCCCTCGAGACCGAGGAGATCGCGACCGTGATCGACGAGTTCCGCCACGCGGCCGCCTCGGCGATCGCGGCCGGCGCCGACGGCGTCGAGATCCACGCCGCCAACGGGTACCTGCTGCACCAGTTCCTCTCCCCGAACGCGAACCACCGCACCGACCCCTACGGCGGCTCGGTCGAGAACCGCTCGCGGTTCGTCGTCGAGGTGGCACGCGCCGTCGCCGACGAGATCGGCGCCGACCGCGTCGGCATCCGGATCTCCCCGTCGATGCCCCTCGGCGGCCTGGACGAAGGCCCCCGCGAGGACGTGCACGCCCAGTACCTGCACCTCGTCGGCGAGCTCGCGCCGCTGGGCCTCGCCTACCTCCACGTGCACCACGTCGGCGACGACGAGCTGCTGCGCTCCTTCCGCGACGCCTGGCCGACCGCCGTCGTCGTGGTCCGCTACGGACGCACCCGCGAGCAGATCGCCGACGACATCGACGCCGGCCTCGCGGACATCGCCCCTCTCGGCCGCTGGGCCCTGGCCAACCCCGACGTGGTCGACCGCCTGCGGACCGACGCGGCGTTCAACGAGCCGGACCCCTCGACCTTCTACAGCGGCGGCGAGTCGGGCTACACCGACTACCCGACGCTCGCGCAGGCCTGAGCAGACCGCCTCTCCGACCCCACCCGAACACCTCGTCCGGCCGCACAGCACAGCGCGCCGGGCCCACCCGAAAGAGAGCAACCCTCATGCCCGCACTCCACGGAGCAGTCGTCCTCGTCACCGGCGCGAACGGGGGCATCGGCACGCACCTCGTCCACGACGCCCTGGCCCGCGGCGCCAGCAAGGTCTACGCGACCGCCCGCAACCCGCGCCGGTGGGACGACGAGCGGATCGTGCCGCTGACGCTCGACGTCACCGACGGCGCCTCCATCGCCGCCGCCGTCGAGGCAGCACCCGACGTCACGGTGCTGATCAACAACGCCGGCGCCAACGTCTCGAGCCCCGGCATCCTCACGCACACCGACGAGGAGATCCGGGCGAACGTCGAGACCAACTTCCTCGGCCCGCTGTTCCTCGCCCGCGCCTTCGCGCCGGTCCTCGTGGCGAACGGCTCCTCGACGATCGTCGACATCCACTCGGCCCTCGCCTGGTACGCCGTCGCCGGGATCTACAGCGCCACCAAGGCGGCCCTGTGGTCGGCGACCAACTCGCTGCGCGTCGAGCTCGCCCCGCAGGGCGTCCACGTCGTCGGCGTGCACGTCGGCTACGTCGACACCGCGATGGCCGCCCACGCGACCGACCCCAAGCTCGACCCGGCCGACCTGGTCCGCCAGGTCCTCGACGCCGTCGAGACGGACCAGTACGAGGTCCTCGCCGACCAGACCTCGGTCCAGCTCAAGGCAGCCCTCAGCGCACCGCTCGAGGCGCTGTACCCGGAGCTCGTGAAGACGACCGACGAGGCCTGACACCTCGATGCCGCAGCGGGCGGGAGGCGACAGCCTCTCGCCCGCTGCCGCACCCGGGGACGCCGCCTCAGCCCTCGCGGGTGACGAGCGCGACCAGCGCCTCGACGAGGTCGTCCGGGGTGGTCTGCCACATCTGCGGGTCGAGGTGACCGCTGGCGTGCATGCTCGCGATCCCGTGCACGCTCGTCAGGAGCATCGCGCCGTAGAGGTGCGCCCGCTCGTCGCCGACGACCGTCCCGACAATCCTCAAGAACTCGTCCTGCGCGCGCCCCGCCGCCCGGATGGCGAGCTCCGGGTCCTGGGCCGGCATCGTGAACATCATCCGGTAGACCTCGGGCTCCTCGCGGCTCACCGTCAGCAGCGCCCCCAGGGCTGCCCGCAGCCCGGCGGCGGCCCCACCCGCCTCGGGCTCCCCCAGGCCAGCCAGCTCCTCGGCGATCCGGTCCCAGCTCTCCGCCCCGACCGCCGCCAGGAGACTCTCCTTGTCCGCGAAGTGACGGTAGGCGGCCCCCCGGGACACGTGCGCGCGTGCTCCCACCTCGCGGAGCGTGACGGCCTGCTGACCTCCCTCGGCGAGGAGCTCTCGGGTGGCGTCGAGCAGAGCACGGCGGGTGGCGGCGGCGGATTCCTGACGGCTGACCATGGTGACGATCATACAGTTGACAGCGTCACCTGAAGTGCTACGGTACTGAGATGACAACGTCATCTGAAATTGCAGAGACCATCGTCGTGACCGGCGCCTCGACCGGCATGGGGGCGGCGACCGCCCGAGAGCTGGCTTCTCGCGGCTACCACGTGCTCGCCGGCGTCCGCCGACAGGCCGACGGCCAGGCCCTCGAGTCGGCCCGGATCCGCCCGGTCATCCTCGACATCACCCGCCCGGAGCAGGTCGCCGAGCTGGTACGCACCGTCGAGGCCGACGGCCGGCCGCTCCGCGCGGTGGTCAACAACGCCGGCATCGCGGTCAACGCCCCCGTCGAGGTGCTGCCGATGGCCGAGTGGCGCCGACAGTTCGACGTGAACTTCTTCGGCCACGTCGAGGTCACCCAGGCCCTCCTGCCTGCCCTGCTGCGCAGCAGGGGCCGGGTCGTCATGATGAGCTCCCTCGGCGGTCGGCTCGCCCAGCCCACCTACGGGGCCTACTCGGGGTCGAAGTTCGCCCTCGAGGCCGTCAGCGACGCGCTGCGCCGCGAGCTCGCCCCGCACGGCGTCACCGTCGCGATCGTCGAGCCCGGTGCCGTCCGTACCGAGATGGTCGGCCGCGGAGGTGTCACTGCACGACGCCTCGTCGACGGCATGACCGCCGAGCAGGAGCAGCGGTACGCCGGGCTCATGGACGCGATCCTCGCCCAGTCCGAGACCTTCCTGCGCGGCGGCGTCGAGTCCGCCCAGGCCGCGAAGACCATCGCGGACGCTGCGACCACGAGACGCCCCAGGACGCGCTACACGATCGGTCGCGACGCCGCCCTCCTCACGCGCCTCGCGCGGATCCTGCCGGACCGCGTGCTGGACCGCCTGCTCTCGTCGGCGCTCAGCAAGAATGCGCCGGCCGCGCCGACCGCGCACTGACCGCCCCTCGCCCTTCCCGCACCTCACCCTTCCCGCACCTCGCCGTCCACCGCACCTCTCACGAACGGAAGACCTCATGACCTCCCTGCACAACGCCGTCGTCCTGGTCACCGGAGCGAACGGAGGCATCGGCAGCTCCTTCGTCCGCGCCGCTCTCGCCCGCGGCGCGGCGAGGGTCTACGCGACCGCACGCTCTCCGCGCGCCTGGGACGACGAGCGGGTCGTCCCGCTCACCCTCGACGTCACCGACCCGGCGTCGGTCGCCGCAGCCGTCGAGGCCGCACCCGACGTCACCGTGCTCGTCAACAACGCCGGCGGCCTCCCGCAGACGGCCAGCATCCTCGAGGTCGACGAGGCCGACCTCCGCCAGACCATGGAGATCAACTTCTTCGCGCCGCTGCTCGTCGCGCGCGCCTTCGCGCCGGCCCTGCGCGCCGCCGACGGCGCGGTGCTCGTCGACATGCACTCCGTCGCCAGCTGGCTCGCCTCGGGCGGTCCGTACAGCGCGTCGAAGGCCGCCCTCTGGTCGGCGACGAACTCGTTGCGGGTCGAGCTCGCACCGCACGGGGTGCTCGTCACCGGCGTGCACGTCGGCTACGTCGACACCGCGATGGCAGCGCACGCCGACGGCCCCAAGATGGCACCGGACGACCTCGTGACCGCCGTTCTCGACGGCGTCGAGGCGGGCGCCCACGAGGTGGTCGCCGACGAGCTCAGCGCAGCCGTCAAGGCAGGTCTGTCAGGACCGGTCGAGGCCCTCTACCCCGAGCTGGTCCACGCAGATGACCATGCAGGCGCCTGAGCGGCCGGTGACGGCCCTCCCCGGAGGACGACCTCGGCCCGCGACACGACGAGCAGGGGCTGTGCAGCGTCGCACAGCCCCTGCTCCGGTGACGCACCCCTACCCCTCGGGGTGCGCGAGGACCTTCCCGTCCCGGACGAAGGTCAGCGCGGCCGTCACGTCGTAGGCGTGGACCGCCGAGGCCGCAGCCGAGACCACCTCGGACAGCGGCCCCGAGGCCGCCCCGTCGAAGAACGCCGCGCGGGCGGCGTCGTCGGCGAACCCGAGCATCACGGAGGCGTGCAGGTGCTGGTCGTCCGGGTTGTCGTGGGCGACGTCGGGGGTGTCCCAGAGCTTCTCGCTCCACGGGAGGAAGGTCTGCGTCCGCAGCTCCTTCAGGTCCGCTGCCGCGACGAGCGCTGGGACGACCCGCTTCTTCACGGCCTTGTGGAACTCGACCGAGCCGACCCCCTCCCGTCGGCGCAGGTAGAGGACTGCGCGGGAGCCGACCGGCTCGCCCGGTGCCGCGACGTCGTACCAGCGCGAGCTGTTCGGCGGCCCGGCGTAGAGCAGGGTCCGCCGGAACACGTTGACCTCGTCCGCGAAGGCGAGCGCCGTCTGCTTGCGCCCGGCGAGCGGGGAGAGCGCCGACTCGAAGGTCACCTCGGCGATCCCGTCGACCGCCCGGTCGGCGGGGATCGCGGTCTCGACGCCGTCCGTCTCGGGCCACATCCCGGGGTTGTCCTCGGCGAGGTGGACCTGGCGGTACTCGGTGAGCCCCGGGGTCGCGGCGATGATGCCGGAGTGCGGGCCCCTCCAGTAGTCCATGCCGGTCTGGCGGGGCTGGTCGGTGCGGACCCACAGCAGGACCGAAGAGCTGAAGTGCTTCGACAGGGTCGGTACGGCGGCGGAGCTGGTCATGGTGGTGCCCTTCGTCTCGGTGCGGCCTTCGTCGGGTGGTGGAACGTCAGGGGAGGTCGGGTGGTACGTCGAGGACCCGGTCTCGGAGTCGAGACCGGGCCTGGACCTCGGGCCGGTCAGGGCGCGAGGAACCTCACCGCGACGGGGGCGAACGTCTCGTGGAACTGGAAGATGCCGCCGTGACCGGAGTCCGGGTAGATGATCAGCTCGGACCCCGCGATCCGGCGGTGCAGGTCCTCGGAGAGCACCGAGGGGACCATGCGGTCGTTGTCGCCGTTGGCGATGAGCGTGGGCTGCGTGATGACCGACAGGTCCGACGGGGCCGAGAGGCCGAACTTCTTGATCGCGCTGAGCTGGGTCTGGAACGCCTTGGTCGAGATCTTCGCGTCTCGGTCGACGGTGCGCTCTCCGAGGCGCTGCACGAACGCCTTCGCAGCACGCTTGCCCGTCGCGTTGCGGTTGAAGAAGAGGAACTCCTTGGGGTCGGAGCGGGTCAGCGTGGCGCGCAGGACGTCGTAGTACGTGGTGCGCACGACCTTGTCCATGTCCTTGCCGCCCCGGGGGCCGGTGCCCGTGAGCACGAGTCGGCGCACGAGCTCGGGGTGCTTGACCACCAGGTCCTGCGCGATCATGCCGCCCATCGAGAACGAGAAGATGTCGATCGTCTCGTGCCCCAGGGCCCTGATGAAGGTGTAGGCGTCGTCCGCCGCCTCCTCGATCGTCTTCGGGACGCTCCCCGTGGACGCCCCGACCCCACGCTGGTCGAAGGCGATGACATGGCGGCCCTGCGCGATCGGGTCCACGATGCGCGGGTCCCAGTTGTCGAGCGTCGCGGCGAGGTGGACGAAGAAGACGACGGGGATGCCGCCCTTCGGCCCGAGCTCGCGGTAGGCGTAGGTCACGCCGCCCGCGGTGACGGTGCGGGCCGGTGCCTGCGCGTACGAGGTGATGACGGGTTCGTCGTGGGTGCTCATGATCAGGTCTCCTGCGGGGTGCGGTGGTCCGGGCTGTGCGTGGGTGCGCCCCGCCGCTGCGGCGGGGTGCGGTCGAGCGTGCGCGGAGGGCACCGCGTCGCTCCGGTGGGCAGACGAGCCCGGTCAGGGGACCGTGACGACAGCCTTGCCCCGGATGCCGCCCTTCGCCAGTGCGGCGAGCGCCTGAGGTGTCTCGTCGAAGGTCGAGACCTTGCCGACCACCGGACGGAGGACACCGGAGTCGACGAGGGCAGCGATCTGACGGAGCTGCTCGCCGCTCGCGCTCATGAAGAGGAACTCGTAGGTGACGCCGAGGTCCTTGGCCTGCTTGCGGACCTTGCGGCTGAGCGCCGTGATGGCCAGGCGGAGCACGGGGTTGAGCCCAGCCTCACGTGAGAACGTCGGGTCCGGAGGGCCGGAGATCCCGATCGCCTTCCCGCCAGGACGGAGGATGCGCAGCGACTTCTCGAGGTTCTCGCCGCCGAGGCTGTCGAGCACCAGGTCGTAGCCGGTCAGCTGGGCCTCGAAGTCCTGCGAGCGGTAGTCGATGACGACGTCGGCGCCGAGCTCCCGCACGAAGTCTGCGTTCGCAGCGCTGGCCGTGGTCGCGACCGTCGCGCCGAGGTGCTTGGCCAGCTGGATCGCGATGGAGCCGACACCACCGGCGCCGGCGTGGATCAGCACCTTCTGGCCGGGGCGGACCTTCCCCTTCACGACGAGGGCCTGCCAGGCGGTGAGCGCGACGAGGGGCAGCGACCCGGCCTCCTCGACCGTGGTCGAGGTGGGCGCGAGGGCGAGGTCCTGCTCGGCGACGGCGACGCGCTCCGCGAAGGTGCCGATCTGGTCCTTGCCGGGGCGCGCGTAGACCTCGTCACCCACCGCGAACCCGCGAACCAGGGAGCCGACGCGGAGGACGGTCCCGGCGACGTCGTGCCCGAGGGTGAGCGGGAGCTTGTACGGGAGGATCTGCTTGAACTCTCCCTCGCGGATCTTCTCGTCGAGCTGGTTCAGCCCGGCCGCCCGGACCTGGACGAGGACGTCGCGGTCCCCGACGGTGGGCTCGGGGACGTCCGCCTCGTGCAGCGGGCCCTTGTACGACGTGACGACGAACGCTCTCATGATGTCTTCTCCTGGTGGTGGGGCGTGGCGGTGGGGCGACGGAGGTGGTCGAGCATCGTGGCGACCACCTGCCGTCCGTGCTGTGCGACGGCGCCGTGGCCGGCGTCGGGAAGGATGTGCACATCCGTCGAGGGCAACCTGCCGGCGAGCTCGTCTGCGTCGGCCGGGGGCACCAGGACGTCGCTGTCGCCGTGGACGACGAGCACGGTGCCGGTGAGCACCGAGATGTCGTGCGCCGGGAGGGCGCCCCAGCGGCGGACGGCACGGAGCTGCGCGCGCAGGACCGCGAGGGTGACTGCTGCGTCGCGGTCCGTCGTGCGCTCCTCCAGCCGCGAGAGGTAGGCCTTCGCGGCTGCGCGTCCCGTGGGGGTGCGCGTGAAGAAGAGGACCTCCTTCGGGTCCCTGCGCGCGAGCAGCGCCCGCAGGGTGCCGGCGACCATGACCCGGGGCAGCCGCGTGAGGCCGGTGCCGCCCGTGGGGCCGGAGCTCGCCAGGACGACCCGGTCGACGAGATGGGGCGCGCGGGCGACGACGGCCTGGGCGACCATGCCGCCCATCGACTGCCCGAAGAGGTCGACGCGCTCGTGACCGAGTGCGTCGAGGACCGCGACCGCGTCGGCGGCCATCGCATCGATGCTGCTCTGCGCCTGGCCCGTCGACCCTCCGACGCCGCGGTAGCCGATGGCGATGACGTGCCGCTCCTCGGCGAGCCCGTCCATGACGCGTGGGTCCCAGTCGTCCAGGTTCGCACCGAGGTGCGTCAGCGCGACGAGGGGGACGCCGGTCTGTGGCCCCAGCTCGCGGTAGACGAAGCGTGCCCCTGCTGCCGAGACGGTCGACGTCGAGACGTCGGCCCACCTCTGTGCTGTTCGCTGCTCTCGCACGTCGCCCTCCTGGGCTCTTCTGCTGGTCGAATGTTCCGAGTAGACTCAATACTGAGCGCACTCAGAACATCTGTCAAGGGAGGACCATGGACGACGACCAGGTCGCGGTCGGCCGGAGGGCTCGGGCCAAGCAGGACAAGCACCAGCGCATCCTCGAGGCGGCCCGCGGCCTCTTCGCCGAGCTCGGTGTCAGCACCGTCACCACCCAGCAGGTCGCCGACCGTGCCGACGTCGCCATCGGCACGCTGTTCCGCTACGCCTCGACCAAGGCCGAGCTGCTGATCATGGTGCAGAACGAGAAGTTCGCCGCCGCCATCCAGGAGGGGCTCGCCGCCGGCGAGCGGGCCGGACCGCAGGGAGCCGTGGACGACGTGCTCACGCTCCTCCGCCCCGTGGTGGCGTGCGTGCGTGAGCACGTCGAGAACGGACGGACCTACCTGCACGAGCTCGTCGTCGGCGACCCCGAGGAGCCCTACCGGCAGGCCGGGCTCGAGCTGTCGGCCAGGCTCGAGGCCGGGGTCGCCGCGACGCTCGTCCGGGCCAGGGACGTCACGCCAGGGGACGCAGGCACGCTGGCGCGTGTGGTGTCAGCCGTGCTCCACCTCTCGCTGACCGCGACCCTCACGGACGGCACGAGCCTCGACGACGTGCTCGCCGACATCCGCGCACAGCTCAGGGCGGTCCTCGACCCGCTGGCCCCGGCCGTGGGACGTCGGGCAGTGTGACGTCGGGCAATGTGACGTCGGGCAATGCGACGTCCGTCTGCGCGACGCCACGCGGGTCACCCGTACACCACGACGCACACCGTGTTCGAGTCGAAGGGCTCATCTCGGCACCCGATCGGCTTGGCACTGTGGGGGTGCGCTCCCCGCCGCGGCCGCCCTCCTCCAGGGACGGCCCACCCCTCGCACCCGGGAGCCAGGACGAGAGAGAGCTCCCCTGATGTCGTCGCAGCCTGCCACCACCCGCGCCCTGACCGTCACCGTGGTGACCCCCGAGGGCGAGCTGTGGTCCGGCGACGCCGCAGCCGTCACCGTCCCCGGCACCGGCGGCTCGATCGGGATCCGGCCGGGAAGGCTGCCGCTGGCCACCGAGCTCGCCTCGGGGCAGGTGATGGTCCGCACCCCGTCCGGGGACTCCGTCAGCTGCACCGTGACCGGTGGGTTCGTCGTCGTCGACGAAGACGATGTGACGGTCATCGCCGACAAGGTGGAGAAGGTCGGAGCGCGCTGAGCGCACCTGGCCCGGGCACCGGTGCCGCGTCCGCGGCAGACAGCTCCAGAGGGGTGATCCCGATGCCCCTCTGGGGCGCCTGCAGCCGGGGCACCTGAACCCTGCGCGCGAGGAGATGCGCCCCTGCGGCGTCGAGGCCAGGCTGGTGGTGATGGAACACCACCCGAGCGCGCCGCTCCTCGACGAGCGGCGCAGGGCGCTGCTCGACGAGCTCGCCCGTGTCGACGGCGAGCTCCGCACAGTCCGCGAGGCCAAGACCGACGGGACCGACGACGACGAGCACGACCCTGAGGGGGCGACGATGTCGACGCAGTGGTCGCATGCGACGGGGCTGCGCTCCGCGGTGGTCTTGCAGCTGGAGGAGGTCGACGGTGCGCTCGCCCGGATCGCCGCTGGTACCTACGGCACCTGCACCCGGTGCGGGCGACCTATCAGTGCCGGGCGCCTGGAGGCGCGCCCGTCCGCTCCCCTCTGCATCGACTGCGCCCGGGGGACCACCGGCTGAGGCCTGCGCAGACCTATGCGGGGACGGCCACCGGCAGCACCCCGTGGCGGGCGAGGTGGGTGCGCACCTCGTCGGTCACGTCGTCGGCAAGCTCCTCGAAGAACCCGTGCCGGTAGCCCGGGTAGGTCGTGAGGTCGGCGCCGGTGATGTGCTCTGCGAGACGCTCTGCGTTGACGACGGGGGTCATGAGGTCGTCCTCGCCGTGCAGGACGAGCGTCGGGGCGCTGATCTGCGAGAGCTCGGTCGAGGCGTCGTGCCGGCCGCTGACCCGGAGGTGCGCTCGCGACTCCTCGCGGCTCATCGTCGGGTCGCCGAGGAGGTGGCTCCGCTCGGGGGTGCCGGGCCACAGCGGTGTGTAGAAGAGGTCGTGGAGCACCTGCCGCCCGGTGCCAGGCTCCGCCCGCGCGATCGACAGGCGTGTCTCGACGCTGCGCTCGACGGCGAGGTCGCCGCCCGGCGAGGTGCAGGCCAGCACGAGTGCGGAGACCAGTGCGGGACGCCTGATCGCGAGCTTCTGAGCGATTCGACCGCCCATGGACGTGCCGTAGACCGCCGCCGAGGAGATCCCGAGGTAGTCCAAGACGTCTGCGACGTCGTCGGCGAAGGTCTCGGTGGTCCAGTCCCCGACAGCCCCACGGCTCCCGCCGGTGCCGCGGTAGTCGATGGTCAGCGTGCTCAGGCTGTCCTCGAACCGGTCCCGCAGACCGGTCCACCACCGGTGCGAGTTGGCCTGCCCCTGCAGGAGGACGAGGGTCGGTGCGCCCTTGGGGCCGCCGCGCTGTGCGCGCAGCTCAAAACCGTCGCGTGCGAGGACGGTCATCGTGCTCAGAGTCATGATCCGACGGTAGACCCGGCCGCCACGACGACATGCCGTCCTGGGGGGTTCCGTTCGTCACTCCGAGGGGCCCTCGACACCGGACGAGAGCTCACCAGGTCGCACCAATCAGCACGAGGTCGTACTGACACTCCAGCACGGGCACGCACAGCTCCCGATCTGGCATGTCGGTACGACCTCGGCAGCATGAGTGCGACCTCGGCAGATGTCCGGGGACTCTGAGGGCCACGTCGAGAAGTGTCCGGGTACGACGAAAGCCCACCCCCAGAAGGGGTGGGCTTTCGTTGAATGATTGTCCGGCGGCGACCTACTCTCCCACACAGTCTCCCGTGCAGTACCATCGGCGCAGAGGGGCTTAGCTTCCGGGTTCGGAATGGGACCGGGCGTTTCCCCCTCGCTATGACCGCCGTAACTCTATTGGGTTGTCAACCGGTTCTCGGCCGTTACCCGAGAACCGCACAGTGGACGCGTAGCACACAAAAATTGAGTGTTATCAAGTTATCGGCTTATTAGTACCGGTCAGCTCCGAGAGTCGTTAGTCCTCTCTTCCACGTCCGGCCTATCTACCCAGTGGTCTGCTGGGAGCCTCTCGAGGGTCAAGCCCTCATGGAAACCTCATCTTGAAGCAGGCTTCCCGCTTAGATGCTTTCAGCGGTTATCCCTTCCGAACGTAGCCAACCAGCCGTGCTCCTGGCGGAACAACTGGCACACCAGAGGTTCGTCCGTCCCGGTCCTCTCGTACTAGGGACAGCCCTTCTCAAGTTTCCTGCGCGCGCAGCGGATAGGGACCGAACTGTCTCACGACGTTCTAAACCCAGCTCGCGTACCGCTTTAATGGGCGAACAGCCCAACCCTTGGGACCTACTCCAGCCCCAGGATGCGACGAGCCGACATCGAGGTGCCAAACCATGCCGTCGATATGGACTCTTGGGCAAGATCAGCCTGTTATCCCCGGGGTACCTTTTATCCGTTGAGCGACGGCGCTTCCACAAGCCACCGCCGGATCACTAGTTCCGACTTTCGTCCCTGCTCGACCTGTCAGTCTCACAGTCAAGCTCCCTTGTGCACTTGCACTCGACACCTGATTGCCAACCAGGCTGAGGGAACCTTTGAGCGCCTCCGTTACATTTTAGGAGGCAACCGCCCCAGTTAAACTACCCATCAGGCACTGTCCCTGATCCGGATTACGGACCGAGGTTAGATGTCCAGAGCGACCAGAGTGGTATTTCAACGTTGACTCCACGAACACTGGCGTGCCCGCTTCACAGTCTCCCACCTATCCTACACAAGCCGCACCGAACACCAATACCAAACTATAGTAAAGGTCCCGGGGTCTTTCCGTCCTGCTGCGCGTAACGAGCATCTTTACTCGTAGTGCAATTTCGCCGAGTTCACGGTTGAGACAGCGGAGAAGTCGTTACGCCATTCGTGCAGGTCGGAACTTACCCGACAAGGAATTTCGCTACCTTAGGATGGTTATAGTTACCACCGCCGTTTACTGGGGCTTAAATTCTGAGCTTCGCCTTACGGCTAACCCGTCCTCTTAACCTTCCAGCACCGGGCAGGCGTCAGTCCGTATACATCGTCTTGCGACTTCGCACGGACCTGTGTTTTTAGTAAACAGTCGCTTCTCCCTGGTCTCTGCGGCCCTTGCACGCTCGGCCAGCTAGTGGCTTCACGCTCCGGGCCCCCCTTCTCCCGAAGTTACGGGGGCATTTTGCCGAGTTCCTTAACCATGATTCTCTCGATCGCCTTAGTATTCTCTACCTGATCACCTGAGTCGGTTTAGGGTACGGGCGGCTTGAACCTCGCGTCGAAGCTTTTCTCGGCAGCATAGGATCACCAAATCCCCACCTAGGGTGGGTCCCGTCAGATCTCAGGCTATATGAACAGCGGATTTGCCTACTGTTCGCCCTACGTCCTTAGACCGAGACAACCGTCGCTCGGCTTGGCTACCTTCCTGCGTCACTCCTGTTAATACGCTTACCTACTACCGGTTCGGGTCCCGCGCTCCCCTGAGTCCTCAGCCCCGAAGGGCCTGTAGACCAGGCTTGGGCGGTTAGCATCACCGGGCTCGGTATGGGCGGTTCTTCGCCGGTAGGAGAATATCAACTCCTTGTCCATCGACTACGCCTGTCGGCCTCGCCTTAGGTCCCGACTTACCCAGGGCGGATTAGCCTGGCCCTGGAACCCTTGATCATTCGGCGGACGGGTTTCTCACCCGTCTTTCGCTACTCATGCCTGCATTCTCACTCGTGTAGGCTCCACCACTGGGTTCCCCCGCAGCTTCACTGCCCACACGACGCTCCCCTACCCATCCACACACCTGGACCACGAAGGCCTGGTTATTATGTGAATGCCACAGCTTCGGCGGTGTACTTGAGCCCCGCTACATTGTCGGCGCGGAATCACTTGACCAGTGAGCTATTACGCACTCTTTCAAGGGTGGCTGCTTCTAAGCCAACCTCCTGGTTGTCTGTGCAACTCCACATCCTTTCCCACTTAGCACACGCTTAGGGGCCTTAGCTGGTGGTCTGGGCTGTTTCCCTCTCGACTACGGAGCTTATCCCCCGCAGTCTCACTCCCGCGCTCTCACTTACCGGCATTCGGAGTTTGGCTAACGTCAGTAACCTTGTAGGGCCCATCGGCTATCCAGTAGCTCTACCTCCGGCAAGAAACACGCGAGGCTGCACCTAAATGCATTTCGGGGAGAACCAGCTATCACGAAGTTTGATTGGCCTTTCACCCCTACCCACAGGTCATCCCCCCAGTTTTCAACCTAGGTGGGTTCGGTCCTCCACGCGGTCTTACCCGCGCTTCAACCTGCCCATGGGTAGATCACTTCGCTTCGGGTCTAGACCCAGCGACTCTGACGCCCTATTCGGACTCGCTTTCGCTACGGCTTCCCCACACGGGTTAACCTCGCCACTGAGCACTAACTCGCAGGCTCATTCTTCAAAAGGCACGCTGTCACCCCTGCTAAGGAGGCTCCAACGGATTGTAGGCACACGGTTTCAGGTACTATTTCACTCCCCTCCCGGGGTACTTTTCACCTTTCCCTCACGGTACTTGTCCGCTATCGGTCACTAGGTAGTATTTAGGCTTATGAAGTGGTCTTCACGGATTCACACGGGATTTCTCGGGCCCCGTGCTACTTGGGATCCCCTTCGGGAGGCCACATGATTTCGTCTACGGGGGTCACACCCTCTACGCCGGGCCTTTCAATGCCCTTCGACTATCACATGACTTTCTGACTCCCTGACAAGCCGGCAGACTCATCTGAAAGGTCCCACAACCCCGCCCATGCAACCCCTGCCGGGTATCACACATGAACGGTTTGGCCTCATCCGCTTTCGCTCGCCACTACTCACGGAATATCTCTTCCTGTCGGTACTGAGATGTTTCACTTCCCGACGTTCCCTCCACACACCCTATATATTCAGGTGCAGGTAACACGACATAACTCGTGCTGGGTTTCCCCATTCGGAAATCCTCGGATCACAGTTCGTTTGCCAACTCCCCGAGGCTTATCGCAGGCTACTACGTCCTTCATCGGCTCCTAGTGCCAAGGCATCCACCCTGTGCCCTTAAAAACTTGACAACAATAAAATTGCAGAGAACAAAGATAAATCTTTGATCTTACAAAGATGCTCGCGTCCACTGTGCAGTTCTCAAGCTACGGACGATCCCACCCAACACCACCGCCTACCCCCGAGCAGAGCTCAGAAGCGGTTCAACTGGTTCAGGGTGACCCGTGTCGTGGCAACCAACCCGATCCGCCAAGACCCAGAGGTCTCAGCCGGCTTGGCGCCTGAAGTTCACTTGCGTCAAGACGCCCGTGCCTTCAGGACCCAACAGTGTGCTCATGTCCCCACCCCTCGACCCGCTCTCTTCCAACCAGACGAAGCTGGTGTACTAGCAGCGGACCTCATGACGAGTCCTAGTCAATGTTCCACCCGTGAGCAACCGCCCACACCCTCATTCGGAGTGTGGAAGCGGCCACCTGAACCCTGCCGGGGTAGTCCCCGAGATCAGAGCCAGTGTGTAGCTCCTTAGAAAGGAGGTGATCCAGCCGCACCTTCCGGTACGGCTACCTTGTTACGACTTAGTCCCAATCGCCAATCCCACCTTCGACGGCTCCATCCCACAAGGGGTTAGGCCACCGGCTTCGGGTGTTACCGACTTTCGTGACTTGACGGGCGGTGTGTACAAGGCCCGGGAACGTATTCACCGCAGCGTTGCTGATCTGCGATTACTAGCGACTCCGACTTCATGGGGTCGAGTTGCAGACCCCAATCCGAACTGAGACCGGCTTTTTGGGATTCGCTCCACCTCGCGGTATCGCAGCCCTTTGTACCGGCCATTGTAGCATGCGTGAAGCCCAAGACATAAGGGGCATGATGATTTGACGTCATCCCCACCTTCCTCCGAGTTGACCCCGGCAGTCTCCTATGAGTCCCCACCATGACGTGCTGGCAACATAGGACGAGGGTTGCGCTCGTTGCGGGACTTAACCCAACATCTCACGACACGAGCTGACGACAACCATGCACCACCTGTACACCAGTCCGAAGACGCGACCATCTCTGGCCGATTCCGGTGTATGTCAAGCCTTGGTAAGGTTCTTCGCGTTGCATCGAATTAATCCGCATGCTCCGCCGCTTGTGCGGGCCCCCGTCAATTCCTTTGAGTTTTAGCCTTGCGGCCGTACTCCCCAGGCGGGGCACTTAATGCGTTAGCTGCGGCGCGGAACTCGTGGAATGAGCCCCACACCTAGTGCCCAACGTTTACGGCATGGACTACCAGGGTATCTAATCCTGTTCGCTCCCCATGCTTTCGCTCCTCAGCGTCAGTAGTGGCCCAGTGACCTGCCTTCGCCATCGGTGTTCCTCCTGATATCTGCGCATTCCACCGCTACACCAGGAATTCCAGTCACCCCTACCACACTCTAGTCTGCCCGTACCCGATGCAAGCTCAAGGTTGAGCCTTGAGTTTTCACACCAGACGCGACAAACCGCCTACGAGCTCTTTACGCCCAATAATTCCGGACAACGCTTGCGCCCTACGTATTACCGCGGCTGCTGGCACGTAGTTAGCCGGCGCTTCTTCTGCAGGTACCGTCACTTTCGCTTCTTCCCTACTGAAAGAGGTTTACAACCCGAAGGCCTTCATCCCTCACGCGGCGTCGCTGCATCAGGCTTTCGCCCATTGTGCAATATTCCCCACTGCTGCCTCCCGTAGGAGTCTGGGCCGTGTCTCAGTCCCAGTGTGGCCGGTCGCCCTCTCAGGCCGGCTACCCGTCGACGCCTTGGTGAGCCGTTACCTCACCAACTAGCTGATAGGCCGCGAGTCCATCCTTGACCGAAAAACTTTCCAGACGCCGACCATGCGGTCGCGTCTCGTATCCGGTATTAGCCCCGGTTTCCCGGAGTTATCCCAGAGTCAAGGGCAGGTTACTCACGTGTTACTCACCCGTTCGCCACTGATCAACCAGAGCAAGCTCTAGCGTCACCGTTCGACTTGCATGTGTTAAGCACGCCGCCAGCGTTCGTCCTGAGCCAGGATCAAACTCTCCGTAAATGTTTGCTATCAACCAGCCGAAACCAGTTAACAACCATACGAAGCAAGCCTCCCTGCAAAGAGAGAACTTGATTAATCAAGGCTACAAACCGAAAACTTGCGTTTTCAATTCATACCAAATAAACCTCGTCCAGCATCAGCCCCGACCGAACGATCAGGTACCAACCCAAGACGAGGGGTCTTGGCATTGACTATTAAGCACACTGTTGAGTTCTCAAGGAGCGGACGCGCATCACCCGTTCACTCATTACTGAGCGTCTGGCGTGAGGCAACCGTTCAAACTTACCCGACTCGCAACCCTGCGTCAACCCGCCGTTTCCAGCGCATTAACCCGGTGAAGCGGGCCTGGTGAAGACTACCTGATCTCCGCGGCCTCCCGAACCACTCTTCCGAGCGACTCGAACCGCATCTACCAGCACCAGACTCGAAGTCCCGCACCGGCCGAACCAGGCCCTCCACACTACCAGGCGCAGGCGGACCTGCGAAGCCTTCATGAGGAGGATGCCGAACCCCGGGACCAGCCACTTCGCGGCGGCTCCGAAGAGCTTCGCAGTGGTGTCTGTGTCTCCCGGTCGGGCTGACGTCGAGAACAGTACGTCAGACATCGGCGCTTCTCCAAACCGGTGCCCCGACTCCTCGCTGCGCACCTCACCGCGCCCTCGACGACGCCCGGACGACGGGTCCCGGCACCACCGTGAGACGGCTCGCTCACCCTTCCGCGTGCGCCGCTCCCCCGGTCATGAACAGCTCGTTGCACTCGCGCTGGAGCGTCTCGTCCTCCCACATGGCGTGGTGCGGCGCCGCGTTCGAGCACACGACGGTCCCCCACGCCCCGACGTCGACCGAGAGCTGCACCGCATCCCGGCAGATCTGCGATCCGACCGGTCCCTCCTCGAACCGGCAGTCCTTCGGGGTGTAGCCGACCCACCCCTCTCCGAAGACCAGCGGTACCCCGAGCCGTGCCGCGGTGTCGGCGGCGACGCCCACCCACTCGCCGAGCCGTTGCGCCATCGCGATGCGGTGCGCCCCGTACCGCTCGTAGAGCCACCGGTCCACGGCCTCGGCGTCGCACCAGTCGTGGAGGTAGATCTCCGCGTGCCCCACGATCGAGGCGTGCCGCTTCCACTCCTCGTCGGCGGGTGGCGCCCAGTCCTCGAAGCGCGGCGCGTCCGGGCGCAGCAGGGGCTCCGCGAGGTCCTGCCGGAAGTCGGCAGGGTCGCCCCGCAGCACCAGCTCGGTGACGAGGTCGTCGAGCACCCCGTAGACGTAGGGGTGCACCCCCAGCACCCCGGCGTTCCGGGGCACTCCCCGCATCGCCGTGACCGGCACGGCCGCGTAGTTCGGTCCGCAGAGCACCTCGGGGTGCCGCGCGGCGAAGGCGTCGATGCCCGCCTCGAGCCGGTCGCGCAGCTCGACCACCGGGTCCTCGCGCCCGGGGAGCCCGGCGGTCAGGTGCCCGGCCTGGACCTCGTTGTGGATCTCGACGAAGGCGAGCGTCTCGGCGAGGCCGTGCTCGGCCAAGAGGTCCACCAGGTCGGCCATCGCCTCCCCCAGGACGACGGTGCGCTCCTCGGGAGGCACGGCCTCGAGGGCGTCGTACCAGGCGCGGTCCGCCGCGAAGGACGGGCTCTGCTGGTACTCCCACGACGACGCGACCACCACCACGCCGTGACGGCGGGCCGCCTCGAAGAACCTCAGGAGGTGCGCCCGGCCGTCGACCACCGTCGGCTCACGGACGTCGTACCACCGCACCCTGCCGGCATAGCCCCCGCCGATCGGCCCGAGGTGCAGCGCCGAGGTGTCCAGCCCCGACCGGAACAGCAGGAAGGGCATCGCGCAGATGCGCACGGCGTTGTAGCCCAGCTCGACCGCACGGGCGAAGGCCGCGTCGAGGTCCTCGAAGGGCTCGCCCGGGCCGGTCCGCACGTACCAGGAGAAGTCCCAGAGCGAGATCGCCAGCCGGTCGGGCAGGTGCCCCGGGGTCGCGACGTCTGCCGCACCACGCAGACGCGCACCGCCCCCGGCGCCGTCGGTGCGCCCGGGAGTCCCACCGGTCGTGACCATCGCGGCCCTCATCCCTTCACCGCCCCTGCGGTCGACACCGAGGACGGTCGGCTCTGACCCACCCCGTGGTCATCGGCGCGCAGCACGGTGCGGGCCACCCGCACCACGTCGACGGAACGCACCTCGACACCGTCCGCTGCGGGGACGACGGCCGGGTCTACCCGGACCCCCGTCGCCCCGACCCACGGGAGGAGCTCGAGCACGACGCCGTGCGCGGCGACCTCCTCGCGCCACGGTGTGAGGTCGAGGTCCCACACGCGGCCGTGCCAGAAGTGGTCGCTCACCAGGTGCTCGCCCACCCAGGCGCGGCCGACGTCGCCCGTCCAGGCGACGCGCAGGAGCGCCCGGTCGGTGCCGGTGAGCAGCGCGTCGGGCACGTCGAGGTGGACGCGTGCGGCGCCCGTCCAGTCGGTCGGCGCGCTGAGCCGGTCCACGGGCCCGCCGCGGGCCGGGGCGGGAGCCGTAGCGTCCGGCCGGAGGCCTGCGGCGACGCGGTGGGTCCCGGCACCCACGACGTCGACGGTCCACGTGCCCCACGGCGAGGCGGCGCCCGGTCCGCGCACGTCGTCGCGGACCTGGCCCGCTGGAGCGTCGACACCGTTGGAAGAGCCCACGGGCTCGAGCCCCTCCGGTGCCGGCAGCAGCGAGACGGTGGCCTGCGGGGCGTCGGTGTGCAGCACCAGGTCGCCGTCGAGCGCGTAGACGGGTGCGTCCGAGAGCACGAGGCGCTCACGTCCGGCGACCTCGAGCCGGTAGAGGGTGCTGGCCGTCGTGTCGTCGAGGACGACGACGCGCACCGCGGCGCCGTGGGCTCCGCCTCTCAGGTCGACGACGCAGCCGCGGCCGGGCGTTCGAGCGAGGGTGACGACCGTGGTGTGTCCGTCGTCCCCGCGGGTGGCCGACCCCGCACCGGCGACGCTCACCTCCCCCTCGAGCACCAGCTCGACGTCCACGCCGTCGGTCGCGGCCAGGACGACGACGTCGTCGAGCCGGGCGAGGACCTGCGCCGTGGCGCTGCGCAGCACCAGCCCCTCCGCCAGCGCGTAGCGCAGCGGCCAGGCGACCGAGACCCCCGCGGGCAGGTCGACCGGGCGGGTCGGCGTCGTGACCTGCTCCCCGTCGAGGTCGACCGTCACCTGGACGCCGGGCTGGGCGCTGATGGGCGCGGCGGACGGCTGGTACGTGGTGAGGAACAGGTAGCCGGAGCGCCCGTCGGAGCGCACGGACCAGCGGAGCTCGTCCGGGTCGGCGCTGCCGCCCCCGACCGTCACGGTCATCGGGGCGAGCCGAGCCCCCTCGTCGGCGAGCCAGAGGTGCTGGCGGCGCAGGAGGTGGTGGTGCCGGCGGACCTGCCCGTGCTCCCCGACCGGCGCGTGGAAGTCGTAGGAGAGCGTCGGCACGTCGTTGGGGTAGCCGGTCGCCTGGGACTCCTGCTCCGTGCCGTGCGGCCCGACGCGCTGGGTGCCGCCGGCGTACATGTAGTACCCCTGCCACACCGAGCCCGAGCCGACCTTGGCGAGGGCGAGCGCCGCGACGTCGTCGGCCGTGACGAGGGGGCGGCGGTGGTAGGCCACGTGCATGCCGCCGCCGAGCTCGCAGGTGGCGAAGGGCAGGTCGTCGCGGTCGAGCGGCGCCTGGGCGCCCTGCTCGAGGACGATGCCGTCGAGCGCCTCGCGCAGGTCGGCACCGACCGTGAGGTCGTCGCGCACCGCGCTGTAGCGGTAGTGGACGGCGGAGAACTCGGGCCAGCCTGTCGTCGACTCCTCCCAGAAGCCGTCGGCGTACGCGCTGTAGAGCGGCAGCAGGGTGCCGGGGACCTGCGCGCCGCCCCACCCGGTCGCCGTCCACAGTGGGACCCGCAGGCCGAGGTCCTCGGCGGTGCGGCGCAGCGTGGCGAGGTGGCCGGGCTGGTCGTACAGCTCGTTCTCGATCTGCGCGCCGACCACGGGGCCGCCCTCGGCGTGGGTGAGCCCGGTGAGCTGGGCGATCGTCTGGCCGTAGAAGGCGCGGACGAGGTCGAGGTACGCCGGGTCGTCGGTCCGGGTGCGCAGGCCGCGCTCGACGAGCCAGTCCGGGAACCCTCCGTAGCGTGCCTCGCCGTGCGCCCACGGCCCCAGCCGGACGACGACGTCGAGACCGTGCGTCGCTGCCAGCTCGACGAAGGCCCGCAGGTCGAGGTTCCCGTCCCAGCGGAAGTCGCCGGGCGTCGGCTCGTGCGCCTGCCAGAACACGTAGGTGGCGACGGTGTCGAGACCGCCGGCCCGGGCGTGCCCGAGCACCTCGGACCAGCGCTCGCGGGGCAGCCGGGAGTAGTGGACCTCACCGGTGACCGGGATCCACGGCGCACCGCCGCGCTCCAGGGTCCGCGTGGTCGCCTGGATGCTGTCGGCGCTGTCGGCGCTGTCGGTGCCGTCGGTGCTCTCGCCGAGGAACGTGAGGCGCTCGGCCGGGACCGGCGGGGCGACGCTGACAGAGCGCGTGGTGGTGCTGGTGTCCTGCGTGGTCATCGGTCTCTCCTTCGAGGACGTCATCGGTCAGTCCTGCGGGTGCTCTGGGACGACGGCAGCGGCTCCTGCTCGTCGAGGCGTCCGAGCTGGCCCCGGAGCAGCCGGGGGCGCGCGTCGTGGGTGGCCTGGACGTCCTCGGCGAACAGCAGCATCGTCGGCAGCGAGGTCGCGAAGTAGTCGACGGCAGCCGTCGTCCCCTCCTGCTCGTCGACGTACCGGGCGAGGCCGTCGCGCAGGTCGGTGGCCTCGTCGTGCAGACCGAGACGTCGCAGGGCCGTGACCGACGCCGCGGTGCGCTCCGAGTACGGCTGGACCGCCATCGCCTCGAAGTCCCCCTGCTGCGCCGCGGCGATCTCCCACGCCTCGCTAGCCTCGTGCTCGCGCCCGGCCGCTGCCAGCGCGTCGCCGAGCAGCAGGTGCAGGTCGGCGGTGTTGGCCAGCGGGTGCCGTGCCTCGCCGAGGGACGCGACCGGCTCGAGCGCGGCCTGGACGTGCCTGACGGCGTCGTCGGGGTGACCGGCGTCGAGGGCCGCGAGCGCGAGCGACCCGTGCGCGGAGTCCCAGGCGGCCAGGACGGAACCCTCGCCGCCCTCCCACGGCTGGAAGGAGCGCCCGGTCAGCAGCGCGAGGGCCTCGTCCGCCCGGTCGAGGTCGGTGAGCAGGACGGCGAGCTGGACGGTGAGGTCGTCCCGGGCCGCGACGAGGTCGGCCCGGGCGGAGAGCGCCGCGGCACGCTCGGCCGGCCCGACGCCTCTGCGCCCCGCGAGCTGGTCCGCCTCGTAGAGCAGGCGGGCGTCGTCCGGGGCGAGGGCCCTGGCCTGGTCGTAGCAGCGGGCCGCGAGGTCGCCGTCGTCGAGCACGTTGTACGCGGCCAGGCCGAGGTTGCGCAGGACGACGGGGTCGGTGCCGTCGGCGTCGGCCGAGGCCTGCCACGCGGAGACGGCCTCGTCGCGTCGACCGGCGGCGTAGAGGCGGTGGCCCGCGAGGCCCGACAGCAGCGGGTCGTCCGGGCGGTAGCGGCGCAGGCGTGCCAGCGCGTCGTCCTCGGCGGCAGACGGGAAGCACCGGTCCCGGGGGGCGAGGCGGGCACGCTCGACCGCCCGGTCGGCGGCGGCGTGGTCCCCGCGGGAGAGCTCCAGGTCCGCGGCGTGCAGCCACGCGACCGGTGCGACGTTGCGCTGACCCCCGACCGTCGGCAGGGACGCGGCCCGCTCGAGCAGCGCGAGCGCCGCGTCGACGTCACCGGTGGAGGCGTGCTCGAGCGCGACGTCGACGAGGACCGTCGGGTCGGCGGAGAGCGTCACGTGCTCGCCCAGGCGGTCGCCGAGGTCGCGTCCCCAGGCGTCGAGCGGGTCGAGCGCGAGGGTGCCGCGCACGGTCTCACGGGCTGCGGCCTCGTCACCGGCGCGGCGCAGCGCGACGGTGAGGAGGTTGCGGGCCTGGACGTGTCCGGGTGCGCGGGTGACGAGCGCCTGCAGGTCGTCGACGGCGTCCTCGAGGCGCTCCGCGAGGTCGAGCCGCGCCGTGGCGACGACGGCGGCGTCGAGCCACGACCGGTCCCACGACGCCGTGCCGAGGGCCTCGCGCGCCTCGACGACGCGTCCCTGACGGGCGAGCACGACCCCTAGGCGGTAGTGCGCCTCGCCGTCGCGCGGGTTGGGGTTGCGCAGGGTGAGCCGCCGGACGGCGGCACGCAGGTGCCGCTCGGCGTCGTCGAGCCGGCCGTCGCGCGCCCGGCGGGCCGCGAGCGCCACGTGGGTGCGCGCGTCGCCGGGGTCGCGGCGCAGGGCCTCGACCCAGTAGGCCTCGGGCGAGCGGGTCGCGTGCCGGTACTGGTCGAGGTGCAGGCCGGTCACGTACAGCTCGTCGACGGAGCCCAGCTGCTCGGGCGGTGGAGGCTCGGTCGCGGGCCGGACGTCGCGCTGGCTTTCCTGCTGCCCCGACCGCGCGCTCGCCTCCGGTGCGTCGTCCGTCGTCGTGCGGGGGCGCCAGGTGATCAGGCGCGCGCCACCGTGCTCGACCGTGAGCTCGAGGTCACGGGGGTCGACCTCCCCCGCGACGGCGCCATCCTCGGGGTGGACCGTGACGCCGACGACGTACGGCGCTCCCGGCGCCAGGTCGACGTCCGCGCTGTGCACCACCTCCGCCCCGCGACGCAGTACGACCCGCGCACCGGGGCGCTCGGCCGTCACCGCGACCGCGACACGGACCTCGGCACCGTCGCCCACCGGCTCGACGTCCAGCCGGACCGCCGCGTCACGCGTGGCCTGGTGCACGGGGCCGGTGTCCTGGATCGGGTACCAGTACTGGGAGAAGGTCTTGGTCTCGCCGGGGCGCAGGAAGGCGAAGTCCGGCTGGTTGTCCGTGAACACCCCGGCCATGAGCTCGACGTAGGGGCCGTTGGTGTCGGTGAGGTGCGCGCCCCACGCGTGCCCGAAGGGCGCGTCGCCCCAGGTCCACATCTTCTTGCCCGGCGAGACCCGGTGGTCGGCCCAGTGCACGAACCCGGCGCCGACCCCGTGGTCGTACCCGCCGAAGAAGTCGTCCTGCGACCCCAGGCACATGTACGAGGTGGGCACGGGGATGTTCCGGTACCAGTCGAGCCTGTCGCCGTCGGGCCGCTCTGGCGTGCGGCGTGCCGGGTAGTCGACGCCGTAGTACCGCCCGTCGGCCGCTGGGAAGCTCGTCACCGCGCGCTTGGCGTGGTCGGCGACCACGCGCACGTCCGTCGGGAAGAACGACTGGTAGTCGTCGTTCACCGCTGCCGCGACGTTGGCCCACCACAGGAAGGTCTGGACGTCGTCGGTCCGGTTGACCAGGTGGGCGCGCAGCTCGACGAGGGCGCTCGCGGGCGACAGGCGCACACCGTGCATGCCCTGCATCCGGGCGAACGGGTCGTGGTCGGAGCACCACACGGTGACGGAGCCGTCGTCGTCGTGCTCGATGGTCGACTCGGTGGGCAGGTAGGTGGCGGGGCGGTGGTGCTGGGGCCAGTTGAGCTCGACGCCGCCCGACACCCACGGGCCGAGGAGCCCGACGAGCGCGGGCTTGATGACGTCGTTGCGGTAGAAGAAGTCGTAGCCGCGGGTCTTGTCGTGGCCCACGTGGATGCGTCCGCCGAGCTCGGGGAGCAGCATGAGGCGCACGTAGTCGTTCTCGATGTGCACGGCGTCCCAGGTGCGTGGGGTCTTGTCGAGGGAGACCCGCTCGACGAAGGGCATCGGGTAGACGGCGCCCGACGACCCCTGGTAGACGCGCTGGTCGAGGTAGGCCGGGTAACGGCTGGCCTCCGCCGGCTCGTAGGTGTCGATCACCACGGGCTCGCGCCAGGCGCGGACCGGGAGGGCGGCGAGGGCGGCGGGCGCTGGGGGGAGGACGATCCTCGACTCTTCGCTGAGCATGGGTCGACGGTAGAGCGGGTTGACCCACCCGGGCGATAGACGTTTCACTGCACCTCATGGACGGATCGACTGCCGCTGAGGGCCTGGGCGCGCTGCGTGACGGTTTCGCGGGGCAGCGGATGCTCGTCACCCCGCGCTCTCTCGTGCGCGAAGCCCTCACACTCCCGGTCACCTCCCGGCTGCTGGTCACCGACGCCGGGGTGTTCCCCCACGCGGCCCGGCACGGCAGATCCAGGGTCTCCGGCGCCGAGCAGCACGTCGTCCTGGTCTGCACGGACGGCGCCGGGTGGTGCCGCACCCCTGCCGGGACGGAGGTCGTCGGCCGGGGTGACGCGGTGCTGCTGCTCGCCGGCGAGGCGCACGAGTACGGCGCCGACGCCGAGGACCCGTGGACGCTGTGGTGGTTCCACGTCCTCGGCGGCGACGCCGCCGAGCTCGTGAGCGCCGGCCACCAGGCCTCGGGCGGGCCCGTTGCCCACCTGCGGGACGCCGCGCCGGTCGCGAGCCTCGTCTCCCAGGTGATCGACGGTCTCGACGCCGGGACCCGGGCGGGCACCCTGCAGGCGACGGGCGCCGCGTTCCACGCGCTCACCCAGGTCGTCGCGACCGGGCGCCGCTCCCCCGGGCCGTCCCTCAGCCCCGTCGAGCGGGCGCTCGAGCACCTGCGGGCCACGAGCCCGCGGCGCACCCCGGTGGCGTCCCTCGCCGCGATGGTCGGCCTGAGCACGTCGCGGCTCGGTGCGCTGTTCCGCGAGCACGTGGGGGTGTCGCCGAACGCCTACCAGTCACAGCTGCGCATGGCGCGGGCCCGCGAGCTGCTCGACAGCACGGACCTCGCCGTCGCGGCGGTCGCGTCAGCCTGCGGCTTCGACGACCCGCTCTACTTCTCCCGGCAGTTCGCACGGGTGCACGGTGTCGCGCCGAGCGCGTACCGGGGGCGGACGCGCTGAGTGGTCTCGGTCCGGCTCAGGAGTGGCGCGCGACCGCCTCGCGCAGCCCGTCGCCCTCGGTGCCCGACGAGAGCAGGAGCGCGAGCAGCACCCGCGCCTTGACCGGAGACAGCTGGCCGGCCGTCATGACGCCGCGGTCCCGGAGGTCGATCTCACCGCCCGGGTAGCCGTAGGTCCGCTCGAAGACCGGACCTGCCCCGGTCCGGCTGGCCATCAGCACCGGGATGCGGGCTGCGGTGGCGGCGACGTTCTCCACGGCCGACGCAGCGACGTGCCCCGCACCGACGCCGGCGAGCACCACGCCGTCGTACCCGGCGTCGGCCAGACCGGGGAGCAGGGCGAGGTCGTCGCCCGCACCCGTGGACACCAGGGCGACACGCGCCCGGGCCGACTCCGGGGCGGTCAGGACAGGTCGCGGGCGTGGGCGCAGCTCCAGGCGCGCCTCTCCCTCGGCGACGTAGCCGAGCGGACCGAGCGGCTCGGACGTGAAGGCGTCGACGTGGAACGTGCTGCGCTTGCTCACCCAGCGCGCGGAGTGGACGAGGTCGGCGAACTGCACGAGCACCCCCGCCCGGCGCGCCTCGGCGCTCGCCGCCACGAGCACGGCCGAGACGAGGTTCGCCGGGCCGTCCTCGCCCGCGGCCGCGCGGCTGCGCATCGCGCCGGTGACCACGACGGGCCTCGCAGAGGCCGTCCCGAGGAGGTCGAGCGCGAAGGCCGTCTCCTCGATGGTGTCGGTGCCCTGCGAGACGACCACGCCCTCGACGTCGTCGGGCAGCGCGAGGACGTAGCGGTGCAGGGCGAGCAGGTCGTCGAGCGTCAGGGACGGCGAGGGGACGAGGCGGAGCTCGTGCGGGAGCAGCGCGATGCCGGGGACCCAGTGCTCGACCTCCTGCCGGAACAGGTCGGCGCCGCTCACCGGGACGACGCCCGACGTCGCGCGGGTCGCCTCCGAGCTGATCGTCCCGCCGAGGGTGATGAGGCTGATGCGTCGCTGTGTCACGGCACCAGTGTCCCAGGGACGGGACACCACCTCGCCTGACCACCCCACCCCGAGGGACCGGGCGCGACGGCGAGGGACCTCCTGGAGACCCTCGGCGTCGCGCGCGGTCCCTCGCGCAGCAGCATGAGGCGTCTCGACTGGCGGGACGGGAGCGGGGTTTGAGGGCGGTCTGACAAGAGCTGCGGTCAAGCCGTGGGAAGGTGTGGGAACAGCGGGAATGCGAAGCCTCGCGCCTGTCAGGGCACCGCTGCGACACCCGAGCACCGCGACGCCTGCGTCGTCTGGTGCGCCCGACATCACGAGACGAGGCCCACATGCTGGACAGTCGCGACCGCATCCAGACCACCCACGCCGGCAGTCTGCCGCGCACCCCCGAGCTCATCGCCGCGAACGACGCGCGCCAGCTCGCCGAGGACGGCTTCACCCTCGACCGCACCCCGGAGTTCGACGGCCTGCTCACCTCCGCGGTCGGCGACCTCGTCGCCCGCCAGAAGGCGGCCGGCATCACCGTCCCGGGCGACGGCGAGTTCGGCAAGGCCATGACGAGCGCGGTCGACTACGGCGCCTGGTGGTCGTACTCGTTCCAGCGCGTGAGCGGCCTCGAGGTGACCGGCGAGGACATCTTCTCGGCCGAGCCCGTGCGCTCGACCCCCGGGAACATCCGCCTGACGACCTTCCCGGACCGTCGCGACTGGACGATCTTCCGCGAGGCGTACACCGACCCGACGAGCGGCATCTCGACCGGCAAGGGCGCCACGGCCTTCCCTGCGACGACCGGGAAGCTCGCCTACGTCGGCCACGAGGCGATCGCCTCCGACATCGCCAACCTCAAGGCCGGTCTCGCGGCCAACGGCCTCACGGAGGGCTTCGTCACGAGCCTGTCGCCGGGCAGCGGCTCGCGCATCCCCAACGCGTTCTACGCCACGGAGGAGGAGCACATCTGGGCCTGGGCCGACGTGCTGCGCGAGGAGTACAAGGCCATCGTCGACGCCGGTCTGATCCTGCAGATCGACGACCCGTCGATCGCCGAGAACTGGGACCAGATCAACCCCGAGCCGAGCGTCGAGGACTACCAGGCCTTCACGCGCATCCGCGTGGAAGCCCTCAACTACGCGCTGCGCGACCTGCCGCAGGAGCAGATCCGCTTCCACCTGTGCTGGGGCAGCTGGCACGGCCCGCACACCACCGACCTCGAGCTGAAGAACATCGTCGACCTCATGCTCGAGATCAACGCCGGCGCCTACTCCTTCGAGGCGGCGAACGCCCGCCACGAGCACGAGTGGAAGGTGTGGCAGGACGTCACGCTCCCCGAGGGCAAGCTCATCCTCCCCGGGATCGTCGGGCACGCGACCAATGTCGTCGAGCACCCCGAGCTCGTGGCCGACCGCATCGAGCGCTTCGCATCGGTGGTCGGCAAGGAGAACGTCGTCGCGTCGACCGACTGCGGTCTCGGCGGGCGCATCCACCCGCAGATCGCGTGGGCCAAGCTCGAGGCGCTCAGCGCTGGCGCGGAGATCGCGAGCCAGCGCCTCTGGGGCTGACGCCCTCCACCCGCACGGCCGACGGGCCCGTCTCTCCGCACCGGAGGGGCGGGCCCGTCCGTCGTCGGCGCAGGCGCAGGGCCGCGCGGTCGACCTCGGAGCCCAGCGCGCGGCGCACCTCACACCCCCACCTGTTGCACCCGGTGCAACGATGCACCTAGTGTCGCGAGCGTGACGCAGAGCCCACCCACCGGCGACCGCCGAGCCGCCCTCAAGGCGCGGCACCGGCGCGCCATCCTCGACGCCGCGGCCGCCCTGCTCGACGAGCACGGCATCGGCGGCTTCTCCGTCGACGACCTCGCCGAGCGCGCCGACGTGTCCCGGCGCACCGTGTTCAACCACTTCCCGTCCCTCGCGGACATCACCGCGACGGTCTGCACGGAGTTCTTCGACGAGGCCATGGAGGCCTTCGAGGAGCACGCCGTCGGACGCCCGACCGACGCCGCACCGTCGGTCTTCGACGACGTCTCGGACGCGCTGCGCGCCATGGACTTCATCAGCCCCATGGCCTACCTGGTCCGCGTCCTGCGGACCGACCAGGGCGCCTCCGACCAGCTCTCGCCGTCCTTCACCGCCGCGGTGTCCGGCCTGAGCACCCGCTTCGCGGCAGAGATCCGCCAGCGCCACCCGGCCGCCGACCCCTACACCGTCGACCTGCTCGTCGGGTCGACCCTCGCGGGCCTCCTCGTCGTCGCGCACCGGTGGGCGGACGCGACCGGCGGCGTCGACGACGCCCGGTCCCGCGACACCTTCTCGACCATGCTCGAGGGCATGCTCACCGCCGTCGGATCGGGCTTCGCGTCCGAGTCCGTGTTCCCCCGCACCGCCTGACCCCCCTCCCGGCCCGTACCGAAGGACTCTCATGGCTGAACTGCTCTACCGACTGGGCCGCACGGCCTCGCACCGCGCCAAGACGGTGATCGCGATCTGGGTCGCCGTCCTCGTCGCGGTCGGCGCGGCCTTCGCCGTCGCCGGCGGCACGCTCGCGACCACCATGTCGATCCCCGGCACCCCCACCGAGCAGGTCACCGAGCGCCTGCAGTCGCAGTTCCCCGAGGCCTCGGGCGGCACCGGCCGGATCGTCCTGCAGACCGACGACGGCAGCGCCTTCACCCCCGAGCAGCAGGCACAGATCAGCGAGCGCCTAACGAGCGGTGCGAGCCTCGACGGCGTCATGCAGCTGGTCGACCCGTTCGCGACCGAGGCGCAGCGCGCCGAGCAGGCCGCGACCCTCGAGGCCAGCGCCGAGCAGATCGCCGCGAGCCCCGTGCCCGTCCCCGAGGAGCAGGTCGCGCAGGTCGAGCAGGGCCAGGCACTCCTCGACATGGCCACCGAGATCCGCACGGTCTCCGAGGACGGCTCCGCCGCCGTCGTGACCGTCGCCTTCGTCGAGCCGCAGATGGACGTCACCCCGGAGGTCAAGGACTCGGTCGTCGCGCTCTTCGACGAGCCGGTCGACGGTGTGACCGCCGACTTCTCGTCCGAGCTCGCCGACGCCGTGCCGAGCCTCGTCGGTGCGGGCGAGATCGTCGGCCTCGTGGTCGCCGCGATCGTCCTCGTCATCATGCTCGGCACCCTCGTCGGCGCCGGGCTCCCGATCCTCTCCGCGATCGTCGGCGTCGGCGTGGGCGCGCTCGGCGCGATGTCCCTGTCGGGCGTCGTCGAGATGACGTCCGTGACGCCGGTCCTCGGGCTCATGCTCGGCCTCGCGGTCGGCATCGACTACTCGCTGTTCATCGTCAACAGGCACCGCCGCCAGCTCAAGCAGGGGTACGGCGTCCACGAGTCCATCGCGCTGGCCACCGGGACGTCGGGCAACGCCGTCGTGTTCGCCGGTGCGACCGTGATCATCGCGCTGCTCGCCCTCAACGTGTCGGGCATCCCGTTCCTCGGCCTCATGGGCACCGTCGGGGCGCTCTGCGTCGCGATCGCCGTCCTCGTCGCCGTGACCTTCACGCCCGCCATGCTCGGGCTGGTCGGCGAGCGCATCCTCAGCCGCAAGGAGCGGGCCCGCGTGGGCCAGGCCGCGACCGACCCCGCCGCGCGCGAGGCGGCGGCCAGTGCGCTGGCCCCGGCGAAGCCCATGTCCACCCCGCGGGCCGTCGGCCGCGTGCTCGTCGGCATCGCCGCGCTGCTGCTCGTCGCGCTCCCGGCGCTCGACCTGCGCCTCAACCTGCCCGACGGCTCGTCCGAGTCGCACGACACCACGCAGTACCAGGCCTACGCGGCCGTCGCCGACAAGTTCGGCGAGGGCCAGAACGGCACCCTGCTGGTCGTCGCCGACGTCCCCGTCGCCGGGTCCGAGGCCGAGGCGCTCGGGACCCAGGTGCAGATCGCCGAGGCGCTCTTCGCCCAGGACGACGTCGTGGCCGTCGCCCCGATCGGGTCCTCCGAGGACGGCACCGTCACCGCCTTCCAGGTCGTCCCGGCCGAGGGCCCGACCGCCGAGTCGACCGAGACGCTCGTGCACACCTTGCGCGACCTCTCACCGGTCGACGGCACCTACGAGATCGGCGTCGCGGGCTCGGCGAGCGGCAACATCGACATCTCGGAGAAGCTCGCGAGCGCCCTGCCGGTCTACCTGCTGGTGGTCGTGGGTCTCTCGCTGGTGATCCTCGTGATCGTGTTCCGGTCGATCTTCGTGCCGGTCATCGCGACCCTCGGGTTCATCCTGTCGTACTTCGCCGCCCTCGGCGGGGTCGTCGCGATCTACCAGTGGGGCTGGCTGGCCTCGGTGTTCGGCGTCGAGACTCCCGGCCCGATCCTCAACTTCCTGCCGACCATCCTCGTCGGGATCCTGTTCGGCCTCGCCATGGACTACATGCTGTTCCTCGGGTCGGGCATGCGTGAGGCCTACGTCCACGGGGCACCGGCTCGCGTCGCGGTCGCCGAGGGTGTCCGTGCCGGGCGTGCCGTGGTGACCGCCGCCGCGATCATCATGGTCTCGGTGTTCGGCGGGTTCGTGTTCTCGCACAGCACGATGATCCGGCCGATCGGGTTCGCGCTGGCCTTCGGTGTGCTCCTCGACGCGTTCCTCGTCCGGATGCTCATCATCCCGGCGCTCATGCACCTGGTCGGCGACAAGGCCTGGTGGCTGCCCCGCTGGCTCGACCGGATCCTCCCGGACGTCGACGTCGAGGGGTCGGCGCTCACCCGCCACCACCCGCACGCCGAGGTCGACGGTGGCGTCAAGGACGAGCAGCCGGTGGCGCCGGAACCCGGTCCCACCACGAGGTAACCCCTCCCCAGCACCACCAGCGGCCGCTGTCCTGCCCCGGACGGCGGCCGTCGTGCTGCACAGCCCCTCAAGCGACCCTGGTCTGCGCACCCGAGCAGCGCTCCGCGCACATCGCCCAGAACGCCTACAGTGGACATCCGTCCACGCCTCACGTCAGGAAAACCCATGCGCACCGAGCAGCAGGCCCTCACGACGTCGTTGGCGGGGGCGGTCACGCTCGCCGTCCTGGGGACCGTCTTCGGTCTCGCCTCGGGGTCCTCCGCGATCCTGTTCGACGGCGTCTTCTCGATGGTCGACGCGCTCATGTCGGTGGTGTCGATCGCCGTGGTCCGCCTCATCACACGGTCCACGGCCGTGGGGCTGTCGCGACGGTTCGGGCGGGGGTTCTGGCACTTCGAGCCGATGGTGCTGGTCGCCAACGCGCTCATCCTCGTCACCGTGATGACCTATGCCCTCGTGGAGTCGGTGCTGTCCGTCCTCGACGGCGGGCGCGACATCGAGCTGGGGCTGGCGATCGTCTACGCGGCCGTCGTGCTGGTCATCACGCTCACCATCGGGCTCCTCGAGCACCGGGCGAACCGACGGATCGGGTCGGCGATCGTAGCCATGGACGTCAAGGGCTGGCTCATGGCGGGCGGGGTCACCGGGGCGCTGCTCGTGGCCTTCGTGGTCGGCGTGCTCATCGACGGAACCCGCTTCGAGGCCGCGACCCCGTACATCGACCCGGTCGTGCTCATCGTGGTGGCCGTGGTCCTCGTCCCGGTGCCGCTGGCGACGCTGCGACGTGCGCTCTCCGAGGTGGCGCTCGTGACCCCCGTGGCGCTGCAGGACGAGGCAGAGGGCGTGGCGGCCGAGGTGGTCGCGTCGGAGGGGTTCGTCTCGTCGAAGGTCTACGCCGCCCAGATCGGCCGCTCGCGGCAGGTCGAGGTGCTGTTCCTCGTCCCCGAGGGCGAGGCGCCTCGTCCCCTCGAGGAGTGGGACGACATCCGGACGCGGGTCGTCGACGCGCTGCGCGGGGACGACCCCAACCACTGGATCACGGTCGCCTTCACCACCCGGCCGCACCTGACCTCACCTGAGCGGTGCTCGCCGGTGGGATCGCCGCCGCCCAGGACGACCAGCGCCTAGAGTCGTGCAGATGACTCAGGCCCCCACCTCCGAAGGCTGCCAGATCATCCTCGTCGACGACTCCGGAGCGGTGCTGCTCCAGCTGCGCGACGCCAAGGACTGGATCCCGTTCCCCGACATGTGGGCGGTGCCGGGCGGCATGCTCGAGCCCGGCGAGGAGCCGCTCGACTGCATCGTCCGGGAGGTCCGCGAGGAGCTCGGGGTCGACCTCGACCCGGCCGACGTGACCTTCCTCGGGACGACGACGCGTTCCTACGGCGTCGAGCACACCTTCACCGCGCGGCTGAACGCCCCGGCAGAGTCGATCGCGCTGACCGAGGGCCAGCGGGTCGAGTGGTTCTCCCCCGAGCGCGTGGCCGCGACGCACCTCGCCTACGAGGACGACGACGTGCTGGCCGCGTTCTTCGGCGAACGCACCTGACCCGTCAGCCCGCGTCGCCGCCGACCGCGAGCGCCGCCTGCACGAGCGCGAGGTGGCTGAGCCCCTGCGGCAGGTTGCCGAGGAACTCGCCGGTGGTGGCGTCGATCATCTCGGACCAGATGCCGACGTCGTTGGCCTGCTCGAGGAGCTCGTCCATCCACGCGGCGGCCTCGTCGCGGCGTCCGACGTGCGCGAGGGCGGCGACGCCCCAGAAGGCGCAGGCCACGAAGGTCGCCTCCTCCTGTGGCATGCCGGTGTACCGGTAGAGCAGCGGGCCCGCGCCGAGCTCCCGGCGGAGGGCGTCGACGGTCGAGCTCATGCGCTCTCCCCGGTCGAACCCGCTCATGGCGTGCAGGAGGATCGACGCGTCGAGGTCGGTGCTCCCGGGGTACATGACGTACGCGCCGAGCTCCTCCGACCAGCACTCGGTCTCGACCCAGGTGCGGATGCGCTCGGCCTCGGCACGCCAGCGGTCCGGCACGCCGGGGATCTGGCCGAGCTCGGCCAGGTGCACGGCGCAGGTGAGCGCCTGCCAGCAGCCGAGCTTGGAGGTGGTGTAGTGACGCTCCTCGGTGAGCTCCCAGATCCCGGCGTCGAGGCGGTGCCAGGCGTCACAGGCCTCGTCGGCGATCGACGCGAGCAGGCGTCCGGTCTCGGCGTCGAGGAGGTTGCCGGCGTCGACGTAGCCGCGGACCACGCCGAGCAGGTCGCCGTACACGCCGAGCTGGAGCTGCTGGTCGGCGCGGTTGCCGTCGACCACAGGCCCGATCCCGCGCCACCCGGGGACCTGTGCCTCCTGGTGGTCGCCGGGCAGGCTGCCGTCGAGGCCGTAGAACACCCGCATGTCGGACTCGCGCAGGGTGGTGAGCGTCCAGCTGATCGCCGCGTGCGTCTCCTCGGTGAGCCCGAAGCCGATGAGGGCGTCGACCGTGTACGCGGTGTCGCGCAGCCACGAGTAGCGGTAGTCCCAGTTCTTGCCGCCGGCGAGGCTCTCGGGCAGCGACGTGGTCGCTGCGGCGGCGATGGCTCCTGACGGTGCGTAGATGAGGAGCTTGAGCGCGAGGGCGCTGCGCTGGACGGCCTTGCCCCAGCGGCCGTCGTAGTGGAACGCCTGCGTCCAGGCACGCCAGTTGTCGACGGTCCGGTCGACGCCCTCGTCGACCGCCTCCGGGGTGGGGAGGAACACGGGCTCGCGGCCGGTGCCGACGAGCCCCAGGGTGTGCCGGGACCCGGGCTCGGTGCTGAAGGCACCCGAGACCGACTGGTCGGCGGCCACGCAGGTGGTCTCGCCGAGCAGGCGGACCGACAGCGTGACGCCGTCGACCCGCAGCACAGGCCCGTGGACCGTGTCCTGGACCCAGGGCGAGGCGGTGTTGAAGACGGTCCCCGGGCGCACCGCCCAGGCCATGGGGACGGTGCCACTGAGGCCCTCGACGCGTCGTGCGAGCTCCGTCCACGGCAGTCGCCCGGCGACCCCGGTGCTGAGCGAGTCGGTGACCTTGACCGAGCCGGTCGCGGTGGTGAAGGTCGTCTCGAGCACGTTGGTCCCCACCACGTACTGCCGGTGGACCTGGAACTGCTGGGTCGGCGCGAGCTCGAGGCACCCGCCGTCCTGCCCGTCGAGCAGGGCGGCGAACGCGGGCCGGGAGTCGAGGTTCGGTACCGGGAACCAGTCGATGCGGCCGTCGTCGGCGACGAGCGCGACCGTGCGACCGTCGCCGATCGCGGCGTAGGAGCGCAGCGGGACGTAGCCGTCGGAGCGGGGCGACGGGTCTCGGGGCTGGTCGCGGTCGCGGTGCCCTGAACCTTCGACGTTGTCTCCGGCGTCGCCGTCGAGGTTGCCGAGATCGGGCTGCTCGGTCATCGTGCCTCTTCCGTCCAGGGTGAGAAAAAGAGCCTGCGCACGGTGTGCGCGAGGCTCTCTCTCATGGTCGGGCGGGTGGGGTCACCTCGCAACCGGCGGGACCCGCGGCGTCGAACCGGCCGGGCGCGGCGACACGTTCCGGCAAGGTGCCGAGGTCAGACTCGGACGCTGTCGTCGTCACGATCGCGGTCGGCACTGCTGCTGCCGCTCGGGAGCGCCGCGCCCGCGGTGCGGTGCTCCGGTGCTGCCAGCAGCTGGTGGCGGCGCGCCCACACCTCGAAGACGAGGGTCATGAGCGGGGGGACGCTCGCCGCGAGCGCCACGAAGGCGACCTTCCAGGACCAGCGGAGCCGCACCGCGGCGACGAGGGCGACGACCACGTAGAGGACGAACACCCCGCCGTGCAGGCGGCCGAACAGCCAGACGCCCTGGTCGGTGGTCTCCGTGACGTACTTGAGGAACATGCCGACCAGCAGGCCGGCCCAGGTGAAGGCCTCCACGAGGGCGACGACGGAGAACACGCGTCCGACGGTGGACGGGCGGGGCGAGGGCATGGTGGAGGTCCTGTTCGTGGAGGGTCGGCAGACCGGGCGGGCAGGTCGTCCGAGGATCCTACGGCGCGAGGCTGAGAGTCGACCCAGGGCCCCCTCCCCTGAGGTTCAGATCGCCGATATGATCGAACGATGAGCACCGAGACGAGCGGGTACCGACGCTTCTCTGCCACTGCGCCGGGGGACTTCCTCGACGAGGTCACGGCGGAGATCCCCAAGGGCAAGTTCTCCGCGTGGGTCTTCGAGGCGATGCGCGAGAAGCGCGAGCGGGACAACCTCGCAGCGCTCGTCGCGGAGATGGACGACGCGCACGGCCCAGCAGACGACACCGCCGTCGCCCGGGCAGCCGAGCTCCTGGGATGACCACCGCGCCCAGGACCGTCGTGCTCGACTCCGGAGGGCTCTCGGGTGCGGCCACCCACGACCCCGGCCTGCACGCCCTGCTGACAGCCGCGGTGCGGCTGGGGAGCCGGGTCGTCGTGCCTGCCGTCGTACTGGCCGAGACCATCACCGGACGCCGGTCTGACGCCGCCGTCTGGCACACGGTGAACCGTCTGGTCGTCGAGGACCTCACCCGTGACGTCGCCGCGGAGGCGGGAGCCCTCCGGGAGAGGGCCGAGGGCGTCCGCGCGAAGAAGAAGGACCTGACGGTCGACGCCCTCGTCGCTGCCACCGCTCGCAGACATGCCCCGTCGCTGGTCGTCACGTCCGACCCCGGAGACCTGGAGCTGCTGTGCGACGGCGCGGACGTCGTCGTGCTCCACCCCAGGCACGCCGGGGCCTGAGGCCCCCGGCCGCCGCGAGTCAGGCGGCGAGAGGCCGCCCCGCCCGCCGCCGACGCCGGAGCGCGGCGACCACGACGAGGGGCCACAGCGACTGGGCACCCGCGACGAGGCGCTCGGTGAGCCCGGTGAGCGCGCCGTCGTCGGGCGTGACCTGCTGCAGCTCGGCGACGAAGACGCCGACCAGACCGAGCAGCACCACCGAGGCGGGGATGGCGACCTTCGGCGAGAGCACACCGCTCTCTCCCCGGCGTGCCGCGAGCGCGGGCCACAGACCCAGGGCGCCGAAGCCGACGGCGGCCGAGATGCCGTGCAGCTGGGAGTGGGTGTCGGAGGGGAACATCGCGACGGCGAAGGTCGCGAGCCCGCCGAGCACGAGGAACGCCCGGCCGGCGGTCGGCACGTCCCGCAGGCCCGCCGCGGTGACGCAGTGCGCGACGCCCGTGACCGCGAGCCCCGCACCCATCACCCAGGGCGCGACCATGCCGGCGGTCGCGAGGTCGCTGATGGTGTCGCGCACCGGGTCGAAGGACGGCTGCAGCGCCGCCGACAGTGTCCACGCGCCGATCATCGACACTGGGGCGACCACCGCCGAGACGAGCGCCCACCAGGGGACGCGGTGCGGGTGGGCAGCACCAGCCGCGTGCGCGGTCGGTCCGGTCGGGGGTGGCGTCGAGCCGCTGGCGGTCATCGGACCACTATCGGTGCCGCGGCACTCTCGCGCGACCGCGACCGGTCCTGCCTGCTACGCCTCCGGCTCCTCCGCGGTGTGCGGGCGGCCGAGCGGGATGACGAGGGGGGTCTTGCTGACCGGGTCCTCGATGATCATGCAGCGCAGGCCGAAGACCTCCTCGACGAGCTCCGCGGTGATGATCTCCTCGGGCCGCCCCTGGGCGACGACGGCGCCGTCCTTCATGGCGATGAGGTGGGTCGCGTAGCGGCAGGCGTGGTTGAGGTCGTGCAGCACGGCGACGAGGGTGTGGCCGCGGCGGTTGAGGTCCCCGAAGAGCTCGAGCAGCTCGATCTGGTGGGCGATGTCGAGGAAGGTCGTGGGCTCGTCGAGGAGCAGCAGCGGCGTCTCCTGCGCGAGCACCATGGACACCCAGACGCGCTGACGCTGCCCGCCCGACAGCTCGTCGACCAGGCGCCCGGACAGCGCGGTGACCTGCGTGGCCTCGAGCGCCCGGACCACCGACGCCTCGTCCTCGACGGACCACTGCCGGAGCAGCTTCTGGTGCGGGTAGCGGCCGCGGGCCACGAGGTCGGCGACGGTGATGCCGTCGGGCGCGATCGACGTCTGCGGCAGCAGGCCGAGGCGGCGTGCGACCTCCTTGGCCTTGTAGGACGTGATGGCCTCGCCGTCGAGCACGACCTGCCCCTCGGAGGGCTTGAGCAGGCGGGACAGCGCACGCAGCAGGGTGGACTTGCCGCAGGCGTTCGGCCCGACGATCACCGTGAAGGAGTCGTCGGGGATCTCGACGCTCAGGCCCTTCGACACCGGGTGCTCGGAGTACCCGATGGTGACGCCCTCGGCGCGGAGCCTCGGGCCCGCGACGCCCTGAGGGCTCCCCGCTGCGCTTGTCGAGCTGCTGGTGGTGCCGAGCACGTCGGTGGTCATCTGGGTGGTCTCTCTGCGCGGGGTCGGGGGAAGGAGCTCTGGTGCTCTGTCGCGTCGTCTCACTGCCGTCGCGCCTCTCGGGCGAGCAGCCACACGAGGTAGCAGCCGCCGACGCTCACGGTGACGACGCCGACGGGGAGCTGGGTCGGTGCGAACACCCGCTGCGCGGCGAGGTCGCTCACCACCAGCAGGAGTGCACCGAGCACGGCGGAGGGCAGCATCGCGACCGACGGGCTGCGGGTGAGGCGCCGCGCGAGCTGCGGGGCGGCCAGCGAGATGAAGGCGATGGGCCCGGCGGCCGCGGTGACGAGCGCGGTGAGCGCCACACCCACCACGAGCATGGCGAGCCGGGTCGGCTCGGTGCGGACGCCGAGGGCCTGGGCGGCGTCGTCACCCATCTCGAGGATCCCCATGCGTCGGCTGAGCACCACGAGGGCGGGCACCAGGACGACCAGGATGATGACGACCGGACCCACCTGCGCCCACGAGAGCCCGTTGAGGGAGCCGGCGCCCCAGGTCGCCGCGCTCATGGCCTTCTCGAGGTCGGCCTTGATGATGAGCCAGGTGTTGACTGAGGCGAGGACGGCGCTGATCGCGATGCCCACGATGATCAGCCGGAACCCTTGCGCCCCGCCGCGGTAGGCGAGGGCGTAGACGAGACCGGCGGTCACGAGGCCGCCGACCATCGCGCCGGCGGCGATGTCGTAGTACGAGCCGCCGAGCAGCAGGATGACCACGAGCGCACCGGTGTACGCACCGGTGTTGAAGCCGATGATGTCGGGGCTGCCGAGCGGGTTGCGGGTCATCGACTGGAAGATCGCACCGCTCGCGCCGAGCGCGGCGCCGAGCAGCAGCGCGAGGAGCACGCGGGGCAGCCGCCAGTCGACGACGACCATGCGCACCACCGACGTGGTCTCACCGAAGAGGGCCTGCAGGACGTCGGGGACGGCCACCTCGTAGTCGCCGACGCCGAGGGCGACGAGACCGACGCCGAGCGCGACGACCGTGAGGGAGACGAGCACCACGAGGGTGCGCACGTCGACCCGGCCGGACAGCCGGCCCCGGGCGAGCCGGAGCGTCCAGGTCGGTCGCCCGCTGCTGACGCGCGAGACCGCACCTGGCGTGGGAGGTGTCTGACCGGGCGTCGGTGTCGCCCCGGCCTGCTGGAGGTCGGTGCTCACAGCCCGCTCACCTTCCGTCGTCGGACGAGCCAGATGAGGACGGGCGCCCCGACGAAGGCCGTGACGATGCCCACCTGCAGCTCGCCGGGTCGCAGCACCACACGCCCGACGACGTCGGAGACGAGCAGCAGCGTCGGTGCCATGACGAGCGTGTACGGCATGATCCAGCGCTGGTCGGGCCCGACGAACCAGCGGGCGACGTGCGGGACCATGAGCCCGACGAAGCCGATCGGCCCGGCGGCCGCGGTGGCCGCGCCGCACAGCAGCGTGACGCCCACGACGACCCACACCCGGGTGCGGACGAGGTTCGCCCCGAGGGAGCTGGCGAGGTCGTCGCCGAGCGCGACCGCGTTGAGCGGCCGGGCGACGAGGAGCGCGACGAGCGTCCCGGCGACGATGAACGGGGTGACGGTCGCGACCATCTCCCACGTGCGGTTGCTCAGGGTCCCGGCTCCCCAGAACCGCATCGCGTCGAAGACACGCGGGTTGAGCAGCGTGATGCCCGACGAGATCCCTCCGAGGACCGCGCCGATGGCGATCCCGGCGAGGGTGAGCCGGACCGGGGTGGTCCCCCCGCGGCCCATCGACCCGATGACGTAGACGACCACCGTCGTGACCACGGCCCCGACGAAGGCGAACCAGATGTACTGCTGGATGCTCACCACGCCGAAGACGGCGACACCCACGACGACGGCGAACCCGGCTCCCGCGTTGACCCCGAGGATCCCGGGGTCGGCGAGCGGGTTGCGGGTCAGCGCCTGGATCATCGCGCCCGAGAGCCCGAGGGCGATGCCGACGAGGAGCCCGAGCACGGTCCGTGGCGCGCGCATGTCGCGCACGATGATGTGGTCGTTCGACCCGTCGGGCGAGAACAGCCCGCTGAGGACCGTGCCGAAGGGGATGGTCTTGGACCCGACGGCGAGGCTGAGCAGCAGCGCGACGGCGAGCACCCCGACGAGCACGAGCAGCCAGAAGGTCCGGGTCGCGTTGGTGTGGGCGACACCGGCGGGGGCTGTCGCAGCCTCGGGCAGCTCGCCACCCGCTGCGGTCACCGGACCACCCGGGGGCAGGTGCCCGCCGGGCGGCTGGGTGCCGGTGTCTCTCGTCGAGGTCGTCGTCATCGTCTGTCCCTGCCCTACAGCCCGAGCGTCTCGAGCGTCGCGAAGTACTCGTCTTCGATCTCCTCGACCGCACGGCCCTCGTCGTCCCAGAGCCGCATGAGCCACTGCTTGGTCTCGGCGTCGACGGCGTCCCAGCGCTCGGTCCACTCCTCGACCTTGTCGGTCCAGTAGCCGATGACCTTGTACGCGGAGCCCGGGAGCCCCCGCTCGTGGCGCAGGTGCTTGCGGACGGTGCGCATGACCTTGGCCTCGCCGGCGAACCACACGTAGCCGACGCCGTCGGGCAGGTCGACGGACCGCAGGATCTCGTCGAGGCGCGACTGGCTGTGCCCGTTGCCACCGTAGACCCAGACGACGTCGACGTCGGGCCGGCCGAGCTCCTGGTGGTGGGAGGCGTCCGGCACCTCGACGATCACGCGGGTCCGCACGCCGGCGGGAGCCTGGTCGACCAGCCGTCCGACGGCGGGCAGCCCCGTCGCGTCGGCGAGCAGCAGCTGCCACTCGAGACCCTCGGGTGGGCTGTAGAGCCCGCACGGCGAGTTGAGGCCGACGACGTCGCCGACCGTGGCGCGCTGCGCCCAGGTCGCCGCGACGCCGCCCTCGTGCACCACGAAGTCGACGGTCAGCGTGCCGGCCGCCGGGTCGACGGCGCGCACGGTGTAGGTGCGCATCGGCGACGGCGTGACGCCCTCGGGGTAGTCCCAGCTGTTCTCGGTGGCGAAGGGCAGCACGGGCTCGCGCTCGCCCGGCTCGGGGAGGAACACCCGGAGGTACTCGTCCCCGACACCGGTCGACACGAAGTCGGCGACGTCCTCGCCGCCGAGCACGATGCGGATCATCCCGGCGGTGACCCGCTCGGTCCGGACGACCTCGGCACGGAAGATCTTCACGGCAGCAGCGCCTTCTCGACCTCTTCGAGGAAGGCGTACTGGCCGGACGGCGAGCCGTAGATCATCTCGAGGTCGCTCGTGAAGATCTGACCCTCCGTGACGAAGGGCAGCTGCTGCCAGACGGCGTTGCCGGCGAGCGCCTCGAAGGAGTCGGCGAAGCTGCCGTCGGTCTCGGGCGGCATGGACGTGAAGACGGCGTCGATCCCCTCGAGCTGGCCGACCTCCTCGAAGCTGAGGTAGGCACCCTCGCCGTCGGAGAGCGGCGTGATGTCGAGGCCGAGGTCGTCGAAGACGAGGCAGGGCGTGCCGTAGCAGGACACGGTGACCTGGTCGTCGTTGACGCCGACCGAGCCGACCACGGGGTCGAGCCCTGCCGCGTCGAGGCGGGCCCGGATGTCGTCGACCTTGGCCTGGTACTTCTCAGTCCAGGCGTCGTGCTCGGCGGTGCGGCCGAGGGCCTCGGCGAGGGCCTCGAACTTCACGCGCCAGTCGCTGCCGTCGAACCCGTTGAAGGAGTACGTGGGGGCGATCTCGGAGAGCTTCTCGCCGATGCTCTCGTCGTAGCCGAGGCCGTTGACCACGAGGTCCGGCTGCGCGGCGAGGATCGACTCGTAGCTGAACTCCGGGAAGTTCGTGAACGGCGTGATCCCCTCGAGGGCCTCCTGGTCGAAGAACGACGGGAAGGTCGAGTAGCCGTTGTCGCGGATCGGCTGGCTCTGGGCCAGCGGGACGCCGAGCGTGATGAGCATGTCGAGGTCGGTCGTGTACATGCCGAGGGCGGCCTGCGGGTCGGTCGGCAGGGTGACCTCGCCGAACTCGCTGTCGACGGTGCGCGTCGCGCTGCCGGTCGCGGCGGACGTGCCGTCGGCGCTGGTCGCGGCGTCGCTCGTGGTCGAGCAGGCGGTGAGCAGCATCGCGGCGACGCCAGCAGCGGCGAGCGCGACGGAGGTGCGCGGCGCAGCAGACGGCAGGGCGCGTGACTGGGCGCGTGTCAGGGCAGGCGGCATGACTCGTGACATGAGGGTCCTTCGGTCGAGGCGGTAGGCCTGGTGCGTCGGGATCCGCGGCCAGGGGCCGGCGTCCGCGCTACTTAGGCTTACCTACCCTAACTTTAGCCTCAGGGCCGGAGAAGGTGTCCAGTACGTCTCACAGGCCAGACGGTGTCGCAGACCGGCCTGCGCTCGTCGCCGGCCCGCCCGAGGCCCGGCCGTCCGCGCCTGGCGCCCCGCCGTCCAGGGCGCGAGCAGCACCGTGCGCCGCAGCAGCGCCGTACCACCCGGGCGTGTGCCCGAGGACCCTGCGGAAGGACTGCACGAAGGCGCTCGGCGTCGAGTAGCCGACACGGCGGCTCACGGTCCCGACGGAGAGCCCGGAGGCCAGGAGGCCGACCGCGAGCCGTACCCGCGCGTGCACCCGCCACTGGGCGAAGGTCATCCCGGTCTCCCGGTGGAACAGGCGGGAGAGGTTGCGGACGCTCACCGACACCTCGGTGCCCCAGTCGTCGAGGGAGCGACGGTCGCCGGGATCGTCGAGCAGCGCCCTCGCGATGCTCGCGAGCCGTGCGTCCGTGGGCATCGGCAGCACCATGGGCGACATGTCGACGGCCTCGAGGAGCGCGACCGCGAGCGCCGCAGAGGCGTCTCGGACCTCGGCGCGCATGGGCTCGGCCGCCATGTGGACGAGGAGCTCGCGGAGCAGCGGTGTGACGGTGACGGCGGTGGTGCGGCCGGTGAACTCGGGTCGGACGTCGGCGTCGACGTAGGTGCACCAGAACCCGGTGCCTCCCGCGCACTGGACGGCGTGGGCGACACCGGCGGGGATCCACAGGCCGAGGACGGCCGGGACCATGAAGTAGCCGTCGGCGGTCTCGACGGTCAGGACCCCCTCGGCGCCCCAGAGGAGCTCGTGGACGTCGTGGCTGTGGGAGTCCCAGCGGTCGGGGCCGCTGGGCGGGAAGTGACGCGAGCTCACCGAGCGCACCCGTGGGGCTGGCGGGTCCAGAGCCGCCGGCTGGCCGATCATCGACATAGGTCGGCACGGTATCCCATTGAGGCCATGATGAGGTAAGCCTAAGGTAACTCGCATGCCTCCCCGTCGCGTGGACCCGTCGCGCCCGCAGAGATCCCCCGTACCCGACGCCTCGGGATGGTCCGCCGCCCGGCTCGTCCGCTACTCGCTCCTCGGGGCACGCCGAGGCCGGCTTCTGGGGGTCGGGAGCGTCGGCCTCATGCTGCACCAGGTGAGCGAGGCCCTCGTCCCGGTGGTCGTCGGCGCCGTGGTCGACCAGGCGATCGTCCCGCGGGACGGCGGTGCGCTGGTCCGCTGGCTCGGTCTGCTCGTCGTCGTGTTCACCGTCCTGACCCTCGCCTGGCGCACCGGGATGCTCGCGACCATGCGCGTGTACGCCTACGGGCAGCACGACCTGCGCGACCTCGTCGTCCACCGGACCCTGGACCCGCGCGGCGCCGTCGCGCCCCGCGCCCCGGGCGAGGTGCTGAGCATCGCGACCTCGGACACCTCTCGGGTGGCGGGGACCGCGTGGATGGTCGCCGAGTGCCTCGGCGCCGTCGCCGCGGTGGTCACCGTGGCCGTGTCGCTGCTGCTGGTGTCGGTGCCCCTCGGCCTCGCCGTGCTGGTGGCGACACCGCTCGTCCTCGTGGTGATGCACCGGCTGTCCGTCCCGCTCGAGAGCCGCAGCGCCCGCGAGCAGGAGGCCGCCGCGCGCGCCGGGACCCTCGCGACCGACTCGATGACAGGGCTGCGGGTCCTCAAGGGACTCGGCGCCGAGGACGCCGCGGTCGCCCGCTACCGCGCGGCGAGCAGGGGCTCGCTCACCGCCGCGCTGCGCGCTGCCCGCGCCAAGGCCGCCTACACGTCGCTCAGCGCCGCGCTCTCCTCGGTGTTCCTCGCCGGGATCGCCCTCGCTGCCGGGTGGATGGCGCTGCGCGGTTCGATCACCACGGGCGAGCTCGTCATGGTGGTGGGGCTCGCCCAGCTCGTCCAGAACCCCATGTCCGCCCTCGGGTTCCTCGGGGTCGACCTCGCGCAGCGGCGCGCGTCCGCCCAGCGGCTGCGCGCCCTCCTGGCCGACCCGCACCTGCTGCTCGACGGCGGCGACGGCACGCCTGCCTCCCCAGACGGCGCGCCGGGACCGGCGGAGGTCCTGATCAGCGTCCGCGGGACCCGGACGGTGGCGCGCGCAGCCGTGCCGAGCACCGAGGGCACCGCAGACGACAACGCCGTGGACTCCGGAGACACCGTGGACTCTGCCGAGGTCCCGCTCCGGCCCGGCGACGTCGTCGGCGTGGTCGCGCACGACCACGCCTCCGCGCAGCACCTGGTCGACGCGCTGGGGCTGCGCGCCGTGCCGGTCGCCGGGCTGGCGTCCGTCCGCGGCACCGACCTCGCCGACGCGGACCCGTCGACCGTCCGCACGACGGTCTTCGCCGCCGAGCACGACGCGGCCGTCCTCGCCGGCACGGTCCGGGACGTCGTCCGGTCGACCGGGTCGGACGCCGCCGCGACCGGCACCGGCGCTGCCGGCACAGGCTCAGCCTCTGGGGCGACCAGCCTCGACGAGCGTGTCGTGGCCACCTCCGGCCTCGCCGAGGTGCTCACCCACCTGCCCACCGGGCTGGACAGCCCTGTCAGCCCGCGCGGCCACAACCTCTCGGGCGGGCAGCGTCAGCGCCTGGTGCTGGCGCGCGCGCTGCACCGGCCCGAGCCGGTCCTCGTGCTGCACGACCCGACGACGGCGGTCGACTCGGTCACCGAGGCGGCGATCGCCGCCGGCCTGCGGGACTTCCCCGACAAGGCGGTGCTGGTCGTCACCACCAGCCCGGCGCTGCTCGCCGCCTGCGACACCGTCGTGCACCTGGGGCCGGTCGCGCCCCCGGACGCTGCCGACGACGCCGCCCCCCGACCCGACCGCAGCACCGACCTCGAGGTGGTCGCATGAGCACCGGGACCGCACCAGGACCGACCAGCGCCGCGCCGCACCCCGCCGTACCCCAGTCCGCCGCCACCCACTCCCCGCTGCCGGTCGCGACGACCCGGCAGACCCGGCGGGCCATGTGGCAGCTGCTGCGCGTCCGTCGGGCCCGGCTCGCAGCGACCTCTGCCGTGCTGCTGCTCGCCGCCGTGTGCGGGCTGGCGACCCCCGCGCTGCTGGGGGTGCTCGTGGACCACGTCGTCGAGGGCGAGCCCACGTCCTCGCTGGTGACGGTCGCTGTCGGCCTGCTGCTCGCGGGCCTCGCGGCGGCCGGCCTGGGCATGGTCGGTCGCGTGATGCTCGCGACGCTCTGCGAGGGTGCGCTCGCGGACCTGCGCGAGGACGTGCTCGGTGCTGCGGTGGCCCTGCCCGTCGCCCGGGTCGACGCGGCCGGGACGGGGGACGTCGTCTCCCGTGTCTCGGGCGACGTCGAGGCGGTGAGCGAGGCCATCACCGGCGTGCTCCCGGCCTTCACGTCCGCGGCCCTCACCATCGCCCTGACCCTCGTCGGCCTCGGGGCCCTCGACTGGCGGTTCGCGGTGGCAGCCGTGGTCGCCGCGCCGCTCCAGGCCTTCGCGCTGCGCTGGTTCCTGGCCCGTTCGGGCCCCGTGTACCGCGAGGTGCGCGTGGCGGAGGCCGAGCGCACCGAGCAGGTCATCGAGACCGTGTCGGCCCGCCGCACCGTCGTCTCCCTCGGCCTGGGCGCCCGGCACGAGCAGCTGGTCGCCGACCGGTCGCGCCGCGCCATCGGGCTCTCGGTCCACGCGACCCGGCTGCTCACCCGGTTCTACAACCAGCTCAACGCCGCCGAGCTCGTCGGCCTCGCCTCCGTCCTCACGGTCGGGTACTGGCTCGTGGGCGAGGGCACGGCCACCGTCGGGGCCGCGACCGCGGCAGCGCTGTTCTTCTACCGGCTGTTCGACCCCATCGGCACGGTGCTCGGGCAGGTGGACGAGCTCCAGAAGGCCGGGGCAGGCCTCGCCCGGCTCTTCGGGCTGACGCTCCTGACGTCGTCGTCGGAGGAGGAGCCGGCCTCAGGGCGGGCATCAGCGCGGGCGACGTCGGAGCCGTCGTCGCCGGAGCCGTCGTCGTCCGAGCCGTCGTCGTCCGAGCCGTCGTCTCCACCCGCCCCGGGCTCACCGCTCGTGGTGATCGACGACGTGAGCTTCGACTACGGCGAGCGTCGCGTGCTCGACTCGGTGTCGCTGACCGTGCGAGCGGGCGAGCACGTCGCGCTCGTCGGGGCCTCCGGGGCCGGCAAGACCACCCTCGCCTCGATCGTGCTCGGCATCCACCCTCCGGCGGCCGGCAGCCTGACGGTCGCGGGGCAGTGGCCTCCGCCGCCGCGGACCACGGTGCTGGTGAGCCAGCAGGTGCACGTCTTCTCCGGGACCCTCGCCGAGGACCTCCGGCTCGCCGCGCCGGAGGCCACGGACGACGAGCTGCTCGCCGCGCTCGCCCGCGTCGGGGCCTCGTGGGCGCCGGCACTCGGCCTGGAGACGGCGGTCGGGGCCGGCGGTCACGAGCTCAGCGCCGACCAGGCGCAGCAGCTCGCGCTGGCCCGTCTCGTCCTGACCGACCCACCCCTCGCAGTCCTCGACGAGGCCACGGCCGAGGCGGGGTCCGGGTCGGCCGCGTCGCTCGACACGGCTGCCCGTGCCGCGCTCGAGGGCCGGACTGCGATCGTCATCGCGCACCGGCTCAGCCAGGCGGCCGACGCGGACCGCGTCGTGGTGCTCGACGCCGGGCGGGTCGTGGAGTCCGGGAGCCACCAGGACCTCGTCGAGGCGGGTGGCACCTACGCGCGTCTCTGGGAGGCGTGGGTGGCGGGTCACCGGCGGTGAATTATTTGAAGAATCAAGCAAATGGGCTATCGTGGACGCATGACCGACCCGACCGCACCCCAGGACCCTCGCTGGCTCTCCGCCGACGAGAACCTCACCTGGCTGCGCCTGTCCGAGGTCATCATCCGGCTCCCGTCGGCGCTCGACGCCCAGCTCACTCGTGACGCGGGGATCAGCTTCTACGAGTACATGGTCCTCGCCATGCTGTCCGAGCAGGACGACCGGACCCTGGGCATGGGGCAGCTCGCCCGGCTGACCAGCGGGTCGCTGTCGCGCCTGTCGCACGTGGTCAAGCGCCTCGAGAAGCAGGGCTTCGTCCGCCGCGAGCCGAGCGTCCGCGACCGTCGGCACACCAACGCGATCCTCACCGAGGCGGGTCTCGACAAGATCGTCGCGACCGCCCCGGGACACGTCGAGAACGTCCGCAGCCTCGTCTTCGACGCGCTGACCCCAGAGCAGTCGCACGGGCTCCGCGACGCCACGTCCCTGATCCGCGACCAGATCGACCCCACCGACGAGTGGAAGATCGCCCCGGACTCCCCGACCGCCTGACCACGGTCAGCTCTGAGCTGGGCTGGGCAGGCCCGAGACCGGTCAGGCCGGGCCAGGCCGGGTCGTCTGGGCCTCGCGCCCTGTCGCCGCCGGGCACCCCTCACTTCACCCGGGGACTCCAGCCCATCCGGGCCCCTCGCCTCCGCGCCGCGGACGCTGCACACTGTGACGATGAGCGCCACGCCTCCGCCGCCGCCGCCCGACGAGCCCCAGCCCGACGTGCCGCGTCCGCCAGCGCCTGGCGCACCGAGCCAGCCCTCGACCGCTCCCCCGGGACCGGCTGCGCCGACTCCCCCGCCGACGCCACCTGGCCCTCCTGCGCCACCTGCCCCTCCGGCGGCACCGCCGGCTCCGGCAACGCCGCCGGTCCAGCACGGGCACCAGCCGGCACCCGGTCACGGCTACGGGCAGACGCACGCGCCGGAGACCCCTCGCGGCCAGCACGGGGCTCACGCACCGCAGGCGCCCTACGCACCGCCGTCACCTCGGGGCACTGCGGGCGGGTACCAGCAACCTCGTCCCCAGCAGCCCCGTCACCAGCAGCCGTCGACAGGACCAGCGTCGACGGGATCACCCCAGCACGCAGGCTACGGACCTCCGCAGACCGCGGCCCCGCAGAGCCCCTGGGCCGCCACAGCCACCCGCCCACCTCGTCGATCGCGCCGCTGGGTCGTCGCGTTCGGCGTGGTGATCGTGCTCGCACTCGGCGGCGGCACCACCGTGGCGCTCGTCGACCGCGCGAACGAGCAGCGGGCCGCGCAGGAGCTGGCCGACCAGCAGGCCCGTGAGGCACGAGAGGCGGAGGAGCTCGCCGCAGCCGAGGAGGCGTACGACACCGCCGTCGCCGACCTCGACGAGCGCATCACGTCGCTCGGCACCCTCGCCACCGACGTCGACACCGCCCTGACGACCGCCGGAGAGGACACCGACGCCGCCGCCACGCTCCTCGACGCCGCCGCGGCCGACGTCGTCCCCGCAGCAGAGCGCGCGGCGCTCGACACCGCACGGACCGACCTCGCCACCACGCTCGACGGGTGGGGAGAGACATGGGACGCCCCCGAGAAGCCCGCCGAGCGCCCCACCACCACTGCGGAGATCCTCGAGGCGACCGAGGATGTCGAGGCCGACACAGCGACGGTCGACACGATGCTCGCCGAAACCCAGGACGCGCTCGACGTCGTCGAGACGCAACGGGTCGGGCTGACCGACGCCGCCGAGGCGCTGCTCGCGACGGTCCCGGGGACCTCGCAGTTCTACCTCGACACGAACCCGGTGGCGACCAACGCGTCGCGCTCGGACATGCAGGTCGCGGCGGACGGGGTTCTCGCCTCGTGGTCGACGTCAAGCAGCACCGAGCTGGCCGGGTTCACCGCGGCAGCACAGGCCGTCGCGACGTCGCAGGTGGACCAGGAGTGGCTCCTCGCCCACCCCGTGCACCCCGCACGGCCGGAGATCGAGGCCTTCGCGCGGTCCCTGTCGGGTGGCGTGCCGATCGACTTCAGCTGGGCGCCGGAGGTCAACGGCGCCGGACCGGACGGGAACTCGGGCGGCCTCGCCACCTGGACCACCGCCCAGTACGGCTACTCGACCATCCAGCTCTCCGACAACGTCGCGGAGCTGTGGCCCGACATCGGGATCCAGGCCCTCGTCGTCCACGAGACCGGCCACGCGATCACGAGCAAGTGCTACGACCTCTACGCTGCCCCGCCGTTCAACAGCGACGACGAGATGTTCGCGACCTCGTGGGCCATCAGCATGGGGTACGACGACGGCAACGGCTCGGGCGAGTGGGCCTACGGCCGACCGAGCGACGAGCAGATCGCCGCTGCCTACGGGTGCCGCTGAGCGGCTGGGGCTGAGCCCGTCTGCGTCTGGGCGAAGGTGGTCCGCCTTCCCCCAGACGCAGGCGAGCCCGCCCCGAGGAACTGGGGCGGGCTCGAGAAGCTGTGGTTCGGACGATCAGTCGCGGAACACGTCCTTGACGTTCTCGCCGGCCTTCTTGGCGGAGGCTGCCGACTGGTCGGCCTTGCCCTCTGCCTCGAGGCTCTCGTTGTTGGTGACAGAGCCGGTCGCTTCCTTGACCTTGCCCTTGGCGTCTTCTGCTGCGTTCTTGATCTTGTCACCAAGTCCCATGAGGGCCTCCTTAGGTTGTCCGATACCTCGACGCTACGTCCCCGGGACAGACCTCGCATCCTGAAGGGCGGGTGGCTTTCTGAGCCTCCACACGTCCTGCACGAACGGCTGGGAAGGGCACAGTTCTGCGGGTCTCGCATGTCGAGAGCGGAGATGGTGGCGATGCGGCGGGTGGAGGCGCGAGGCGGGTGGAGGTGCCAGGCGGGCGGAGGCGCAGGGCGGGTCGGAGCGGAGCGGGCGGAGGCGCAGGGCGGGGCGGGGCGGAGGCGCAGGGCGGGCGGTGGTCCAGGGCGTCGGAGCCGGGGCCCCTCGGCGCGCCGTCCGCTCAGTGCGTCGTGCCGCCGGTGACGCGGAGGTCGTCCGTGGTCGACAGCGTCGTGCGCACCACGGCGTCCAGCCCGGCCGCGACGGCCTCGAGCGACATGCTCGGGTGGCGGGTACCGGCGGCCTGCTCCGGGGTGAACGGCACGTGCACGAAGCCGCCGCGGGCACCGGGTCGTGCGGTGAGCTCGTGCACCACCCGGTAGAACACGTGGTTGCACACGAAGGTCCCCGCCGTCTGCGAGACGGACGCGGGGACGCCCGCCTCGGTCATGGCGGCGACGCACGCCTTGACGGGCAGCGTCGAGAAGTACGCGGCAGGTCCGCCGTCGACCACGGGCTCGTCGACCGGCGCGTAGCCGCCGTTGTCGGGGATGCGGGCGTCGTCGACGTTGATCGCGACCCGTTCGACCGTGACGTCCGGACGTCCGCCGGCCTGCCCCACGGCGATCACCACGTCAGGCTGCGCGCTCGCGATCGCGTCCGCGAGGGCCGGGCCAGCGGTCCGGAAGTCGACCGGGAGCTCGAGGGTCACGAGCTCGGCCGGGCCGTCCCAGTGCGAGGCGAGCAGCTGGACGGCCTGCCACGACGGGTTCACGGCCTGCCCGCCGAAGGGCTCGAAACCGGTCAGGAGGACGACTGCCACGGGGATCACCTCGGTGGTCTGGGAGGGAGGGGCGGGAGAGCGCGGGAGGACGAGCGTGCGGAGGTGCTTGAGCGGGCGGGCGGGAGAGGAGGCGGAGCGGGCAGGCGGGCGGGCGGGCAGAGTGAGGGAGGACGGGATCGTGCGGTGCCCAGGCTACGGGGTGAAGGTGGCTGTGGCGGGCGGGGTCGCGGGGTGCTGCTGGGTCTGGTGCGGCGGGGCGGGGCTCGGGGGGCGGGGCTCGGGGGGCGCGACAGCCGCAATTCGGGTACCGGGGGCAAGGTCAGCAGCGGCCCGGCTCGTCGTGTGTGTCAGTGGTGATCCGTAGAATTGGGATATGTCGACGGAACCTCTGAAACCTCGCGGAACGCACGGCCTCGGCCGTGCTGTGCCAGCAGGTCCTGAGCCGCTGGCAGGCACAGAGCCGTCGGAGTCTGCTGGTTTCGCCCTCGTGCGGAAGGCGGCGCTCAGGGAGCGGGCGGCGAAGGCGGTGACTGCGACGGCATCGCCAGCAGGTCTGGACGAGATGACGCTCGCGCAGGCGAATGATCGTCTGGGTGACATGTTCGATGCGGTGGTGGCGGGGTTCGCCGAGGTGGCTGCTGCGCAGGCGCGGGCGGCTGAGCGTGTGGAGGAGCTGCGGCGGTGGTCTTCGGTGGTCGCTGAGGTGGCCGCGCGGCACCGGGGCAAGGAGCGGGCCGACGTGATGGATCTTCGTGACGCGCAGCGGTCGGCGGTTGCTGAGCTGGGGTGCGCGCTGCGCCTGCCCGAGCGGTCAGCGGACGCTCTGCTGGTCGAGTCGCAGGCCCTGGTGCATGAGCACCCCGCCACGATGGCCGCGCTGCGCGAGGGTGCGGTGTCTTACCGGCATGCGCAGACGGTCCTGGACGCGACCATGGGCCTGGACGAACCATCGGTCCGGGAGCTCGACGCGTTGCTGGCCCAGAAGGCCCAGACGTTGACGGTCTCTCGCCTCAAGACTGTCGCCCGGCGTGAGCGTGAGCGCCGCGACTCGCGCCCGCTGGTCGAGCGCCACCAGGTCGCAGCCCAAGACAGGCACGTCGAGCTGCACCCGTGCGGGGACGGCATGGCATGGCTGCACCATCTGCTGCCTGCGGTCCAGGCCACCGCGATCTTCCACCGGTTGACCGACATCGCCGTCTCCGTCCAAGGCCCCGACGAGCCCCGCACCCTGGCACAGCTGCGCGCCGACGCCAGCGTCGACCTGCTCCTCGACGACGACGCACGGGCGGCCTTGATGGCTGCACCCTGCGACGCCGGACAGATACCGGCAGGTGAGACCCCCACGGCCACCTCGGGCACGAACACGGGCGCAGGCACGGGTTCAGTCACGACCGCCCGCCTGGGCAAGCACACCGGTTCGGACACGAGCACGGGCACGGGCACGGGCACGGGCACGGGCACGGGCACGGGCACGGGCCGAATGATCGACAGCAGCGCCGTGGGCACCGCCGTCATGACTGACACCGCGGACCACCACACCACCGGAGGGCCGACTCAGTCCATCGCGGGCATCGCCGACCGTGTCTCCCTTGGTGGTATCAAGCCTCAGGTCGCGGTCACGATCCCCGTCATGACCCTCCTCGGTCACTCCGAGGAGCCCGGAGACCTCGCCGGACACGGACCCATCGACGCAAACACCGCCCGACGCCTCGCAGCGCAGGCGCCGAGCTTCCTGAGGATCCTGACCCACCCCGAGACCGGAACCGTGCTCTCAGTCGGCCGTGACCGCTACGCCGTCCCAGCAGACCTCAAGTCCTGGCTGCGCATCCGCGACGAGACCTGCCGATTCCCCGGCTGCTCACGCCGCGCACAACGCTGCGACATCGACCACGTGAAGGACTGGGCCCACGGCGGAACCACCGACCACCACAACCTCATCCACCTGTGCCGCCACCACCATCGTTTGAAGCACACCACCACCTGGACCGTCAGGACCGAACCGACGCAACGGCCACCGACCTGGCCACCGGACAGCGACTCAGGCCATCGCGACCCGGACCGGAGCTCAGGCGTTCGCGACCCAGACCACGCGAACCAGAACGGCCACGACGACCACGACCACGTAGCCCCCACTGCCGACGTCGTGCGCTGGACCGCGCCCACCGGACGCACCTACCTCGACCAAGCCGCCAGGCACATCGACGCGCAGGCTGACGCGCGCGCCGCAGTGCGGAGCGCCGCGACGACCGCCCGCCCCGGGTTCTTGGACGAGAGTCCCGAGCTGCCCGACGACCCACCCTTCTGAGCAGGTACGACTGGCGGACCGGGCCGCCTCACCGTGCGCCCCGCAGTCCGGCCCCGTCGGACTGGGTCAGAGGACGGCCTCTGGCACCGACGTGCTCCGGGTGCCACGCGTCGCCGACCTCTCGGCCGCTCGCCGCCCCCTAGGCTCTCGCCGCCCCCTACGCTGCAGTAATGAGCGATGGCGCCGACGAGACCGAGCGCGAGACGCAGGACGCACGGGCGCTCCGCGTCGTCCGGGAGCTCGGAGCCACCCCCACCACGGTCGACCGGCTGGGCGGGGTGGTGAACGTCGTGCTGCGGGTGGTGGGCGACGACGTCGACTGGGTCGTCCGCTCTCCCGTCGACCCTCGCAGGCCTGACGAGTTCCCGGTGGAGCGGTGGGCCGTCGAGGCAGCACGCACCTGCGGCGTCCCCGTCCCGGAGGTCCTGCACGTGGGCGTCTCACGAGGCATCCCCGTGATGGTCTCGCGCTACGTCGAGCCCGCCGCCGAGCCGGTCGCCCGACCCTGGTGGTGGCTCGGTCGGCACGCCTCGTCCGTCGCCGAGGCCGACCTCACCGATGCACCCGACGGGGTCTTCTCCCGCTTCGGCCGCGACCTCGACCACGCCTGGGCCGCGCACCTCGACTACAACCAGACGGCGCTCGGGCCGGACGACCCCCTGCTGGCAGACGGCGCGTACCAGCCCGACGACCTCCCCACCCTCCGCCGGTGGCTCCACGACCTCGACGACCTCGAGACGTCGCAGGGACTCGTGCACGGGGACCTCGCGCCGCGGAACCTCGTGTCCCAGGGCGCCGACGTCGCACCGGTCCTCCTCGACTGGGGCTCCGCGACGACCGGACCGGCGCCGTGGACCGAGCTCCAACGGAGCTTCCACGCCGTCGTCGTCGACCGGGAGCTGCCGTGGTCGACCCTCGTCGACCTCGCGGACGGGACGGGTACACCCCTCGACGACACCACGCTCCGCACGCTGCACCGGATGACCGCGCTGCGCCTGCTCGACCTGGCCCGCTGGGCGCGGGACCAGCGGGCGGACCTCTACCCGACGTACCGAGACAGCTGTGCGGCAGGCCTCGCCGTGCTCCAGGCCTGTCGGGGCTGACCGGTGGCGACGGGTGGCGCTCCTGCGCGGGCGCCGTCTACCCCGCGAGCATCCAGACGAGCGCTGCGAGGTTCGCCGCGGCCGTCGCCGCCGGCCCGAAGGTCTTGAACCGGTCCCGGACCTTCGCCCCCACCACGCTGTCACCCGCCTGGACGACGACCATCACGACGGCGACCGCCGCCAGGAACCCGACGGATCCTGCGACAGGCGCGACCACCGCCACGAGGACGAGCGCGACGCTGCGCGAGAGTGCGTACATCGAGGGTGTCCGGGATGGCCCGACCGCCGACCTGAGGCCCGCGACGGCATAGGCGAGACTGACGCAGGCGCTCACGAGGGTGATCGCCGCGCAGGCCCAGAAAGATGCAGCCACGGCGGGTCCTACCGCTCTGCCGGCAGGCTCACGCCGCGTCGCGCTCGTGCTCGGCGACGAGCGCGACGACCCGGGCGACGACCTCGTCGTCCTGCTCGCGTGTCGCGGTCCCGATGAGGGCGTGGAGGTAGAGGCCGTCCCCGACCAGCTGGACGAGGCGGGCCAGGACCGGGTCGGTCACGCGCCTCGAGATGACCTCGTACCAGTACTCGAAGGACTCGACGAGGGCCGCCTCGACGTCGACCTCCTGGACGCCGGCGAGGCGCAGGGCCGCGAGGACCGAGCGGGTCGAGGGGTCCTCGGCCACCGACGAGACGTCGAGGTACGCGGCCACCACCCCTTCGGGCGCGGCGAGCGTCCCGTCGGCCTCGGCCTTCGACTCGACGAGGAGCCTGTCGAGGAACCCCTGGTAGAGGGCCTCCTTGGACCCGAAGTGGTAGAGCAGCCCACCCTTGGACACCCCTGCAGCCGCGGCGACGGCCTCGAGGGTCGCGGCTGACGACCCTCCGTCGAGGAGCAGGGTCTCGAGCGCGTCGAGGAGGACCTCGCGGGTGGGCTTCACGGTGCGCGTTCGCGGGGCAGGTCGGTCAGGCCGGGTGGACATGGTCACACTGTACCTCCGCTATACCGTCCAGCCGGTACAGTAGTCGCGGCCCTACGACCGAGGAGGCGAGACCATGGCTGACAACCCGTCGCTGCACCGTCACGACACGACCGACCCCATCACCCCGAGCACGACGACGAGTGCGCGCTCGAGCAAGAGCGAGCCCACCACGCCGTCGAGCACCACCCCGCCGACGGGGAGCGCCACCACGCCTCCGCCGCGCGCCGGCCGTCGGGCCTGGCTCGGGCTCGCCGCGCTCATGCTCCCGGTCCTGCTGGTGAGCATCGACAACACCGTCCTGTCCTTCGCCATCCCGCAGCTGAGCCAGGCGCTCTCGCCGACCGCGAGCCAGCTCTTGTGGATCGTCGACATCTACCCGCTCATGCTCGCCGGCCTGCTGGTCACCATGGGCACCCTCGGCGACCGCGTCGGCCGTCGTCGGCTGCTGCTCATCGGCGCGACCGGCTTCGGTGCCGTGAGCGTCTACGCCGCCTTCGCCGGTGACGCCTCGCACCTCATCGCCGCGCGCGCCCTGCTCGGGCTCTTCGGCGCCACCCTGATGCCGTCGACCCTCGCGCTGCTGCGCAACCTCTTCCTCGACGACAACCAGCGGCGCCTCGCGATCGCCATCTGGGCCTCGGCGTTCTCCGCGGGCTCTGCCCTCGGGCCGATCGTCGGCGGCTGGCTGCTCGAGCACTTCTGGTGGGGCTCGATCTTCCTCATCAACGTCCCCGTGCTCGTCGTCCTGCTGGTCGTCGCACCGTTCCTGCTGCCCGAGTCCCGCAACCCTGGCTCGGTGCGCCTCGACCCGGTGAGCGTCGTGCTCTCCGTCGTGTCGATGCTGCCCTTCGTCTTCGGCATCAAGAAGCTCGCGTCCTCCGGCATCAGCACCCTCGGCGTCGCGTCGCTGCTGCTCGGCGTGGTCCTGGGCGTCGTGTTCGTCCGTCGCCAGGTGCGCTCACGCACCCCGCTGCTCGAGGTCGGCCTGTTCAAGAACCGCGTGTTCTCGGCGTCGGTCCTCGCCAACTTCATGGCGATCTTCTCGATCTCCGGCCTCATCTTCTTCGTGTCGCAGTACCTGCAGCTGGTGCTCGACCTCTCGCCGATGGAGGCAGGGCTCTACCTGCTCCCCGGTGCCGCCGCGACCGTCGTCATGGGCCTGGCAGCCGTCGTGCTCGCCCGCGTCGCGCCGATCTGGCTGCTCATCCCCACCGGTCTGCTGCTGGCGACCGCCGGGTACCTGCTCGGGACCACCCTCACCGGGTCGTCCTCCGTCGGCGTCATCGTCGTGATCTTCGTCCTCGTGGGCGGAGGCGCCGGGCTCGCCGAGACGCTCACCAACGACGCGATCCTCGCGTCCGTCCCACCCGAGCGAGCGGGAGCCGCGTCGGGCATCTCCGAGACCGCGTACGAGCTCGGGGCGTCGCTCGGCGTCGCCATCCTCGGCAGCGTCCTGGCCGCGGTCTACCGCACCCGGCTCGAGCTCCCCGCAGGGCTCGACCCCGCCGTGGCCGACCAGGCGCAGCAGACCCTCGGCGGCGCCGTGAGCGCCGCCGACGGTCTGCCCGCCGGTCAGGCCGACGCGCTGCTCGAGGCCGCGCGGTCGGCCTTCGCCCACGGTGTCGACCTGACGTCCGCGATCGGCGCCGTCCTCGCGTTCCTCACCGCCGTGAGCATCGGCATCGCGCTGCGCTCGGCCCAGCGGGCGACGCGTCGCGCGGGGCTCGTCGAGGTCTGAGGGATAGAGGCTGAGGGGGCGAGGTCTGGAGGCGGGCGCTGAGCGAGCGCTGAGCCTGACGGTCCCCTTCTTCTCCGCAAGTTCGGAGAAGACGGACCGCCCGAGACGCTCCTACCGTGAGAGCACACCGTCGGCCCGGGTGTCACACCCGGGCCGACGCCGGTGGCGGACGTCACCGGGAGGCCTCAGCGAGGAGCACACCATGCCTGCACGGGAGCCCGCGCCGCTCGGCGCACCGATCTGGATCGACCTCGCCAGCGGCGACACCGCTCGCGCCGCCGACTTCTACAGCGCACTCTTCGGCTGGACGGCGTCCGAGGGACGCCCTGAGTACGGCGGGTACGTGACCTTCTCCAAGGACGGCTCGATGATCGCCGGGATGATGCCCAACCATCCCGGGTCGGGCTTCCCAGACGCCTGGGGCACCTTCTTCGCGGTGGCCGACAGCGGCGCGACGGTGGCCTCCGTCGAGCAGAACGGCGGCCGGGTGCTCGTCGAGCCCATGACGGTCGACGTGCAGGGGACGATGGCGGTCTTCGTCGACAGCACCGGCACCACGTTCCAGACGTGGCAACCCGACCAGAACACCGGCTTCGAGCTCAGCCGGGAGCACGGCACCCCCGCCTGGCACGAGCTCGTGACCCACGACTACACGGCAGCGATCGACTTCTACCGCACCGTCCTCGGCTGGGAGACCCGCGTCGAGTCGGACACCGAGGACTACCGCTACACCGTCCACGTCGCCGACGGCGTCGACCGGTCCGGCATCGAGGACGGCTCGCGGGGCGGGGCCGCTGCCGCTGCCGCTGGTGATGGTGCCACCGCACCGGCGTCCTGGGTCGTCTACTTCTGGGCTGACGACGTCGACGCGGCCGTGGCGGTCGCGGTCGAGCACGGTGGGTCGGTCGTCGACCCGCCGACGGACTCCCCGTACGGGCGGACGGCCACGGTGGCCGACCCGACCGGGGCGCGCTTCTCGCTGCTGCAGACCATGCCGGCCGAGGGCTGACGGGCACCGGCGGCGCTGCTGGCCGGGAGCACCTCGACCACCGGCCGAGGCTGGCGGGTACCGGCAGCACCGCCACCCGAGAGCACCTCGACCTCAGGACCTCAGTCGCGGTCGGCCGGGTCCAGCTCGGTCCAGACCACCACGTAACCCTCGTCGAGCTCGACCTCGAGCTCGTCGCCGTTCTCGAGCAGCACGTCCACCTCGAAGGCGTGGTCGCGGTCGTCGCTGCGGTCGACGTCGGTCACGGTGCCGCCACCGGCCTCCGCGAGCGCGGCGTCGGTCACGGCTGCGATCTCGGCGTCGGTGAGCGGCACGTCGTCAGCGTCGCGACGGTCGTCGGCACCACGGTCGCCGTCGCCCGGGCGGTCGCCCTCGGCAGGCGCCCCGCCCTGGGCCGCGGCGCCGAGGTCCTGGCTGCCCTGGCCCCGGTCGTCGTCGCGGTCGTCGCGGTCGCGGTCACCGCTCCCGTCGCGGTACTCGCCGCCGTCGCGGTAGTCGTCGCCGCGACGCTCGTCGGAGGTGCTCCAGGACCGGTCGTCGTCGTCACGCTCGTCGAGCGCGTACGCCGCCCCGGCGCCACCGACAGCCAGCAGACCGACCACAGCGGCAGTGATCCACACGGGCTTGCGACGCCACACGGGTTGCTTCTGCGCGGGTGCGGCTGTGGCGAAGGCGGCCGGTGCCGCGGCGTAGGTCGCCGAGGACGGCGGGACGGCCGGGGGCGCCGCACTCGGGGCCGCCTGCGCGCCAGCCGGTCGATCCGTGCCGTGGGCTGCCGCCCGGTCGTCGCGGGCCGGGTTCGCCTCGCGGGCCGGGTTCGCCTCGCGGGCCGGGTTCGCCTCGCGGGCCAGGTTCGCCTCGCGAGGGTTCTCGTCGCGGGGGTGCTCGTCGCGGTCAGGGTTCTCGGGGATGCGGTTCGTGTCCATGCCTGCAGTCTGCGACCGCGGTGCTGAAGGCCTCCTGAAGCATCCTGAAGCGCTCTTCAGGGACGCGTCTCAGGCATCCCCGACGGCGGGCAGCGTGACCGTGAAGCGGGCACCGCCACCCGTCCCGTCGCCCACCTCGACCGCGCCGCCGTGCAGACGCACCGCGTCGGCGACGATCGCCAGGCCGAGGCCCGAGCCGCCGTCGTCGCGCGCCCGTGCCTCGTCGAGGCGCACGAACCGCTCGAACACGCGCCCGCGCTCTGCCACGGGCACCCCCGCGCCGTCGTCCTCGACGACCACGCGCACCACCCCGCCCTGCTCCCACGACGCGAGGGTCACGGTGGACCGGGCGTGCCGCACGGCGTTGTCGACGAGGTTGCGCACCACCCGCCCGAGCAGCGCCTCGTCGCCGCGCGCGCGGGCCGCGCCGATCTTCGAGGCGTCGACCGCGACGGTCCCGGCACCGCGGAGCCGGGACGCCTCGGCGAGCAGCAGGTCGTCGAGGTCGACCGGGCGCCCGCTGCCCTGCCGCGAGCGCTCGTCCAGCCGGGCGAGCAGCAGCAGCGACTCGACGAGGTCCTGGACGCGCGCCCCCTCCGCGAGGACGGTCCCGGCGAGCTCGGTCACCGCGACCCTGTCGGGGTGCGCAGCGGCGACCTCGGCGTACTGACGCATGGCGGCGAGCGGCGAACGGAGCTCGTGCGAGGCGTCGGAGACGAAACGACGCTGCGCCGCCTGAGCACGGTCGAGGCGCCCGAGCATCTCGTTCATGGTCTCGGCGAGGCGCGTCACCTCGTCGCCGGACGGCGGGACCTGCACGCGACGGTCGAGCTCGTGGGCCTCGAGACCGGCCACCTCGCTGCGGATCCGCTCGACGGGCGCCAGCGCCCGTCCGACCACCACCCAGGCGGTGAGCCCGACGAGGAGCACGAGCACCACGACCGCCACTACGAGCAGCGTCACGACGGTGCTGACCGCGTCCTCGGAGTCCTCCAGGGAGCGCCCGGCGAGCACACGGACGTCCTGCCCTGCGACCTCGACGTCCTCGCCGACGAACACCACCGGCTCGTCGTCGACGGTGGCCGTGAAAGAGTCCCCGCGCGGCAGGGGCGAGGGGAGCACGATGTCCTCGTCGCTGACGTCCAGCACGGAGCCGTCGGCGGAGACGAGCACCAGCAGGTGGTCGTCGGACGCCGGGATCCGCGCCTCGCCGGAGGCCTCCACCTGCGCGGCGACGAGCTCGGCGTCGGCCGCCGCCCCCTGCTCGACGCTGCCCCGCAGAGACGCCGAGAGCAGCGCGACGAACACGAAGGACCCGAGCACCAGGAACACGCCGACCACGAGGGCCGCGCCGAGCGCGGCGCGAGACCGGACGGTGCGCCACGGGCGACGGCGGGCTGGGACTGGTGCTGGGGCCGGGGCTGCGTCAGCCACGCCCGACCGCCAGCCGGTACCCGGCGCCGCGCAGCGTCTCGATCGACGCGCGCCCGAAGGGCCGGTCGACCTTGTTGCGCAGGTGGCGCACGTACACCTCGACGATGTTCGGGTCACCCTCGAAGTCGCCGTCCCACACGTTGTCGAGCACCTGACGCTTGGACACCACGTCCCCGGCGTTGCGGATGAGGAACTCCAGCACGGCGAACTCGCGCGAGGTCAGCTCGATCTCGACGTCACCGCGACGCACCCTCCGGGCTGCCGGGTCGAGCTGCAGGTCGCCCGCCTCGAGCACCACGGGCCGCTCGCGGGAGCCCCGGCGCACCAGGGAGCGCAGCCGCGCCACGAGGACCGCGTACGAGAAGGGCTTGCTGAGGAAGTCGTCGGCACCGGTGTCGAGAGCCTCGACCTGGTCCCACTCGCCGTCCTTGGCGGTCAGCATGAGGATCGGCGTCCAGTCCTCGGCCGCACGCAGCCGCTCGCACACCGTGTACCCGTTCATGCCCGGCATCATGATGTCGAGCACGATCGCGTCGTACCGGTGCTCCTGGGCCATCCACAGTCCGTCGACCCCGTTCGCCGCCACGTCGACCGCGAAGCCCTCGGCCTCGAGACCGCGCCGCACACCGTCGACCAGCCGCACCTCGTCGTCCACCACCAGGATCCGCATCCGCGTCACACCTCCGGTGGACAGTGTGCCCGGTCGGCGCTGAAGGCGGGCTGAAGGGCTGGGCTGGGAGTCGGGCAGGGAGCTGGCTGGGTCGCCTCCGGCTGCGTGCACGGTCCCCAGGGGCGACGATGGGCAGAGCCCACCGACACGAGGAGCACGCGCATGAGCACCAGCACCGACCACTCGTCAGACTCGTCGAGCGCCGCCGAGACCACCTACGACGTGATCGTGGTGGGCGCGGGCGCCGTCGGCGAGAACGCTGCCGACCGTGCCGGTCGCACCGGCCTGAGCGTCGCCGTGGTGGAGGCCGAGCTGGTCGGGGGCGAGTGCTCCTACTGGGCGTGCATGCCGTCCAAGGCGCTCCTGCGCCCCGGTGCGGTCCTCGAGGCCGCCCGGGCCGTGCCCGGCGCCGCCGAGATGATCACCGGGACCCTCGACCCCGCGAAGGTCCTCGCCCGCCGCGACTCCTTCACGTCCGGCTGGGACGACTCGAGCCAGGTGGACTGGCTCGACGGTGCGGGCATCGCGCTGGTCCGCGGGCGCGCGCGCCTCACCGGGCCCAAGACCCTCGACGTCACGGCCGACGACGGCACCGTGACCCACCTGACCGCTCGGCACGCGGTGGTCGTCGCGACCGGCAGCGTGCCCGTCGTCCCACCGGTCCCCGGTCTCGCCGAGGCGAACCCCTGGGGCAGCCGCGAGGCGACGTCGGTCAAGGAGGTCCCGGCGTCGCTGGCGATCATGGGTGGTGGCGTCGTAGGCGTCGAGATGGCCACGGCCTTCGCCGACCTCGGCACGAAGGTCACCCTCGTGGTGCGGGGTGAGCGGCTCCTCGCGTCGAACGAGCCCTTCGCCGGCGAGGCCGTCGCCGACTCCCTCCGCGACCTGGGCGTCGACGTGCACCTGAGCACGGACGTCACCTCGGTCGAGGTGCACGACGACGGCACCCATTTGGTCACCTCGTCAGGCGGCTCGACCCAGACGCTCGTCGCGGAGAGGCTGCTCGTCGCGACCGGGCGGAAGCCCGCGACCGACGACATCGGCCTCGACGTCGTCGGGCTCACGGCCGGCGACCCCCTGACCGTCGACGACGCGATGCTCGTCGAGGGCGTCGAGGGCGGCTGGCTGTTCGCCGTCGGAGACGTCACCGGGCGCGTGGCCACCACGCACCAGGGCAAGTACGACGCGCGCGTCGCCGGGGACGTCGTCGCCGCGCGGTTCGGCGGCTCCTCCGAGGGTGAGCTGGACGCGCCCGACTGGAGCCGGTTCCGCGCGACCGCCGACCACGCCGCAGTACCCCAGGTCGTGTTCTCCCGCCCCGAGGTCGCGAGCGTCGGCCTCACCGAGCAGGGAGCCAAGGACGCCGGGTACCAGGTCGACGTGTTCTCCTACGACCTCGGCTCCGTCGCCGGGGCAGCCGTCGCGGCCGACGGGTTCACCGGGAAGGCGCAGATCGTCGTGGACACCGACCGCGGCGTGATCGTCGGCGCGACCTTCGTCGGCCCGGAGGTCGCCGAGCTGCTGCACGCCGCGACCATCGCCGTCGTCGGCGAGGTGCCGCTCGACCGGCTCTGGCACGCCGTGCCGTCGTACCCGACGGTCTCCGAGGTGTGGCTGCGGCTGCTCGAGGCCGCCGGGCTCTGACCGGAACCTCTCTGACAGGAGACCCCGGCCACGCTCCCCCGGGCACTACGGTGGTCAGCGGCCGTCCACCTGCGGCAGTCGGACGGCCGTCGGGCGTCCGCCCGGCGGCCGCCCCGCAGCACGCCGTAGCCCAGAGCCCGTAGCCCGGAGGACCCGTGAAGTTCGAGCACGCACCGCAGGCCTCCTACGAGGACGTCGGCGGCGGCCAGGTGCTGCACTCGGCCCCGGGGTTCCCCGGGTTCCCGGCGCGGCTCGCGGTCGAGCTGTTCGAGCGCGCGCGGGTGCTCGTGGGCCGCGAGCGCGTCGGTCTCTGGGACCCGATGTGCGGTGCCGGCGGGATCCTCACGTCGGTCGCGCTGCTGCGTCCCGACGCGCTCACGCGGGTCCTCGCGAGTGACGTCGACGAGGGGGCGCTCGAGCTCGCCCGCAAGAACCTGCTGCTCACGACCGTCCCAGGCCTCGAGGCGCGGCGGGCCGAGCTCGTCGAGCGGGGTGCGGCCGCGGGGCGGGTCGCGTCAGCCGACCGGCTCCTGGCTCGGGTCGCCGGGCTCCCGGCGCCGCCCGCCTCCCTCGCCCGCGCAGACGTCACCGACCCGTCCTCCGTCGCCGGCCTCGACCTCGACGGCGTCGACGTCGTCATGGCCGACCTGCCCTACGGCACCCAGACCGACTGGGCCTCGACCTCGACGACGCCGACCGCGCAGGCTCTCGAGGTCCTCCGTGACGCCCTCCCGGACGGCGCCGTCGTCGTGCTGAGCACCACCGAGCGAGAGCACCTGCGCGGGCTGCCCGACGCGACCAGGTCCTTCAAGCACGGCCACCGGTACGTCCGGCTGTACCGGACGGGTGCCTGAGCCCCGGCGGACATGGACGCTCGAGCCCCGGGGCCCGTCGACGCGCCGGTGCGCGCCGTCTGTCGGGCGGTCGAGACAGGCCGTCGAGGTGGGCAGTCGAGCCCATCCGTTCACCCGTCCGACCAGGTGCCCAGGCGGTAGAGTCGGGAACCGAGACGTCTTCGTCGACGAGCCTGCGCGACATGAGAACCGGAGTCCTGATGAGCGAGAGCACCCCCCTGACCCCTCCCGGCGCATCCCTGGTGCTGCAGCCGCCGGCGCCCGTCGCCGCGGTCGAGCCGGAGCAGGTCGGTGGGATGGTCCCGGTCCCCGACGCCAAGAAGCAGGAGCTCGCGGCGACCGCCGAGGCGTACGCGGCCGAGCTCGCGACCCTCACGCCCAACAGCCCCGAGCTGCAGGCGAAGATCACCGAGATCACCACCCTCGGCCGCGACGAGATCCAGGGCGCCGCCAACGCGTCGAACCGCATGCTCGAGCGTCCCGCGTCCGCCCTGGCGGCAGCCAAGGGCAGCGGCGACGCCGGTGACGCGCAGGCCCGCGTGGCCAAGACGCTCACCGACCTGCGCTTCCAGGTCGAGGACCTCACGCCCAACCGTGCGGACCTCACCGGTGCCCGCAAGATCCTCGGGTTCATCCCCGGCGGGTCCAAGATCGCCCGGTACTTCGACCGCTACAAGTCGGCGCAGGTGCAGCTCGACTCGATCACCCGCGCCCTCGAGTCCGGTCAGGACGAGCTCCGCAAGGACAACGCGTCGATCGAGCAGGAGAAGGTCAACCTCTGGAACACCATGGGCACGCTGTCGGAGTACGCCGTGCTCCTCGGCGGGCTCGACGCGGCCGTCGAGAAGAAGATCACCGAGGTCGAGGTCTCCTCCCCCGACACCGCCAAGGCCATGCGCTCCGACGTGCTGTTCGCCGTCCGCCAGCGCCGCGAGGACATCCTCACGCAGCTCGCCGTGTCCGCCCAGGGCTACCTCGCGATGGACATGGTCCGCGCCAACAACGTCGAGCTCATCAAGGGCGTCGACCGGGCCCGCACCACCACGCTGTCTGCGCTGCGCACCGCCGTGATCGTCGCCCAGGCGCTCACCAACCAGCGTCTGGTCCTCGACCAGATCACCGCGCTCAACAAGACGACCAGCGACCTCATCGCCTCGAACGCCGAGATGCTCAAGACCACCTCGGCGGACATCCACCGCCAGGCCGCCGCCTCGACCATCGAGATCGACAAGCTCGAGAAGGCGTTCCAGGACGTCTTCGAGACCATGGACGCGATCGACACCTTCCGCGCCGAGGCCGCTTCGAGCATGGCCGTGACCATCACGTCGCTCGAGGGTCAGATCGAGCGGGCGCAGCCGTACCTCGAGCGGGCCAAGAGCCGCCCCGAGATCACCTCCTGACCCACTCCGCCGGCCCAGCAGGCCAGCACGCACGACCTCCGCAATCCCGCACGCACCGACGAGGACGAACCGATGAGCTGGTTGTTCGGACGCCGGGGCCCGGCCGTCCCGGACACCCCGGCACCGGTCGCCGCCCCGGAACCGCAGGCGCCCTTCCACGACGTCATGGAGGGGCACCTGCGCGGGCTCGTCGGTGCCGCCAAGCAGAGCGGGGCGACCCTGCCCGTCCCCGCGTCCATCCTGCTGTTCTCGATGCTCGACAACCTCAACGAGCTGCTCGACCACACCCTCGTCGCACCGCCGACGGTCGACGAGCAGATCGCCATCGAGTTCATGATCAAGGACTACATCCCCTCGACCGTCAACGCCTTCCTCGCCTCGCGCGCCGAGCGCGCCACGAAGGAAGAGCTCCTGCTCAGCCAGCTGCGCCTGCTCGACGGCCGCGTCCACTCGATGGTGACCGCGGTCTACGCGCACGACAACGCCCAGCTCGAGATCAACGGTCGATTCCTCCGCGAGAAGTTCGGGTGACCTGACATGCCAGCCATCACGCTCTCCAAGGGCGCCAACGCCTCCGTCACCCACAACGTCCCCACGGCCACGACCATCACGGTCGGGTTCTCGTGGCACGTCGTGCAGAGCAACGGACCGGCGACCGAGGTCGTGCCGTGCGCGATCGCGTGCGGCCAGGACGGCCTCGCCGTGACCGCCCAGCACGTCGTGTACTTCAACCAGATGCTCAGCCCCGACGAGGCGGTCTCCTACGAGCCCGACGGGTCGCTGCCCGGCGGTGACGTCGAGCAGATCGAGGTCGACCTCCAGCGGATCCCCTCGAACGTCATGAGCATCGCGCTGATCCTCTACGTCAACCCCGACCTGCGTCAGCCCGGCACCTTCGACAGCGTGCGGGACTGCGTGGTGCGCGTCCTCGACCGCGCCGGCTCCGAGGTGATCCGCTACCCGGTCGAGGCCGCAGACCTCGGCGCGACGAGCGCCGTCGTCGCCGGCGAGCTGTACCGCCGCCAGAACGAGTGGAAGTTCCGCGCCATCGGGCAGGGCTTCGCCGGAGGGGTCGCCGACGTCGCGCAGAACTTCGGCTTCGAGCTGTGAGCGGCACCCCCGTCGACTCGTTCATCCGACGGCGCCCGCCCCACCGCCCGGAGGCCCCCACGGCCGGCGCGCCGTCGGCCGTCCGGCTGAGCATCGGGACGCCGACGGCCACCGTCCGTGAGCCCGAGCCGCCCGCCCGGTCGATCCCCCGGGTGACCGGCGCCGGGCGTCTCGACGCCCGCCAGCCCATGCTCGCCCTCTCCCGGTTCCAGTCCGCGATCGGCTCCCTCCAGGTGGTGGTCGGCGGCGACGTCTGCGGGATGGACGTCCTGTGGGAGCTCGGCGACCACCGGCAGGGCAGCGTCGACAACGCCCCGCTCGACGCTGGACGGCGCCGCCTCGTCTCGCACGACCGCATGCCGGGGTTCGTCCTGGGGCTGCGCCACGCCCGCGGGCTCCGGCGGGTGCTCTTCTACCTGCCGTCGACCTCCTCGGTCACCGTCAACCTCTACGACGGCACGACGATCGCCTGCGACCCGAAGATCTCCGTGCTCGCGCTCTACCAGCACGACGGCCTCGTCCACCTGCGCTACGACGGTGAGCCGTACCCGACGCTCGGCTCGGTCAAGGCGGCCTACGGCTTCGCGTAGGGGCTGTGGCCTCGCACCCGGTGCCCCTGTGAGCGCTGCACCGGCGCTGCACCCGTGCTGACCCGGCGCTGGCCGCTGACCCCAGACGCACGAGAGCCCGGTTGCTCCCCGTGAGGTGGAGAGCAGCCGGGCTCTGACGTGGTGCGTCAGCCCGCGGAGGCTGGGTCAGTCAGTCGAACAGACAGTCAGTCCGTCGCGAGCGACGGGTCGCTCGAGAGGATCAGGCCGACCGTGATGTTGCCCTGGCGCAGGGCGTCCTTGGTGAGGTTGCCGCCGGCGTCGAGCGAGACGAACTCGCCGACCTCGAGGCCGTAGGTGTCCTCGAGGCCCAGCTGGCAGAACGCGCGCTCCGGGCACTCCGGCGGGCCGCCGAGGACGACGTCGCCGCAGGTGGTCGCGAGCTCGGTGAGCGTCGTGACGCCGTACTGCTCCGAGAAGGCCGTCGTCACGGCGAAGGCGTTCTGGTCCTGGGCGTCGGCCGGGGTGCCGAAGGCGAGCCCGACTTCATCACCGAGGCCCGTCAGGCCCTCGACGGTCGCGTCGAGGTCCGTCGTGGCGACGGGCTCCGGGTTCTCGCCGTTGACCTTGGCGTTGAGGAACTCGGTCAGCGTGCTCACGTACTCGGGGACCACGGTGATCGCACCGGACTCGAGGTCCGTGAGGTAGAGCTCGCGGTTGCCGATGTCCTGGGTCTGCGCGTCGTAGCCCGCGGCGTTGAGCACCTCGACGTAGAGGTTCGCGAGCGTCTGACCCTCGGAGAAGTTCGGGGCTCCGACGATCACCGAGCGACCCTCGCCGACCTGCTCGGGCGAGCCGAGGTCGTTCGCGGCGACGAAGTCGGCCGCAGCCTGCTGCGAGGTCTGACGGTCGACGTCGACGGCCTTGTTGAGGTCGACGAGCGCCGGGGTGTCGAGGACCGCGGACACGGTGTCGAGGACCGTGACGATCTCGGCGTCCTCGCCCGCAGCGGCCGCGTTGACCGCGGGGATGATGTTGTCGGGGTTCTGGAGGGTCTTGTCGTCCTCGAGCCCGACGAAGGTGTCGCCCGGGACGGGGTCGCAGGTCTCGAGGTTCGAGGCCGCGGTCGGCGTCGCGGCGGACGTCGTGCCCGACCCGCTCGAGGAGCCCGGGTCTCCGCAGGCGGCGAGGACGAGGACGAGCCCCAGCGCCGCCGCGGTGGTGGTCATGGTAGTGCGACGAGCGCGCATGGTGTCTCCAGGGTAGAGAGGTCGAGCATCTAGTGGACCCCGCCGGCGGTCTCGAGGCAACCGGTCAGGGGCGTGCTGGGGTCTCGCTCTGATAACGGTCTGCGGCCCGCTGCGCCGGTCTCTGCGCCGGTCAGGCCCCCTGGAGGGCCCGCACCGGTGCGGGGGTGAGCAGGCGCTGCGCGAGGGCGAGCACCCCCTCGACGAGCAGGCAGAGGACCGCGACGATCACACCGCCGGCCAGCACCTGGCCGAAGCGCTGCGTGCCGAAGCCCTGCGTGATGATGATCCCGAGGCCTCCGCCGCCCACCAGGGCGGCCAGCGGGATGGTCGCGATGACCTGTACGGCGGCGGTGCGCAGCCCCGAGGTGATGAGCGGCAGGGCGAGCGGGAGCTCGACCTGGAGCAGCACCCGGGTACCCGACATGCCGATGCCGGTGGCCGCGTCGCGGATGTCCGCGTCGACGCTGCGCACGCCCTCGTAGGTGTTGGCGAGGATCACGGGCAGCGCGAAGATCGCCGCCGCGTACACCGTCGGGGTGTTGCCGAAGCCGACGCCCGTCGAGGCGAAGATCGTCAGGAGCGCGAAGGTGGGCAGCGCCCGGGTCACGTTGGTGAGGACGACGGTCGACGTCCCGAGCTTGGCGGCCCGACGGCTGTGCCCGAGGACCACGCCGAGAGGCAGGGCGATCACGGAGGCGAGCAGCACGGCCTGGAGCGTCATGACGAGGTGCTCGCCGGTGAGCGCGAGGATGCCGCCCTTGCCCTGCCAGTTGAGCGGGTCGTTGAGCCAGGCGATCGCAGCGGAGATCTCGTTCATCGCGAGCTCACCGCCGCCCGCGACCAGGGCGTGACGAGCCGGCCGACGAGGTACAGCACGAGGTCGATGAGCAGGCCGAGCGCCAGGCACAGCAGCGTGGCCGTCATGATCTGCGCGTGGTAACCGCTGGTGAAGCCGCGGAACATCAGCTGGCCCAGACCGCCGTAGCCGATGACCACGCCCACGGTCACCAGGGCGACGGTGCTCACCGACGCGAGCCGCAGGCCGGTGATGACGGCGGGCAGCGCGTTGGGCATCTCGACCGTGAAGAGCATCCGCCAGCGGCCGTAGCCCAGGCCGCGGGCGGCGTCGGTCACCGCCGGGTCCACACCGCGCAGCCCGACGAGGGTGTTGCGGACCAGCAGCAGCAGCGCGTAGAGCACCAGACCCAGCAGCACGGTGCTGCGCCGGTCACGGATGAACGGGTAGACCACCGCGAAGAGCGCGAGCGACGGGATCGTGTAGAGCACGCCCGTCGTCGCGACCAGCGGCCCGGACAGCCAGGGCCAGGCGTGGGCGAGGGCGGCCAGCGGGATCGCGACGACCAGGGCGATCGCGATCGCCTGGAGCGTGAGGGACACGTGCTCCCCCAGGTAGCGGAGGATCTCGTCCGAGTTGTCCTGCACGTACTGCCAGGACAGCCATGGGTTGGCCGGCTGCTCGGGATTCATCTGCCCGACGGTACCGGCTGCCGCCCACAGGGGCGCGGGCAACGCGGGTGACCTCTGTCGCGCTGCCCTTCCTGGCCGCGCCCGTGTCGGGATCTCCCGGTAGCGTCGTGGCATGAGCAGCACACGGACCTCCCGCCACGGCTCCGACCCCGTCGGCAGCGCCTCGACGGTCGCCCCCGGCGACGTCCTCATCCGCTTCGAGGACGTCCGCAAGGAGTTCCGCAACCAGACCGTCGCGGTCGACGACCTCGACCTCGAGGTCCGCAAGGGCGAGCTGCTCGTCCTCGTCGGGCCCTCCGGGTGCGGCAAGTCCACGACGCTGCGCATGGTCAACCGCCTCGTCGAGCCCACCGGCGGGCGGATCTTGCTCGACGGCGCCGACATCATGTCGACCGACGCCGTCGCCCTGCGCCGCCGGGTCGGGTACGTCATCCAGAACGTCGGGCTGTTCCCCCACAAGACGGTGGCGCAGAACGTCGCGACCGTCCCGGGCCTGCTCGGCTGGGACCGCAAGCGCACCCGGGCCCGCGTGGAGGAGCTGCTCACCCTCGTCGGCCTCGCCCCCGAGACCTACTCCAAGCGGTTCCCGCACGAGCTCTCGGGCGGTGAGCGCCAGCGCGTCGGCGTCGCCCGCGCCCTCGCGGTCGACCCGCCCGTCCTGCTCATGGACGAGCCCTTCGGGGCGGTCGACCCCGAGGGTCGACGACGCCTGCAGACCGAATTCCGGCGCATCCAGTCCGAGCTCGGCACCACCGTCATGCTCGTCACCCACGACATCGACGAGGCCGTCCTGCTCGGCGACCGCGTCGCCGTGTTCAGCAAGGGCGGGATCATCGAGCAGATCGACACGCCGCTGCGCCTGCTGTCCCAGCCCGCGAACGCCTTCGTCGAGAACTTCATCGGCGCCGGACGCTCCATGCGCATGCTGGGTCTCGGCGACGTCGCACGCGACGACCTGCGCTCCCTCGACGCCGTGCACCCCGGTGCCGAGCTCGCCTCGATCCCGCTCGGGACCACGCTCGACGAGGCCTTCGCCGAGCTCGCCGTCTCCGAGACGGGCGCGGTGATCGTCACCGAGGGGGACCAGCCCGTCGGGCTGCTCACCGCCGACGACCTGCTCTCGTCCCTGCGCCGCCTCGTCGCCGAGGACCACCGCGAGGCGCTGGCGGGCTGAGTGCTCGCGAGGTGAGAGGTGCTCCCGGGCTGAGAGGTGCTCGCAGGCTGAGAGGCCCCGACCACCCGCGACCTCAGGCGCCGGCGATGCCCTCTTCGGGCTGCTCGGGCTCGGGCAGGTCTTCCTCGCGCAGGCGAGGCTCGGTACGACGCGACGGGTCGTGGCCGGCCTTGTCGGCGTAGAAGGCGCGGACCATGTCCATGTCGGCCCGGACGTCGCCGCTCGGCGTGAACGTCGGCCCCAGTCCCGCCGTCATGGTCGTGCGGTCGACGTACCCGAGCGTCACGGGCAGGCCCGCCTCACGGGCGATGCGCAGGAACCCGGACTTCCAGTACTCGCCCTTGCTGCGTGTCCCCTCCGGGGTGACCACGAGGTAGAACCGCTCCCCCGCCGCGACGCGCGCCACGAGCTCGTCGACGAGCCCCGCGGGCGCACGACGGTCGACGGGGATGCCGCCGAGGCCGCGCATGAGCCACCCGAAGGGTGGCTTGAAGAGCGTGTGCTTGCCCAGGTACCGCACCGGGACACCGGCACGCGCCGTGATGGCGAGCATGTGGATGAAGTCCCAGTTGGAGGTGTGCGGCGCCCCCACGAGGATCCCCGCGCCCTCCTTGGCGATCGGCTCGGTCTTCAGCGTCCACCGGCTCAGCGACCAGTAGACCCGTGCGACGTGCTCGCGGATCACTGCGCTGCGCCGCTGCCGGAGTACTCGCCGCGCGCCTGCTCGTAGGCGGCGTCGGCCTGGTCGGACCGTCCGGCGGCCGTGTAGATCTCGGCGAGGGCCACGAGGCACGCGCCCGCCGGGCGGTGCAGACCGAGCGTCGTGTACGCCTCGCGGGCCGCCGTGTAGTCGGCCTCTGCGGGCTCGAGCTGCTCGGCAGCGTGCCGCGCGGCACCACGCCCGGCGAGCGCGTCGGCCGCCTGATGCGGCAGACCCAGCTCGGTGTAGATGGTCAGCGCAGCCGTGTAGCTCGTCGCCGCCTCGTCGAGGTGCCCGGTCTCGCGGAGCACGAGGGCGAGGCCCGCCGCGCAGTCAGCGACCCGCGAGCGCAGCTGGTGCTTCTCGTAGTAGGCGAGAGCCGAGGTGTACGCGGTGGCCGCCTCGTCGAAGCGCGACTGCGCCGCGAGGATCCCACCCAGGCTGAGGGAGGCGCTGGCGACCTCACGGTCGAGACCGAGCGTCGTGTAGAGGTCGCGGGCCTCGAGGTACGCCGCCTCGGCGTCGGCGAGGCGCTCGGCCCCGCCGTGCGACAGCCCGAGGTTCATCAGGCAGCCGGCCACCTGCCGCGGCAGGCCGGCGGTGCGGTAGACCTCGAGCGCCTCGGCGTAGAGCTCTCCGGCCTCGGTCCCTCGACCGGTGTCCCAGAGGACGTCGCCGAGCCCGACGGCAGCACCGGCCGCGTCGAGGGTGTGGCCGTTCGCGGCGAAGTAGTCGCGGGTGAGCGACCAGCCGTGCTCGGCCCGTGCGTAGTCCTGCGCACCGTACGCCTCGGCGGCGTCACGGAACACGTCGTCTGCGGCACCGCGGTGCGCGTCGAGGGGGAGAGTGCGATCCATGGCGACGACTGTACGGGACGTCAGATGTGACGATGACCACGCCGCGGGTGATCTGTGACGGTGCCGCTCCTCCGCCGCTCCCCCACCTCTCGGCCACCGTCGCCCTGCTGCGTCCCTGCTGCTCACAGACGCGGGTCGACCGGCTCGGACTCGAGCGCGAGGACCGCGAACACGGCCTCGTGGACCCGCCAGAGCGGCTCGCGCGCGACCAGCCGCTCGACGGCCTCGAGCCCGAGCGCGTACTCACGGAGCGCGAGGGACCGCTTGTGCCCGAGCGACCGCGAGCGCAGCCGCTCGAGGTTCCCCGGCTCGAGGTAGTCGGGACCGTAGACGATCCGCAGGTACTCCCGCCCGCGGACCTTGAGGCCAGGCTGGACGAGACCCTTGCGACCGCGGGTGAGGTTGGTCCAGGGCTTGACCACCATCCCCTCGCCGCCGGCGGCGGTGAGGTCTTCCCACCACTGCGTGCCCGCCTCGACCGAGGCCGGGTCGGCGGTCTCGACGACGGTGCGACGGGTCGACCGGACGAGGACCGGGTCGGCCGCCTGCAGCCTGTCGGCGACCGAAGCGTGCCAGCCGTGATCGCGGTCGTGCCAGGACCGGCCCTCGCTCGCGAGCACCTGGAACGGTGCGACCTGCACGCCGTCGAGCCCGTCGACGGGCCACCGGTAGCGCCGGTAGGCGTCGGTGTAGCCGTCGACGTTGGCAGCGCGGCGTCGCGTGCGGGCGAGGAGGTCGTCGACGTCGACACCGGCTGCCGCTGCCTGCTCGAGGCCGGACGTCGCGGCCGCCAGCGAGGAGCGCGCGGCCGCGCCGACGCTCGCGTACTGGTCGCGGACGAGCGCCTCGGCCTTGGCGGTCCACGGGAGCAGCTCGGCGTCGAGCAGCAACCACCCGCCGTCGAGCTCGTCCCAGAGCCCGGCCGCGGTGACGGCCGCACGGAGCCTCCCGAGGAAGGTCTCGGTGAGGGCCTCGTCGAAGAAGGACCGCCCGGTGCGGGTGTAGACGGCGCCGGTCTGCCCCGGGGCCGCACCGAAGCGATCGGTCGCGGTCTGCTCGTCGCGGCAGACGAGCAGCACGGCACGGGACCCCATGTGCTTCTCCTGGCACACGACGGTGCCGACGCCCTCTGCGGCGTAGGCCGAGAAGGCCTCGGCCGGGTGCTCGAGCGTGTCGTCACGGTCCGACGCCGCGACGGGCGGCATGGTCGGGGGCAGGTACGGGACCCAGCGCGGGTCGAGCGCGAACCGGCTCATCACCTCGAGGGCGCCGGCCGCGTTGTCCTCGTGCACCGTGACCCGGCCGTGGTGGCCGGTCTCGACGACACGTCGCCCCAGGACGTCGGTGATGTCGAGGCCGTCGCCGGAGCGGGGTGCTGGTCCGGCCGTCCCGGCGGTGGGGAAGGGCTTGACGGGCTCGTACCAGACGCGCTCCGCGGGGACCTGCACGAGCGTCTTCTCGGGGTACCGCAGCGCCGTGAGGTTGCCGCCGAACACGCAGCCGGTGTCGACGCAGATGGTGTTGTTGACCCACTCGGCCTCGGGCGTCGGGGTGTGCCCGTAGACGACGGTCGCCCGGCCGCGGTACTCGGTCGCCCAGGGGTAGCGGACCGGCAGGCCGTACTCGTCGGTCTCCCCCGTCGAGTCGCCGTAGAGGGCGAAGCTGCGCACACGGCCCGAGGAGCGCCCGTGGTACGCCTCCTTGAGTCCGGCGTGCGCGACGACCAGGTTCCCGTCGTCGAGCACCAGGTGGGAGACGAGGTCGTAGCACCACCGCTCGACCTGCGCCCGGAACTCCGGGGGCTCGGCGGCCAGCTGGTCGAGCGTCTCCTGGAGCCCGTGGCTGACGGTCACCTGGTGGCCGCGCAGCGCACGGACGAGCTTGTTCTCGTGGTTCCCGGGCACGGCGAGGGCGTGCCCGGCGGCGGTCATGCCCATCGCCAGGCGCAGGACGCCGGCGGCGTCCGGGCCGCGGTCGACGAGGTCCCCGAGGAAGACCACTCGACGGCCCTCGGGGTGGGAGGCGTCGACGGGGCGCCCCTGGTCGTCGCGGACCAGGTGGTAGCCGAGGGCCCCGAGCAGCGTGACGAGCTCGCCGAGGCAGCCGTGGACGTCACCGACCACGTCGAAGGGGCCGTGGTCGTCGCGGTGGTCCGTGAGCAGCCGCTCGCGGCGGACCGTCACCGTCGCGACCTCGTCGACGGAGGTGAGCACGTGCACGGCACGGAACCCCTCCTTGGCGAGGCCCTTGAGAGAGCGCCGCAGCTGGTCGCGCTGCCGGCGGACCACGTGGTCGCCGAAGGACCTGTCGCCCCGCGCCCGGTTCCGCTCGAGGCTCACGGCGTCGGGGACGTCGAGGACGATCGCGACAGGGAGCACGTCGTGCGCGCGGGCGAGCTCGACGACGGCCTTGCGGGCGTCGCGCGTGACGTTGGTGGCGTCGACGACGGTCAGCCGCCCGGCAGCCAGGCGCTTGCCGACGATGGTGCCCAGCACCTCGAAGGCGTCCGCGGTGGCCGACTGGTCGTTCTCGTCGTCGGAGACCAGGCCACGGCACATGTCGCTGGAGACCACCTCGTAGCGCCCGAAGTGCTCCGCGGCGAAGGTCGACTTGCCCGACCCCGAGGCGCCGACGAGCGCGACGAGCGACAGCTCGGGGATGCCGAGGACCCGCGAGGCCCTCGGGGACGTCGCGGACGTCGCGGACGTCGCGGACGTCGGACCAGCCACCTGGTCCGCTGCTGCCTCGTCGCTCATCGCTGCGTCCCCTCGCTGCTGGTGGTGCTGGTGGTGCTCGTGGCGGTGGTGCTGGCCGTGCTCGGGTCGGTGGCGCTCGGCCCGGCGGTGCTGCTGCTCGGGCTGGCGGTGCTGCTCCTGCGGCTGAAGACCGCCATCTGCGTCGGGGGCCCGACCTCGGGGTCGTCCTCGCCCACCGGCACGTACCGCACCGTGTAGCCGTAGCGCTCCCCCACCTGCTCGGCCCAGTCCGCCAGCTCGGCACGCGTCCACTCGAACCGGTGGTCCGGGTGCCGGAACCCGCCGCCCGCGAGCGCGGGGTACCGGACGTTGTGCTCGGCGTTCGGCGTGGTCACGAGCACGTGCCGCGGCGCCGCGTGCTCGAAGACCGTGCGCTCGAGGGCTGGCAGGCGGGGGAGGTCGAGGTGCTCGACCACCTCGGAGAGCACCACGGCGTCGTGCCCCGCGAACCTGTCGTCGCGGTAGGTGACAGAGGACTGCAGCAGCCCGAGCCGGGCCCGCTGGGCGTCGGGCATCCGGTCGAGACCGAGCCGTCTCTCGGCCCTCGCGAGCTCACGGTGGGAGACGTCGACCCCGAGGACCGACGTGTAGCGCGGATCGTGCAGGAGCTCACGGAGCAGCGCGCCCTCCCCGCACCCGAGGTCGACGACGGTCGTCGCGCCGAGCGTCTCGAGCTCGGCGAGCAGCGCCTCGCGCCGCACGCGCGCGAGCGACGGCGGGCGGGGCACGGAGCCCTCGGGGTCGTCGGCGGCCCCGGCTCTCTCGGCGCCCTCGGTGCGTCCAGCACCTTCGAGGGCGGCGGTCTCGGGGTCGAGACGGCCGACCGCGTCGGCGACGAGGTCGCGCTGGTGGGCGAGGTAGCGGGTGGTGATGGTCTCCTGCTCGGGGTGCGTGCCGAGCCATTCGCCGGCGGCGCGCAGCAGCTTGTCGACCTCGGTGTCGTCGACCCAGTAGTGCTTGGCGTCGTCGAGGACGGGCAGCAGGACGTAGAGGTGCGAGAGCGCACGCTGCACGGTGGTCGTGCCCGTGAGGGTCAGGTCGACGTAGCGCGAGTCTCCCCAGGCGGGCACCTGCTCGTCGAGGGGCAGGGCGCGGGCGTCGACCGTCCAGCCGAGGGGCTCGAAGAGGCGTCGGACCAGGTCGGCGCCGCCACGGCTGGGGAGCGCCGGGACGTGCAGGGTGAGCGGGACCTCCTGACCGACGAGCTCGGGGCGGGCGGTGCACACGCCGTTGAGGGCGGAGCGGAACACCCGGCCGAGGGCGACCGCGACGAGGGACGACGCCGCGTACGGGCGGTCGTTGACGTACTGGCCCAGCGCGAAGGAGTCCTTGCCGAGCTTCTTGCCGCGCACGAGACCGACGGGGTCGACCTCGAGGAGCAGCGCGACCGTGCACCGCGCGGCGGTGGCCTCGGGGTAGAAGACGTGCGCCCGACCGACCGGCAGGTCGAGCTCTTGGGCGCGTGCCGGATGCTTGTGCAGCACGAAGCCCAGGTCAGAGGCGTCGCCGAAGGTACCGGCAGACGAGCCGTCAGTCGTGCCGGTCGAGGTGGTGCCGAGCGTCAGGTACACCTAGGCATCGTGCCAGACGTGACGCGGGACACGCTCGAGACCGGACGTCGGTCGGCCGGTCCGTCACCCTCTCATCCCGGCGAGGAGGGCGTTCATCGCCCGCTCCGCCGAGGTCAGCTGACGGGCCTGGACAGGGTTGGCAGAGTAGCCGGCCTTCGTCTTCATGCTCAGCAGCGTGGCGAGTGCTCGGGAGAGCTCGCGCGACACCTTCGCGAGCGCGTCGACAGCGTCGGCGTGGCTCGCGCCCTTGCTGTACCTGCCTGTCTTGCGCATGAGGATCACGTCGGCGGCTGCGATGCCGGAGTGGACGCAGAGCGTCACGAAGGCGTCGTCGAGAGAGTCGTCTCCGTCACCGAGGTCGCGGACGATCTCTGCAGCCACCCGGAACTGCTCGGCCTTCGAGCTGCGGCCGGCGACCTCCGCAGCCGTCGCGACGGTGTCACGGGGTGCCACGCCGTCTCCCTGGTCGCTGGAGCCGGACGAGCCAGGTCGGGGGCCCCGCGAAGACGAGACCGTCGCGGACCACCTCACCGAGCACCAGGTCGTCCGGGTGCTCGACGACCTCTGCCTCGTCGAGCTCCAGCACCTCGGCGCGGTTCCCCGTCCACCGTCGCACCTGTCCGGAGAGCGAGGCGACCTGGTCGCCCCACACCTGGTCGTCGACCTCGCCGGGGCGCACGAGGAAGATGTCGATGTCGCTGTCCCCTGTCATCTGCCCTCGGGCAGCAGAGCCGAAGAGCGCGCCGAACACCGGCGGCGCGCCCCAGGAACGCGTCGTCTCCTCGAGGCGCCCGACGAGGCTCGAGCGCAGGTTGACGAGTGCCAGGATCGCGGGCGCGGCGAGGTGCTCGTCGTTGAACCTGTAGGCCCCGACGCCGGCGACCGTCTCGCGGTCCACGGTGCCCTCGGCGACGAGCCGGTTGAGGACCTTTCGGATCCCGGTGAGCGAACCCTTGGAGGTTCCCCCCAGGCGCATCAGTCTCTCTACCTGCCCGGTCGTGAACGTCACCTGAGGTGCGCTGGCCAGAGCTACGAGGACGTCCCCGTCGAGCGTCGGTGTCACTGTCGCCAGAGGGTGCTGGGTCCGCATCCTGACCTCCCTCCGGGCCGGTGAAACTATAGTGTCACCACTGACACTATCTAACGCAGTGGCAGCCACGCCAGGACGTCCTGGATGGTGGCGTCCCACAGGCCCCAGCTGTGGTCCCCCGGACGCAGGTCGACCGTGAGCGGGACGTCGTGCCGGGCTGCGGTGTCACGGAAGTCGAGGTTGGCCTGCAGCAGGAAGTCCTCGGTGCCGCACATCTGGTAGAGCGCGGGCAGGGTCGCGGGGTCGACCGTGCTCAGCAGGTGCAGCAGGTCGGAGTCGCTCCCCCGCACCGAGGTGTCCCCGTAGACCTTCCGCAGGACCTCGAAGCCCTCGCCGCGCTCCAGGACCGCCTCGTGGAGGGACGCGACGTCGAGCGCCCCGGAGAGGCTGGCCGCGGCGGCGATCTCGTGAGGCTTGCGGAGCGCCCACTGGAACGCGCCGTAGCCACCCATCGACAGCCCGGCGACGAAGGTGTCCTCGCGGCGGTCCGACAGGTGGAAGAACGAGCGCGCCAACGACGGGAGCTCCTCGGTGAGGAAGGTCCAGTAGCGGTCGCCGTACACCTCGTCGGAGTAGAAGCTCTTGGCCACCTGCGGCATGACCACGGCGATCCCGAGCTCGGTGGCGTAGCGCTCGACGGACGTACGGCGCGACCACGTCGTCGCGTCGTCGCTCAGGCCGTGCAGCAGATAGAGGGTCGGCGTCGCGCCAGCGCGCTCGGCGCCCTCCATCCCGATCTGCGCGTGGGTCCGCTGCGGCAGCACCACCGTCATGGTGGTGCTCAGGCCGAGCACGTCGGAGAAGAAGTCACAGGTCACGAGAGCCATGCAGGACAGCCTAGGGCGCGGGACGGGGCGGCACGCGCTGTCCACAGGGGTGCGCTGTCCGCAGGGGTGGTCTGACCCGCGTACCGGTCTCGCCTGACGGTCCCCGCCTGGCCGTCAGACCTCTGCGGGCGCCCAGCCGTCGGGCGGCAGCAGCAGGTGCCGTGACCCCTGCGTCGCAGTCCATCGCAGGGCGCGGGAGACCGCGTCGGCGGCGGAGCGCGCCGCGTCGGCCAGGGTCGCGCCGGTGGCCAGCGCCGCGGTCAGGGCGCCGTTGAAGAGGTCACCGGTCCCGTTCGGGGCGTCGGACTCCTTGATCGAGGGCACCCGGGTGACGGTGTCCCGCTCGACCACGACCGTCTCGATGACGCCGGGCTCGGTGTCGACGAGGTAGCACCCGGTGACCACCACGCCGAGCTGCGTAGGACCGAGCAGGGTGCGGGCGGCAGCGGCGAGGTCGTCGACGGACCCTGCGCCCGGGGCGTCGACAGGACGCTCCGTCACGAGCAGCCCGAGCTCGAACTGGTTCGGGGTGAGGACGTGCGCCCGGCGCACGAGCTCGTCGCGGAGCACCTCGACCACTCCCGGCGCCACGAAGACGCCCGACCCCGTGTCGCCCATGACGGGGTCGCAGACGTAGAGGATGCCCGGGCCCGCCACGAGCGCGCGGTCGACGAAGGCGGCGACAGCCTCACCGGTCTCCCGGGAGCCGAGGTACCCGCTGACCACGCACACGGTGTCGTCGAGGACGCCGTGCTCCTCGAGGCCGAGAAGCAGGTCGGCGACGAGAGTCGGGTCCGTGACACGACCGCGGAAGCGGCCGTGGCCGGGGTGGTTGGAGAACAGGACCGTCGGGACGGCGAGGACCGTGAGACCCGCGGCCTGCATCTGCGGCACGGCCGCCGCGTTGCCGACGTGCCCGGCGACCACCTGGCTCTGGATCGAGACGACAGTGCTCACTGGTGTGCTCCCCGTCGCCCTCAGCCGGCGAAGAACGCGCCGACGGCCGCCGCAAGACCGTGCAGGTCGTCGACGTGCGCGAGCTCGCGGGCGGAGTGCATCGACAGCAGCGGCACGCCGACGTCGACGGTCCGGATCCCGAGGCGGGTGGCCGTGAGCGGCCCGATGGTCGAGCCGCAGGGGACCGTGTTGTTCGAGACGAACTCCTGGTACGGGACGCCGGCCGCTGCGCAGGCGCCAGCCCAGAGGGCAGCGCCGTGCGCGTCGGTGGCGTAGCGCTGGTTGGCGTTGATCTTGAGCAGCGGTCCGCGGCCCGCGACGGGCTGGTTCGTCGGGTCGTGCTTCTCGGGGTAGTTCGGGTGCACCGAGTGCCCTGCGTCCGCAGAGAGGCACCACGAGCCGGCGTAGGCCTGCAGACGCTGCGAGGCGCTCGCGCCGAGCGTCGCGCCGACGCGGGTGAGCACGTCGTCGAGGAACGGGCCGGAGGCACCCGAGCGGGTCTCCGAGCCGAGCTCCTCGTGGTCGAAGGCCGCCAGGACGCTCACGTGGTCCGGGCTCGGCTCCGAGGCCGCGCCCAGCAGCGCGTGCAGGCCTGCGAAGACCGACGTGAGGTTGTCCATGCGGCCGGCCGCGAAGAGCGCGTCGTCGAGACCGAAGCGTGCCGGCGCCGCGGTGTCGGCGGTGAGGACGTCGTACCCGGCGACGTCGTCGCCGCTGAGCCCGGCCAGCCCGGCGAGGTGCCCGAGGAGGTCGGCCTGCGACCGGTCACCTACGCCGTAGACGGGGGCGGTGTGCCGCTGGCGGTCGAGCGTGAGCCCGCTGTTGGCCTCGCGGTCGAGGTGGATGGCGAGCTGCGGGATGCGCAGGAACGGGCCGGTGCGGACCAGGACCTCGCGGCCGTCGGTCGTGACCAGACGCCCGGCGAGCTCGAGCTCGCGGTCGAGCCAGGAGTTGAGCAGCGGTCCACCGTAGACCTCGACGCCGGCCTGGAGCCAGCCGTGCGACCCGGTGGTCGGCTTCGGCTTGAGCTTGAAGCCGGGCGAGTCCGTGTGCGCCCCGAGGACGCGGAAGGGAGTGGTCGGTCCAGCGGTCGCGGGGGCGACCCACGCGATGATCGCGCCGTCACGGACGACGTACCCGCGCTGCGTGGGGGTCGACCACTCCGCTGCCTCGTCGAGGCGTGCGAAGCCCGCGTCGTCCAGCTGCCGGGCCGCCTCGGCGGCGGTGTGGTACGAGGACGGGCTGGCCGAGATGAACCGGGCGAGGTCTGCGACGTAGTCGGATGCGGTCTGCATCCGACCATCACACCACAGGCCGGGAGGGCTCTACGCCCACCCGGACGCACAGGAGGGCCCCGCCGACGGCGGGGCCCTCCTGTGACAGACGGCAGAGCGTCAGACGCTGTGCGTCAGCGGCGCGAGCGCTTGCCCGTGATCGCGGTGTAGACGAACAGCACGACGACGGAGCCGAGGATGGCGAGGAGCCAGGTGCGGAGCTCGAAGAACCCGCCGAGCTCGATGTCGAGGAGCAGACCGCCGAGCCAACCGCCGACGATCGCGCCGACGATGCCGAGGAGGAGGGTGGCGAGCCAGCCGCCGACAGCGCGGTCCTTGAGGAGCGCCTTCGCGATGGCGCCACAGATGAGACCCACGACGATGTAACCAAGAATGCCCATGACAACCTCCAGAGAAGAATGTGCTCGATGAGAACGTGTTGTGAAGATCGTGGCACCGTTCCCCGGACCGCGCCCGTCGAACGACGATGATCGCCGTCACACTGCCTCGCGCCCTCTCAGCCGCACGATCCTGCCGACTCTGGACTGGCGGAAACGTCCGCGACATGCTGGAGAACTACCGCTGCGTTCAGGATGCGCGCCCTCAGGACCGCTGGTAGAACTGTCTCAACGCTCCTCACGGGGCGTGCCAATCCCCTGTGTAAAGCGTCGCCTCGACGAGAGTCAGGCAGCCCTCCGGGGTTCGGCGGGTGCCACACCTCGTGCCGGTGAGACACCCGCCGACGCTGGGATCGCGCGTGACGAGACCGCGCACCACCACGACGACTCACACCGCTCCACGGCCAGTACGTCAGACCGTGGCAGAGTGCACCACCTGTGCCGTACCGTCGGCCACCAGCAGCGCCTGGTCGTCGTCGATCCGCTGGATCGGGAACCTGTCACCGTAGGTGCTGACGATCCGCTCGACGAGGCTCGACGGGTACGGGGGCAGCATGCCGTCGGCGTGCGGCAGGAGGACGAGGTCCACGAGCCCCAGCCCACGGGTGGACTCGAGGGGCGGGGCCTCGGCGGGGTCGTCCATGAGCGAGAGCGGCTCGACGTCGAGACCCGCGACCGCGGCACCCGCGCTCGCGCCGAGGTACAGCAGCCCGTCGTCGAGCAGGCCGGGCAGGAGACGGTCCAGGCCGGACCGGCGCAGGTGGTGGAGCAGCGCGAAGGTGTTCCCGCCGGCGAGATAGAGCGCGTCGAGACCCGCGACGGCCGCGGTGAGCCCGTCGCCCGAGAGGACGGTGAGGTCGACCTCGACGAGGTCGAGGCCGAAGGACGTGAGGGCCTCCCGGTCGGCGTCGACCCACGGTGCCGAGGGGTAGATGCTCGTCGCCGCGGCGACGAAGCCCACCCGGGGCGCGCCCGGACCAGGACGGCGACGCTCGTGGACGAACCCGGGGACGGCACCGAGGCCGGCGGAGAGCAGGAGGGCTGAGGTCATGCCCCGAGCCTGCCACGGACCACCCACGCCGACGGGCCCGGACCCGGTGCTCTCGCGGAGAGCTCACCCGGTCCAGGCCCGTCAGGTCGTGCGGTGTCGTTCAGGGTCGTTCAGGGTCCTCCGTCAGAGCGCGGCGAGCGCCGCGGTGAAGGTGGCCGACGGTCGCATCACGGCGTCCGTCTTGGCGGCGTCGACCTTGTAGTAGCCGCCGATCTCCGCCGGCGAGCCCTGCACGGCGACCAGCTCGTCGACGATCGTCTGCTCGTCGGCGCGCAGCGACGCGGCGAGCGGGCCGAAGGCGGCCGCGAGGTCCGCGTCGTCGGTCTGCTGCGCGAGCTCCTCGGCCCAGAAGAGCGCGAGGAAGAAGTGCGAGCCGCGGTTGTCGATCGTCCCGAGCTTGCGTCCGGGCGACTTGTTCTCGAGCAGGAACGTGCCGGTGGCACGGTCGAGGGTCGCACCGAGCACGCGGGCCTTCTCGTTGCTGTTCACGTCGGCGAAGTGCTCGAAGCTGGCCGCGAGCGCGAGGAACTCGCCGAGGCTGTCCCAGCGGAGGTAGTTCTCCTCGACGAGCTGCTGGACGTGCTTCGGGGCGGAGCCGCCGGCGCCGGTCTCGAAGAGCCCACCGCCGTTGAGCAGCGGCACGATCGAGAGCATCTTGGCGCTCGTGCCGAGCTCGAGGATCGGGAACAGGTCCGTGTTGTAGTCGCGCAGCACGTTGCCGGTCACCGAGATGGTGTCCTCGCCGCGGCGGATGCGCTCGACCGAGAGCGTGGTGGCCTCGGCGGGGGCGAGCACCCGGATGTCGAGCCCGGTGGTGTCGTGCTCGGGCAGGTACGCCTCGACCTTCTTGATGAGGTTGGCGTCGTGGGCACGCTTCTCGTCGAGCCAGAAGACCGTGAGGGTCCCGGTCGCACGAGCACGGTTGACGGCGAGCTTGACCCAGTCGCGGATGGCCACGTCCTTGGTCTGGCAGGCGCGCCAGATGTCGCCGGCGCGGACCTCGTGCTCGAGGAGCGCCTCGCCCGCCTGGTTGACCACACGCACGGTGCCGGCCTCGGCGACCTCGAAGGTCTTGTCGTGCGAGCCGTACTCCTCGGCCTTCTGGGCCATGAGCCCGACGTTGGGGACGGTGCCCATGGTCGTCGGGTCGTAGGCGCCGTTCGCGCGGCAGTCGTCGATGACGGCCTGGTAGATGCCGGCGTAGCTCGAGTCCGGGATCACCGCGATGGTGTCCTGCTCGCTGCCGTCCGGTCCCCACATGTGGCCGGACGTACGGATCATCGCGGGCATGGACGCGTCGACGATGACGTCGCTCGGCACGTGGAGGTTGGTGATGCCCTTGTCCGAGTTCACCATCGCGAGGCGCGGGCCGTCGGCGAGGCCCTTGTCGAAGGCGGCACGGATCTCGTCGCCGTTCGGCAGGGCGGCGAGACCGTCGAGGATCCCTCCGAGGCCGTTGTTCGGGCTGAGGCCCGCAGCCTCGAGGTCAGCGCCGTACTGCTCGAACACGGCCGGGAAGAAGGCGCGGACCACGTGGCCGAAGATGATCGGGTCGGAGACCTTCATCATCGTGGCCTTGAGGTGCACCGAGAACAGGACGTCCTCGGCCTTGGCCCGGGCGATCGCGTCGGCCAGGAAGGTGTGCAGCTCGGCGACGTCGAGGAACGACGCGTCGACGACCTCACCGGCGAGGACCTTCACGCCCGGGTGCAGGACGGTGACGTCGCCGGAGGCGGAGACGTGCTCGATGCGCAGGACGTCGTCGGCGTCGAGGACGACCGACTTCTCGTTGGAGAAGAAGTCGTCGTGGCCCATGGTCGCGACGTTCGTCTTCGAGTCGGCGGTCCAGGCACCCATGCGGTGCGGGTTCTTGCGCACGTACTCCTTGACGGAGAGCGGTGCGCGGCGGTCCGAGTTGCCCTCGCGGAGCACGGGGTTGACCGCCGAGCCCTTGATCTTGTCGTAGCGCGCGCGGACGTCCTCGTCGGCGTCGGTGGCGGGCGCGTCGGGGTGGTCGGGGAGGTCGTAGCCCTGGGCCTGGAGCTCCGCGATCGCGGCCTTGAGCTGCGGCAGCGACGCCGAGACGTTGGGCAGCTTGATGATGTTCGCCTCGGGCGTCGTGGCGAGCTCGCCGAGCTCGGCGAGCGCGTCGCCGATGCGCTGCGCGTCGGTGAGCCGCTCCGGGAAGGCCGCGATGATGCGACCGGCGAGGGAGATGTCGCGCGTCTCGAGCTCGACACCGGCGGTGCCGGCGAAGGCGCTGACGACGGGGAGGAACGAGTGGGTCGCCAGCATCGGCGCCTCGTCGGTGTACGTGTAGATGATCTTGCTCATCGTCGGGCAGCTCCTTGGCGTTGCTCGGGGCGAACTTGTCTTGACATCAAGATACAGGGGTCTGGGTGTTCGTCGCAGGGGGCGCCGACGCGAAGAGGTCGAGGCCGAGCGCGTCCGCGAGGTAGGCGGCGACCCGGCGTCCCCGGACGCTGTTCCCCGCGCTGTCGAGCGGCGGCGAGAAGGTGCCGAGCCCGCCCTTGCCGGGAGCGATCGTGACGATCCCGCCCGAGACCCCGCTCTTGGCCGGGGCGCCGACCTCGAAGAGCCACTCCCCCGAGTGCTCGTACATGCCGGCCGTCGCCATGACGCTCAGGGTGTCGCGCGCGATCTGGGCGTCGACGACCCGGGCACCGGTCAGCGGGTTCACCCCGCCTCCGGCGAGGGTGGCCCCCATGACGGCGAGGTCGCGGGCGTCCACGAGCAGCGAGCACTGCCGCGTGTAGGTGTCGACGGCCTCGAGGGCGTCGACCGGCATCCGGCCGTAGCTCTCGAGCAGCAGCGCGAGGCTCTGGTTGCGCTGGTTGCCCTCGGTCTCCGAGGCCAGCACACCCTCGTCGAGCTCGAGCTCACGGCCGGCGAAGCGCGAGAGGCCGTCCCGCACGAAGCCCCAGCGCGCGTCCTGGTCCGCACCGGGGGCGAGGGCCGTGGTCGCGATCGCGCCCACGTTCACCATGGGGTTCATCGGGTGACCGCCGTTGAGCTCGATCGCCATCACCGAGCTGAAGGACAGGCCGGTGTTGTTGACGCCGATGGTCTCGAGCACCCGCTCGTGACCGACCTCCTGGCAGGCGAGCGCGAACACGAAGGCCTTGGAGATCGACTGGACCGAGAACCGGTGCTCGACATCACCCGCAGAGTGCACCGACCCGTCGACCTCGACGACGCACACGCCGAACAGGTCGGGATCGGCTTCCGCGAGGGCCGGGATGTAGTCGGCGACCTCCCCGTCACGGACGTGCGCGAAGGTCTCGTGGGCGGTCTCGACCAGGTGCTCGACGGTGTGCCACCCAGGGAGGGCTCCGGTCGAGACGATCTTCTCTACGTCCTCTGCGTCATGGCTCATCCCCGGTGACGCTACACACCGATCGTCGCGGACGGCGGTCGTGAGCGCGGAGCGACCGTCGCGCCGCTCCTCGGAGCGGCTCCGGGGCGGATCTCTCGTGACATCACAGTGCGGGGGACGCTCGTCGCGCTGTGCGGGGACGCTCGTCGCGCGTTGCGATGTCGGGTCGTGCCGGGCGCTCCGTGCCGGGGGCGACGCTCGCACTGATCACGCACGACCACGCACATGCGGCGCCGCTACCGCGCACTTCCGCCGACGACCGCGCCACGAGCGCCTGACCGGACCGAGGCTGGTAGGCACGCACGTGTCACCGCGTGCACGACCCCACGGCGCTCTTCGGCGCGCCTGCTCCACGGACGACCTAGAGAGAGTCAGGACACCCACGTGACCACACCCACATCCCTCCGGCGAACGACCGCCGTCGCTGCGATCAGCGTCGGTGCGCTGCTGGCGTCTGGGACGGTCGCCGCGGCCGACGAGCACTCGGCCGCGCAGACCGCCGCGAGCGGCGCACGGCCCGTCGCGGAGCTGACGCTCCACGGCGACTCGATGGTGCACACCTTCGACACGTCCGCACCGGGCGACTCCGTCGAGGGGACGTGGGTCCTGGCGAACCGCGGCACGCTGGGGACCGCCTTCGACGGCGTCTTCACGCCGGTCGACGAGCACTCCAGGAGCCTGGCGGGGGCACTCGGCGTCGAGTACGGACTGACCGACGAGAACGGCACGGTCACCAGCTGGGCGCAGGCGGGGACGCTGGCTGCCCCTGTCTCCTACGCGGATGCCCACGGTGGTGGCGCCTTCATCTCCGGGGCCGAGACGACCGTGATCCCCGTGCGCCTCACGCTCGTCGACCCGAAGATCCTCGAGGGCGACCCGGGCGACGACCACACCGTGGGCGCGACCTTCAGCATCAACTACCTCTCCCCGGGCGGAGACGGTGGCGCCGGAGACGGCGACGGCGACGGCGACGACGCTGCAGACGGCGGCGCACCTGCACCTGAGGCGTCGGAGCGTGACGACGGGATCCTGGCGACGACCGGTGCACAGGTCCTCGGGTGGTTGCTCCTCGCACTGGCTGCCGTCACCGTCGGGACCCGTCTGCGCCGCCGGCGCAGCGCAGACTGACCCCACCAGGCAGGCTGCGTCCCGACCGGACCAGCACGTCCCGCACCCGAGCGGTGCGCGCAGCAGCGGCCCCTGATCGACGGTGATCAGGGGCCGCTGCTGTGCGTCTGGGTTCTCTGCGGAGACCCTAGGCCTGCATGTCGACGAAGCGCGAGTAGTGGCCCTGGAAGGCCACGGTGAGGACGTCGGTGGGGCCGTTACGGTGCTTGGCGACGATGAGGTCGGCCTCGCCCGCTCGCGGCGACTCCTTCTCGTAGGCGTCCTCGCGGTGCAGCAGGATGACGATGTCGGCGTCCTGCTCGATCGAGCCGGACTCACGCAGGTCGGACATCGCCGGACGCTTGTCGGTGCGCTGCTCGGCGCCACGGTTCAGCTGCGAGATCGCGATGAGCGGAACCTCGAGCTCCTTGGCCAGCAGCTTGAGCGCACGGGAGAACTCCGAGACCTCCTGCTGACGCGACTCGACGCGCTTGCCCGACGTCATGAGCTGCAGGTAGTCGATGACCACGAGCTTGAGGTCGTGCTTCTGCTTGAGGCGCCGGCACTTGGCACGGATCTCCATGAGCGACATGTTCGGCGAGTCGTCGATGAACAGCGGCGCCTCGGAGATCTTGCCCATGGTCCCGGCGAGCTTCTGCCAGTCCTCCTCGCCCATCGACCCGTTGCGCATCTTCTGCAGGTGGATCCGCGCCTCGGCCGACAGCAGACGCATGGTGATCTCGTTGCGGCTCATCTCGAGGGAGAACACGACAGAGGTCAGCCCGTGCTTGATCGACGCCGACCGTGCGATGTCGATGCCGAGGGTCGACTTGCCGATGGCGGGACGCGCCGCGAGGACGATCATCTGGCCGGGGTGGAGGCCGTTCGTCAACCGGTCGAGGTCGGCGAAGCCGGTCGGGACGCCGACCATGCCCTCGCCGCGGTGCCCCGCCGCCTCGATCTCGTCGACGGCCCCGCCGATGACGTCGCCGAGCACCGCGTAGTCCTCAGAGCTGCGGGTCTCGGTGACCGCGTACACCTCGGCCTGGGCGTTGTTGACGAGCTCGTCGACGTCACCGCCGTCGGTCGCGTAGCCGAGCTGCACGATGCGCGTCCCTGCCTGCACGAGGCGGCGCAGCACCGCTCGCTCACGCACGATGCGGGCGTAGTAGCCGGCGTTCGCGGCGGTCGGCACCATCGAGATGAGCGTGTGGATGTACGGCGCGCCGCCGATGCGGCCCATCTCACCGTGCTTGGTGAGCTCGGCGACCACGGTGATCGCGTCCGCGGGCTCGCCGCGGCCGTACAGGTCGAGGATGGTGTCGTAGATGGCCTCGTGGGCCGGACGGTAGAAGTCCGTGCCCTTGAGCTGCTCGATGACGTCGGCGATGGCGTCCTTCGAGATGAGCATGCCGCCGAGGACGCTCTGCTCCGCAGCGATGTCCTGGGGCGGGGTGCGGTCGAACCCTGGCCCAGACGACCCCGACCCCTGGCTGGAAGAGCTGTAGCCGGTGTCAAGCTCGTCGATCGACATGGTCTGTCCGTCCTTGCTGTGGGCGAGGGCTCAGGTCTACACCTCGCCACCGACAGCCTGTGCCGTCGATGGGTGCCTCCCGCACCGTACGCGCGTCAGGGACCGCGATCAACCAGCCTGTCCACAGGGTTTTCCCCAGCCTTGGGGATAACTGCCCGAGAGGCACGTCACCGGTCATCCACAGTGTGCATAACTGTGGGGATAACTGGGGACAACAGTCTGTCTCACGCCAGTTTTCGGCCCTCAGGCGCGGAATTCCGGGGATCGTCTTGTGGATGAGAGGATTCATCGTCCACACATCCACGCTTCGGACCTTGGAGGGATCACGTGGCGGACAGCACCACCCCCGAGCCACGCCGGCTGCTCGACCGCCAGATCCTCGCCCTCGCCGTCCCCGCCCTCGGGGCGCTCGTCGCCGAGCCGGTCTTCGTGCTCGTCGACTCCGCCGTCGTCGGCCACCTGGGCACCGAGCACCTGGCGGGCCTCTCCGTCGCCTCGACGATCCTGCTCACGCTCGTCGGGCTGTGCGTGTTCCTCGCCTACGCGACCACGGCGTCCGTCGCCCGACGGGTGGGTGCAGGCCGCCGGGCCGAGGCCCTCCAGTCGGGGGTCGACGGCATGTGGCTCGCCGCCGGTCTCGGGCTCGTGCTGGCGACCGCGCTGTGGCTGCTGGCGCCCTGGGCCATCGGGGCCATGGGTGCGCGGGGCGCCGTCGCCGAGCACGCCGTCACGTACCTGAGGTGGTCGACGCCGGGGCTGCCGGGCATGCTCGTGGTGCTCGCCTCGACGGGCGTGCTGCGAGGGCTCCAGGACACCCGGACGCCGCTCTACGTCGCCGTCGGCGGCGCGATCACCAACACCGTCCTCAACGTCGTCCTCGTCTACGGCATGGGTCTCGGCATCGCCGGCTCGGCCGGCGGCACGGCAGCCACCCAGCTGACGATGGGCGCCGTGCTCACGGTGGTCGTCGTCCGCGGGGCCCGCGCGGCAGGCGCGACGCTGCGCCCGGCCTCGGGCGGGATCCTCGCCAACGCCCGCTCGGGTCTCCCCCTGTTCGTGCGCACGCTCTCGCTGCGGCTCGCGATCCTGCTCACGGTCTTCGTCGCCACCAGCCTGGGCGCCGTCAACCTCGCGGGCTACCAGGTGCTCAACAGCGTGTGGGGGCTGGCGGCCTTCGCCCTCGACGCGCTCGCCATCGCGGCGCAGGCGCTGATCGGCCACCGGCTCGGAGCCGGGGACGTCACCCAGACGCGGGCGATCCTGCGACGCACCCTCCAGTGGGGTGTCGGCGCCGGGGCCGCGATCGGCGTGGTGATCGCGGCCGGCGGGTGGTGGTTCGCCCTGCTGTTCACGAGCGACCACGAGGTGCGCGTCGCGATCACCCTGGGCATGCTCGTCGCCGGGGTCCTCATGCCGCTCGCCGGGTGGGTGTTCGTGCTCGACGGCGTGCTCATCGGCGCCGGCGACGGCCGGTACCTGGCCTGGGCCGGGATGGTCACGCTGGTCGTCTACGCGCCCGTCGCGCTGGCCGTCCGGGCGTGGGCTCCCGACGGCCCCGCCGGGCTGGCCTGGCTGTGGGTCGCCTTCGCCGGGGTGTTCATGCTCAGCCGCGCGCTCACCACCGGCCTGCGCGCCCGCTCCGACCGCTGGATGGTCGCCGGCGCCTGACCCTCCCCGCCCGCCCGCACCCCGCCCACCCTCATGCTCGGGACGCGCCCGTCACACCCTCCGGGGAGTACCGCGCCGTCGCGCCACGGGCATGAGGAGGGGTGGGGGTGGGGTCGGGCCGGTCAGACCGCCAGGAGGTCGTCGAGGGTGCTGATCGGGCCCCAGGCGCCGTCCTCGGAGTTCGACACGACGGCGACCGTGGTGTCGCTCGCCGGGTAGTAGCGCACGATCGCGCTGGCACCGGTGTTGATCCCGTCCTTGTAGTACGAGCGGACGCTGCCGTCCGGCCGGACCTCGAGCTCGAGCCCGAAGCCGTACCAGAGCGCGAGCTCGTCGTCCTCGTGGTGCAGCACCTGCGGCGTCAAGAACGCCTCGGTGAGCTCCGCGGACAGCAGCCGCCCGCTGCGCAGTGCTCCCATGAAGGTCTCGAGGTCCTGGGCGCTCACGTGCGCTCCCCCGTCGGGCGAGCCGATCGGCGGGTACGAGTAGATGTTCTGCTTCCAGCCCACCACCGGTCCGGCCTCGTCGTCGTCCTCGTGGACCGGGTCCCAGCCCTCCGCGACGTCGGGCTCGGCGTCGCGCATGTCGAAGAACCCGGCCCGCTCCATGCCTGCCCGGGCGAAGACGTGCTCGACCACGTGCTCGCGGTAGGCGGTGCCGGTGACGGCCTCGAGGACGAGACCGGCCAGCACGTAGCCGACGTTGCAGTAGCGGCAGTCCTCGCCCGGGGTCGCGCGGGGCGGCTTGTGCGCGAACTGCGGGAGGAAGTCCGCGGTCGTGGTCACGGAGTAGCTCGGGCGGTCCACCCAGAGATCCTCGTAGGACTCACCGGCCTCCTCGTCGGCGTCGTCGGCGATACCCGAGGTGTGCGTGAGCAGCTGCCGCAGCGTGATCTCCGGCGAGATCGTGGTCTCGGCGAGGGAGAGCCAGGTGCCGATCGGCGCGTCGAGGTCGAGCGTCCCCGCATCCACCTGCTGGAGGACGGCCACCGAGGTGAAGAGCTTGGTGACGGAGGCGACGTCGAAGCGGGTGGTGGTCGCGACGGGGACGGACCAGCGTCGGGAGGCGAGCCCGAAGGCCTCCTCGTAGACGAGGGACCCGCCGCTGCTCACCCGGACGACGCCGGAGAAGTCCTCGTCGGTCGCGGTCTCGCGCACCGCGTCGGGCAGACGCGCCGCGACGGCGTCGTCGATGGCCTGGGTACCTGAGGCGCTCGTCTCCATGCGCCTCACCGTAGGGCGGGCCCACCGCGGCGGGCCACCTCTTTTCACCGCCGAACGGGGCAGGGCCCCGCCTCCCTCACGGGAGACGGGGCCCTGCCTGTACGTGCTGCTGGCCGGTGAGGGCTCAGGCTGCGACGACGTTGACCGCGATCTTGGCCGACACCTCGGGGTGGAGGCGGACCGACACGGAGAACTCTCCGGTCGACTTGATCGGCTGGGCGATCTCGATCTTGCGCTTGTCGACGGTGACGCCACCGAGGGCAGCGACCGCGTCAGCGATCTCGGCCGTGGTGACGGCGCCGAAGAGGCGGCCGCCGTTGCCGGACTTCGCCTTCACGACGACAGCCTTCGACTGCAGCGAGTCGCGTGCGGCCTTGGCCTCGTCGAGGCTGGCGATCTCGCGGGCCTTGCGGGCCTTGCGGATCGCAGTCACCTGCGACTCGGCACCCTTGGACCACGGGGTGGCCAGGCTGCGCGGGATGAGGTAGTTACGGGCGAACCCGTCCTTGACGTCGACGACGTCGCCAGGCTCACCGAGGCCGGTGACCTCGTGGGTAAGAATCAGCTTTGCCATGTGTCTTCAGCCCCTTCTCAGCGTGCAGATGACGAGTAGGGGAGAAGAGCCATCTCGCGTGCGTTCTTGACTGCACGCGCGATCTGACGCTGCTCCTGGGTGGACACACCGGTGACACGACGGGCGCGGATCTTCCCGCGGTCCGAGATGAACTTACGCAGCAGCGCGGTGTCCTTGTAGTCGACGGTCTCGATCTTCGCCGACTTCAGCGGGTTGGACTTCTTCTTCGGCTTACGCACAACGGGCTTTGCCATTGCGGTTGCTCCTTCACTCAAGGGTTCTCCGACGACTGCGCGCTGGGCGCGGGCGTCAGAGACGATCTACGGGGTGGGGACTAGAACGGCGGTTCGTCGGCGAACGAGCTCGCGCTGTTCGACGACGCCGGACCCGCGGTCGCCCACGGGTCGTCTGCCTGTGCCTGTCCACCACCAGAACTGGCGCCGAAGCCGCCTCCGCCACCGCCGCCCGAGCGCTGTGCCCGGGTGACCTTGGCGGACGCGTACTTCAGGGAAGGACCGATCTCCTCCACCTGAAGCTCGACGACGGTGCGCTTCTCACCCTCACGGGTCTCGTACGAGCGCTGCACGAGTCGGCCCTGAGCGATGACGCGGGTTCCCTTGGTGAGGGACTCCGCGACGTTCTCAGCAGCCTCACGCCAGATCGAGCAGCGCATGAACAGCGTGTCGCCGTCCTTCCACTCGTTGCTCTGGCGGTCGAAGGTCCGAGGCGTGTTCGCGATCGTGAAGTTCGCGACCGCAGCCCCGGACGGGGTGAAGCGGAGCTCCGGGTCGCCCGTGAGGTTCCCGACCACCGTGATGACGGTGTCACCAGCCATAGCTTCTCTCCATTCGATTCCGTGCGGGTCGTACGAGGTCGTTCAGGTCAGAGCGTGTGCTCAGACGTCTGCGCGCAGGATCTTGGTCCGCAGGACGACCTCGTTGAGGCCGAGCTGACGGTCCAGCTCCTTGGCGGTCGCAGGCGTGGCGGTGAAGTCGACCACCGCGTAGATGCCCTCAGACTTCTTCTGGATCTCGAACGCCAGACGGCGGCGGCCCCAGATGTCGACCTTGTCGACCGATCCACCTTCGGTCGAGATGACCGTGAGGTACTTGTCGAGCGACGGAGCGACGGTGCGCTCTTCGATCTCGGGATCGAGGATGATCATCAATTCGTACTGACGCATGTGTGAACCCACCTCCTACGGACTCAGCGGCCACGGTCTTTCCGTGACAGGAGGGCTGTTGCGTACGTGTGGCCGGGACGAGCCCGGCCGGTCGGTGTCTTCGAGTGCACGGTGCTGGCCGATTGGCGGACAGCACAGAGCACACACCAGTGACTCAGGGTACCTGGTGGCACGCCCCCTGGGAACCGTGATGCCCGCCATGCTCTCGGTGCCCTCCGGTGCTCGGTACGAGCTCGGTGAGCGCCGGGGTGCATGGCGGGCAGAGGTGGAGCGAGGCTCCGGTGGGACCGAGGTCAACCTGCCGGGGCGGCGTCGCCTGGGTCTTCCGGAGGTGCGGTCCCGGTCGATGGGTCTGGCTCCTCGGGCACCGTCGGCTCCGGCTCCGGTGTCGTGGGCTCCGGAGCAGGCGTCGTCGGGTCCGGGGTCGGCTCTGGCGCGGGCGGCGGGGCCGCCGGCTCGGGGCCGGCCGAGACGATGATCGTCACGGTCGAGCCGGGCTCGACCTCCGCACCCGAGCCGGGGTTCACCCCGATCACCGTGCCGGCAGGGTTCACGTCGAACTGCTCGGTCACCGCCGGGGTCAGCCCGGCGGCCGCGATGGCGTTGGCAGCCGCGTCGCGCGAGCTGCCGACGAGGCCGTCGGGTACGAGGGCCGTCGTGGGCTCGGGCTCCTCGGTCGGCGTCGGCGGGGGCGTCCAGGTCGGGGTGGGCGGCGCTGGGCGCTCCGGGAACTGCTTGACGTCGCGCCCCTGGAGGACCTTGCCCATGTAGTCGGTCCACAGGTCTGCCGGCGCGGTCGCACCGGTGATCTCCTTGTTGACGTAGTCACCGAAGGGCGTGATGGACTCCTGCTCGCCGTTCGGCCCGACCTGGAACATCGAGACCACTGTGACGAAGTCCGGCGTGTACCCGGCGAACCAGGCAGCCTTGTTGTCGTTGGTCGAGCCGGTCTTGGCCGCGATCGGCACGCCGAGCCTCTTCGCGGTGGTGCCCGAGCCGTTCTGCACCACCTGGGTGAGTGCGTAGGTGAGCTCGGCGGTGTTCTCCGGCGTGAAGACCTGTTCGCCGGTCGACGTGTTCTCCGTGTAGACGACGGCGTCCTCTCCGTCGACCTTCTTGGTCACCGACGCCACGATGTGCGTCGACTTCTTCTCGCCCCCCGCGGCGAAGGTCGTGTAGGCGCGGGCGATGTCGACGGTGTGCACCGAGGCGACCCCCAGCACGTTCACCAGGACGGGCGACAGGTCGGTCGAGCCCTCGGGGATGCCCGCCCTGATGGCGGCGTCGACCGTGGCCTCCGGTCCGATCTCCTCGTTCAGCTCGAGGTAGGCGGTGTTGATCGAGTCCTGCGTCGCCCTCTCGAGGGTCACCCGACCGAAGCTCTGGTTCGAGAAGTTCCGACCCGTGTAGTTCTCCGCCGGGAAGAACTTGTTGTTGTTGCCGTCGAACGTGTCCTTGAGCGTCTTGCCGTCCTCGAGGGCCGCCATGAGCGTGAAGGGCTTGAAGGTCGATCCTGCCTGGGCGACGTCCATGGTGGCGCTGTTGAACTGCGACTCGAGGAAGTCGGCCCCGCCGTACACCGCGAGGTAGCCCCCGGTCTCGGGGTCGACGGTCACGAGCGACTTCCGCAGGTTCGGCGCGGCATCCGCGGGCATCTCCGCGACCGCCTGCAGCGCCATCTCCTGGAGGCCGGCGTCGATGGTCGTGCGGACCGTCAGGCCACCGCTGTCGAGGTCCTCGCGGGTGATGGGCTCCGGGAGCGCCGCGAGCTCACGCTCGACCATGTCGATGAGGTAGCCCTGCGGGCCCTGCTTCCGGTTCGTCTGCTCGTAGGCGATGGTCTCCGGGAAGGTCTGCTGGTCACGCTCGGCCTTCGTGAGGAAGCCCTCGGAGACCATGCCGTCGAGCACGTAGTTCCATCGCTCCTCGGCCTTCTCCGGGTTCTTCTGCGGGTCCCAGGCGGACGGAGCCGGGATGATCCCGGCGATGAGCGCGGCCTGGGCGACGGTGAGGTCTCCGGTCGAGACGCCGAAGTACTTCTGCGCGGCGATCTCGATGCCGTAGGCACCACGGCCCAGGTAGATGGTGTTGAGGTAGTTCGCGAGGATGTCTTCCTTCTTCTCCTGCCGGTCGATCTTGACCGCGAGGAGCATCTCCTTGAACTTGCCGGCGTAGCCGTCGATCGTCTCGCCCGTGTAGTAGCGCTCGACGTACTGCTGCGTGATCGTCGAACCACCGGTGATCCGGCCGCCGTTGATCGTCGCCTGGATGTTGCCGATGAAGGCGCGGGCGATCCCTCGGGGGTCGATCCCGGAGTTGTCGTAGAAGGACCTGTCCTCGGCCGAGACCACGGCGTCGCGGACGTGCTGCGGGATGTCGGCGCCGGGGATGACCTCGCGGTCCTGGTCGGCGAACACCGTCATGGTCTGGCCGGTGCCGTAGAGCACCGTCGAGGACTGCGGGAGGGTGACGTCGCTGGGGGTGGGCACCTTGAGGCCGACGTAGGCGGCGATGACGATGCCGCACACGAGGGCGATCATCGTGAGGAAGGAGCCGAGGAGGAACCGCCACGAGGGCAGCCAGCGTCGGATCGGGCCCTTGCCGTAGCGGGGGTAGTTGAAGAACCGCTTCCCGCTGCCGCCCTTGCCGCCTTTGCCACTGCCGGCGCCGGCCTTGGTGGCGGCACCCTTCTTGGCAGCCTTGGAGCCCGCGGCGCTCTTGGTGCCGGCCGTGGTCTTGGTGGCTGTCGTGGCCTTGCTGCCGGCCGTGGTCTTCGCGCCGCGCGCGCCCGGGGCGCTGGCTGCGGTCGCGGTCGTCGCTGCGGCGGGGCGGGGCGTGCCGGTCGGGCGGGGCGTGCCGGCTGCGCCGGGGGTGCCAGGCGTACCGGTGGCACGAGAGGTGGCAGAGACCCGGACAGGCGTGGTGCCTGCCGGGCGCTGCGGAGGTCGTCCAGTCGAGCTTGCCACGCACGGACCTTTCCTACGGATGTCGGTGGGAGCGGACCGGAGAGCCGGCCGTGGTCGGCCGCTGTCGATCAGCTGCGCGGGTGTCGTGGCGAGCGTCGCCGGGGGGCAGGAGCGCACGAACCCATCGTGAACTCTAGGGGGTGGGCCTCGTCGGATCACCCCTGCGCGGGCTGTGAGGCCAACTCTGCCCGACGCCCTCCCACCAGTTCCTCGTCTCCTTCACATCCGCTGAGCCCCGGGAGTCCGCGGTTCTCAGGCTCTGCGCAGGCTCTGCCGGGGCTGCGCAGACGTGTGCGGTCCTTGCGGAAGGGTGTGGATGTGCCTAGTCTTCCGATGTATCGATTCGATACATCGAGTGCCCGCGAACGGCACTCGTCAGGGTCTTGAGCGTGGCGAGGAGGTGTCTGTGCGCAGCAAGTCGTCCGTCTTGGAGACTGCGGTGCTCGGCCTCCTCAACGACTCTCCGCTGCACGGGTACGAGCTGCGCAAGCGGCTCAACCTCGTCCTCGGGTCGTTCCGCGCGCTGTCCTACGGCTCGCTCTACCCGTGCCTGAAGTCGCTCGTCACGCGCGGCCTGATCGTGGGGGCCGCGTCGAACGAGGCGCCTCCGCACGCGTTGTCGGGCAAGCGGGCGCGGATCGTCTATACGCTGACCGCGGACGGCAAGGAGCACCTGCAGTCCGTGCTCGCGTCGTCGGGTCCGGCGGCGTGGGAGGACGACAGCTTCGACGTGCGCTTCGCGTTCTTCGGGCAGACGGACGCGGAGACCAGGATCCGGATCCTCGAGGGGCGGCGCAGCCGGCTCAACGAGCGTCTCGAGAACGTGCGTGACTCGTCCGCACGGACTCGTGAGCGGCTCGACGAGTACACCCTCGAGCTCCAACGACATGGCCTCGAGCAGGTCGAACGCGAAGTTCGATGGCTCGACGGCCTCATCAACACCGAGCGCGACCGTCGTCGTGCCCGGACCGCGGGGGTCACCCCGGGCGCCAGCCTGACGGCGGACGCACAACCTGCAGCACCAGATCAGATCAATCCATACGTTGTCGACGACGAAGGTCGCGACACAGACAGCAAGGAGCGAGGATGACTGCCATCCGCGTCGCCATCGTTGGCGTTGGAAACTGCGCAACCTCCCTGATCCAGGGCGTCGAGTTCTACCGGAACGCCGACAAGAACGAGACCGTTCCTGGCCTCATGCACGTCCAGTTCGGCCCGTACCACATCTCGGACCTCGAGTTCGTGGCTGCGTTCGACGTCGACGCGAAGAAGGTCGGCTTCGACCTCGCGGACGCCACGCAGGCGTCGGAGAACAACACGATCAAGATCGCCGACGTCCCGCCGACCGGCATCAACGTCCTGCGCGGCCCGACCCTCGACGGTCTCGGCAAGTACTACCGCGAGACGATCGAGGAGTCGGACGCGGCTGCTGTCGACGTCGTCCAGACCCTCAAGGACGTCAAGGCTGACGTCCTCGTCTGCTACCTGCCCGTCGGCTCGGAGAAGGCTGCGAAGTTCTACGCGCAGGCTGCGATCGACGCGAACGTCGCGTTCGTCAACGCGCTCCCCGTCTTCATCGCCTCGGACCCTGTCTGGGCCAAGAAGTTCGAGGACGCCGGCGTCCCGATCGTCGGCGACGACATCAAGTCGCAGGTCGGCGCGACCATCACGCACCGCGTGCTCGCCCGTCTCTTCGAGGACCGCGGCGTCGTGCTGGACCGTACGTACCAGCTCAACGTCGGCGGCAACATGGACTTCAAGAACATGCTCGAGCGTGAGCGCCTGGAGTCCAAGAAGGTCTCGAAGACGCAGGCCGTGACGTCGAACCTCGACGGCCCGCTCGGCGGCAAGACCTCGGACCGCAACGTGCACATCGGCCCGTCGGACTACGTCGCGTGGCTCGACGACCGCAAGTGGGCGTACGTCCGCCTCGAGGGTCGCGCCTTCGGTGAGGTCCCCCTCAACCTCGAGTACAAGCTCGAGGTCTGGGACTCGCCCAACTCGGCCGGCATCATCATCGACGCCGTGCGCGCCGCGAAGATCGCCAAGGACCGCGGTGTCGGCGGCCCGATCCTGTCCGCGTCGACGTACTTCATGAAGTCGCCGCCGGTGCAGATGGAAGACACGAAGGGGCGCGCCGCCCTCGAGGCCTTCATCGCTGGTACCAACGAGCGATAGCCCGAAACGCAGTGAAGGTTGGAAGCCCCAGGCACGCTCTTCGCCTGGGGCTTCCGGCCGTATCGGAGTGCAGGGCTATCGCGACCAAAAACACAGCGCGTGTCCCGCACCCGGCAGACCAAGCCCCCCACGGCACGCTCTTCGCCTGGGGCTTCCGGCCGTAACGGAGCCCCCACCCCCTCCCCTAGGCTGACCCCCATGTCTGTCCACCAGGATCTCGCCGGTCTTCTCCACGGCCGCGACTTCCGCCGTCTCTTCGCGGTGCGCCTGGTCGGCCAGGCGGGTGACGGCATGTTCCAGGTGGGTCTGGCGACCCTGTTCTTCTTCTCCCCGGAGAGCCAGGGCACGGCTGCGTCGATCGCGGTGGCCTTCACGGTCCTGCTCGCCCCGTTCACCCTGGTCGGTCCTTGGGCGGGTGTCCTGCTCGACCGCTGGCGTCGTCGCCAGGTGCTCGTCCGGGTCAACGTGGCGCGCGTGGCGGTGACGTTGCTGATCGGTGCGTGGGTCTTGCTGTGGGGCATCGGCCCGGCCGTCTACGTCCTGGCTCTGCTCAACCTGTCGCTCAACCGGTTCGTCCTGGCGGCGCTGTCGGCGTCGTTGCCGCGGGTGGTCCCTCGTGAGCAGCTGTTGACGGCCAACTCGGTGGTGCCGACCTTCGGCGCGGGCGCTGCTGCCCTGGGTGGTCTGGTGGGGCTGCTGCTGGGTCTGGTGATGGACGCGGGGACGTCGAAGGACGCGGCGTCGCTGGCTGCGGCGGCGGTGTTCTTCGCGGTGTCGGCGGGGGTCGCGGCGCGCTTCGGGGTGGACCGGCTGGGGCCGGGTGCTCTGGCGGACGCCGACGTGGTCCGCGAGCGCCTGGCGCGGCTGGGGCGCGGTCTGGTCGAGGGTGGTCGGGCGCTGGCGCGCATCGGGACGCCGGCGCAGGCGCTGGCGGTCATGGGGGTGCACCGGTTGTTCTACGGGGTGACTTTCGTGGCGAGCATCTTGCTGTCGCGGAACCTGCTGGCGGACCCGGCGGACCCTGATGCGGGCCTGGCGGTCTTCGCGTCGGTGCTGGCGGCGTCGGCGGTCGGCTTCGGTGCTGCGGTGCTGACCACGCCGGTGCTGGCGCGGCGCACAGGTGCGCAGGTGTGGGTGGTGATGTGCCTGGTGTTGGCGGGGGTCGCGCAGCTGGTGCTGCTGTCGTCGGTCCGGCTGCCGGTCCTGCTGGTGTGTGCTGCGCTGCTGGGTCTGGCGGCGCAGGGCGCGAAGATCGCGGTCGACACGATCGTGCAGCGGGACACCCCGGACGAGCTCCGGGGTCGGGCGTTCGCGCTGTACGACGTGGTCTACAACTCGGCGTTCATCGCGGCGGCCGCGGTCGCGGCGGTGACGTTGCCGGACTCGGGGTACTCGAGGCCGGTGTTCGCGGTGCTGGCGGTGGGGTACCTGCTCAGCGCGGTGGTCTTCGGGCTGCGGGGGCTGCGCAGCCCTCGCGCGCTCAGCGACGCGGTGTGACCAGTCCGGACTCGTAGGCGAGGATCACCAGGTGCGCCCGGTCTCGGACGTCGACCTTGGTCATGATCCTGTTGACGTGCGTCTTGGCGGTGTGGGTGGAGATGACGAGCTCTGCGGCGATGTCCTGGTTGGTCCGGCCGGCCGCGACGAGGAGGAAGACCTCACGCTCGCGCTCGGTGAGCCTGCCGAGCCCGTCGCCCTCCCAGGCGTCGGCTCGCGGTGCCTGCTGGTGCACGTAGCGCTCGACGAGCGCGCGGGTCGCCGCGGAGGACAGCAACGACTCGCCGAGGTGGACGGTGCGCACGGCTCGCACGATGTCGTCGGGCTCTGCTCCCTTGCCGATGAACCCGCTGGCGCCGGCGCGCAGGGCGGCGACGACGTACTCGTCCTCCTCGAAGGTGGTGAGGACGAGCACCCGGGTGGTGCTGCCCGCCGGGCCGGCGCAGATCTGCTCGGTGGCGGCGATGCCGTCGAGCCCGGGCATGCGGATGTCCATGAGGACGACGTCGGGTGCGAGGGCCGCGGCGGCGCGCACCGCTTCGTGGCCGGTCGACGCCTCGCCCACGACGTCGACCCCGCCGTCGGTGAGGATGTCGCGCACGGCCTGGCGGACGAGGGGTTGGTCGTCGACGACGAGCACGGTGGTCACCGTCCGGCCCTCCGTCCTGCGGGCACGGTGACGACGAGGCGGAACTCGCCGTCGACCTGGGTGGTCTCGGCCGTGCCGCGCACGGCGGCGATGCGCTCGCGCAGGCCGCGCAGGCCGTGACCGGTGCTGAGGCTGCTGGGAGGGAGGTCGGAGCTGCCGGTGCTGAGGCTGGTGGGGCCCAGCGGGTTGGTAGGGCGCAGCGGGTTGGTGACGGTGAGCACGACCGCTCCGTCGAGGTCGTGCAGGTCGACGCGCGCGGTGCCGTCCGCGCCGTGCTTGTGCGCGTTGGTGAGCCCCTCCTGGAGGGCCAGGTAGGCGACGTGGTCGCTGGCGGGAGAGAGCCCGTCGAGGTCTGCGTCCTGCCGCACCTCGACGTGCAGCCCCACGTCGGCGAAGCGCCCGAGGAGCTCGTCGACCTGCGACAGGCCCGCCTGGGGCGAGAGGTCGCGGCCGTCGGCGTCGTCCGAGCGCAGCAGGGCCATGAGGGAGCCGATGTCCACGAGCACGGTACGGGCGGCGCTGCGGATCGTCGTGAGGGCCTCCCGGGCTCGCTCGGGCCGGTTCTCGAGGGACGACGACGCGACGCCGGCGCTGAGGCTGATCACGGAGATCTGGTGCGCGACCACGTCGTGGAGGTCGCGGGCGATGCGCACGCGCTCGTCGACCACGCGGCGCCTGGCCTCGTCGTCGCGGTCCCGCTCGGCGCGATCGGCCCGGTCGGTCGCGGCGGCGAGCGCCTCCTTCCGCGACCGGCTGGTGTCGCCGAGCGCACCGGCGAGCACCACGAAGGTGACGAGCTGCAGGGCGCGCGAGTCGAGGAGGTCGCCGTCGAGCGGGACGGCGGGCAGGAGCAGCACGACCACGGCGGCGAGCGCCACCCCGAGGACCCGGCGTGTCCGGTCGGCCTCCGAGCAGGCGGTCACGGAGAAGGCCGTGATCGCGACGGCGACGATCGCGCTCGGCGCGAGGGTGCCGGCGAGGGCGACGACCGTGCTGCACGCCAGCGCGACCGCGAGCGCGAGGGCGGGCCGGCGGCGGCGCAGCGGCAGGACGACGGCGGGCAGGAGCGCGACGACGAGCAGCAGGCCGCGGGTCCGGAACACCTCGTCGGGGAAGGGCAGGACGCCGAAGAGCACGACGACGGTGACGGCGAGCGCGTCCCGGACCTGCGTGCTGCGCAGGGCCTTCTGTCGCGGCTCGCGACCGCCGTGGGTCCGTGCACCACGAGCCGGGTCGGCTGGTGCTCGGGAGGATCCTGTCGGCGTCACTCCTCCAGTATCGCGGCCGTGGTCGCACGGCGGATCGCCCGCGAGGGTGACGTCCGCGTACGACGCTCGCGGTACGCCAGGTGTCCACGCGGGACTGACGCGCGCGGGGCGTCGTCGGCCGATGCTGGAGGTCGGGACGCAGGGTGCGTCACCAGGAGAGGTGGCTGTGAAGAAGTCTGCGAAGAGAGCGCTCGTGGCGGTGGCGGCCGTGGGTGCCGTGGTCGTGCTCGGCCTGACGACGACAACCGTCGTGAACGCGGTCGCGTCCGCGCGGGAGAGCGACCGGGTCGAGGCGTACGGGCAGACCGTGACCGTCGACGGGCGGCACATGAACGTGCAGGTCACGGGCCAGGGGCCGGACGTGGTGCTGCTCCCGGGTTTTGGCACGGCCTCCCCCGTGCTCGACTTCGCACCGCTGGTCGCGGACCTGTCGACGGACCACCGTGTCATCGTCGTCGAGCCTTTCGGCTACGGCCTGAGCGACGGCACGGACGTGGAGCGGACCACGGAGAACATCGTGTCCGAGGTGCACGAGGCGCTGCAGCAGCTGGACGTGGACCGCTACGTCCTCATGGGTCACTCGATCGCGGGGATCTACGGGCTCGAGTACACCACGCGCTACCGGGACGAGGTGACGGCCTTCGTCGGGATCGACTCGAGCGTGCCCGGTCAGCCGGGGATGGACGCGAGCTTCCCGACGGGGCTGCTCGGCGCTGCGAAGACGCTCGGGCTCGCGCGCGTGGTCACGGCCGTCGCGGGTGACGGCCTCGACGGCACGGTGTACCCCGACGAGGCGCGGGAGCAGATGCGGATGATCGGCAACCGGACGTCGCTCTCGTCGACCTACCTCGACGAGATGTCGCACATCAGCACGAACTTCGAGGACGCGCTCGGCAGGACCTTCCCCGAGGACCTCCCGCTCCTCCTCCTCGTCGTGGAGCACAACGAGAAGAACCCGGACTGGCTCGGGCTGCACGAGCGGCAGGCCGCGAGCGTGGCAGACGGCACGGTGGTGCCGCTCGACGGCGACCACTACCTGCACCACACCCTCTCGCCGGAGATCGCCGAGACCTTCCGCGGCTGGGCGGCCACCCGCCCCGAGGCTGGCTGACCGCTGAGACCGGTCAGGCCTGCTGGTCGCGGGTGGGCCACCAGCGCACGAGCTCGTCGCGGGCTGCGTCCGGGCCGAGGGGGCCGCGGTCGAGCCGGAGCTCCATGAGGAACCTGTAGGCCTGGCCGACCTCGGGCCCGGGCGTGAGCGACAGGGCGTCCATGATCTGCTGCCCGTCGAGGTCGGGGCGGATGGACGCGAGCTCTTCCTCGCCGCGGAGGACCTCGATGCGGGACTCGAGGTCGTCGTAGGCGTCGGAGAGCCGCTGCGCCTTGCGCTTGTTGCGCGTGGTGCAGTCCGCCCGGGTGAGCCGGTGCAGGCGCTCGAGGAGCGGCCCGGCGTCGGTGACGTAGCGGCGCACGGCGGAGTCGGTCCACGCGCCGTCGCCGTAGCCGTGGAACCGCAGGTGCAGCTCGACGAGCCGCGAGACCTGCGAGACGGTCTCCTTGTCGAAGCGCAGGGCTCGCAGGCGCTTCGCGGTGAGCTTGGCCCCGACGATCTCGTGGTGGTGGAAGCTCACCGTGCCGTTGCTCTCGAACCTGCGGGTCGCGGGCTTGCCGATGTCGTGGAGCAGCGCGGCGAGGCGCAGCACGAAGTCCGGCCCGGGGACGGCGCCGTCGGCGTCGGTCTCCAGGTCGATCGCCTGGTCGAGGACGGTGAGGGAGTGCTCGTAGACGTCCTTGTGCCGGTTGTGCTCGTCGACGGCCTGCTTCATGCCGACGAGCTCGGGCAGGACGTGGTCGGCCAGCCCTGTCTCGACGAGGACGTGCAGACCCTTGCGGGGGTGCTGGGAGACGAGCAGCTTGGACAGCTCGTCGCGGACCCGCTCGGCGGAGACGATGCTGATGCGGTCGGCCATGTCCCGCACGGCGCGGTCGGCCTCCGGGTCGACGTCGAACCCGAGCTGCGCGGCGAAGCGGGCGGCCCGCATCATGCGCAGGGGGTCGTCGTCGAAGGACCGTGCCGCCTCGATCGGGGTGCGGAGCACCTCGCGGGCGAGGTCCGTGAGGCCGTCGTGCGGGTCGACGAAGGTGAGGTCGGGCAGGCGCACGGCCATGGCGTTGACGGTGAAGTCCCGACGGGACAGGTCGCCGTCGAGCGTGTCGCCGAACACGACGAGCGGCTTGCGCGACGCCGGGTCGTACTCGTCGGTCCGGTAGGTGGTGACCTCGACGACCACCTCGGGGGCCCCGCCGCGCGCGAACCTCTTCGCGCCGATGGTCCCGAACTCCTTGCCGATGTCCCAGTGCGCGTCGCCCCAGGCGGCGAGCAGGCGGAGAGTCTCGTCCGGGCGGGCCGACGTCGCGAAGTCCAGGTCGGCGCTCGAGCGGCCGAGGAACGCGTCACGGACGGGTCCGCCGACGAGTGCGAGCTCGTGGCCGGCGGCGGCGAACACCTCGCCGAGGTCGACCGCCTCGGGGGCCATGTGGGACAGAACGGTCGCGAGCCGTCGCCGGAGCAGCGCGACATTCGCGGGCACGTCGATCTCCCGACCGCTCTCTAGGGCCGGATTCTCAGGGCTGGTGGACCCGCTGGTGGACCTCGTGGACTTCGACACAACATCAAAGCCTGCCAGACAAAGATAAAGTGGCCGACATGTCCAGCGCAGCGCACTCCGAGGGCCGCTCTCCGGTCCCCGCGCCGCCAGGAGGCCATCCTCTGCGGATCGACCCGCAGGCAGCCCGGCGCGCGAGCAGCTCTGTCGCGCCCTCGTCGCACCAGTCCTCCGACCTACCGGTCGTCGAGGAGACGTCTGCGGGCGGCCTGGTGGTGGCCGTCCTGGACGGTGCGTTCCATGCCGCGGTGATCGCCCGGCGCAACCGTGCGGGCCGTCTCGAGTGGTGCCTGCCCAAGGGGCACCTCGAGGGCGTGGAGACGGCCGAGGAGGCCGCGATCCGCGAGATCACCGAGGAGACCGGGATCGTCGGGACCATCCAGCGGCGCCTCGGGGTCATCGACTACTGGTTCACCGGGGACGACCGCCGGGTCCACAAGGTGGTCCACCACTTCTTGCTCGAGGCGGTCGGCGGGTACCTCACGGTCGAGGGAGACCCCGACTCCGAGGCGGAGGACGTCGCCTGGGTGGCGTTCACCGCGCTCTCGGCCACGCTGAGCTACCCGAACGAGCGGCGGCTCGCCGCGGCGGCGTTCGAGATCCTGCGGGACGCCCAGGGCGGCCCGCAGGCGCACACCCCACCGCCATGGCCGCGCTAGGCGGCTGGGTCCGGGGCGCGCAGGCTCGCCCGTCCGGGGTCCTCGGCCTCCTGACGGCGCTGGTCCTCGCCTGCGTCCTGCTCGGGAGCGCGGCGCCGGCGACGGCGACGGTCCTGCCCGCCACGACCACCCCCTCACCCTCGCCGTCCACACCGCCGACGGACAGCGCGCCCGTGCCGGCGACCGAGCCGACCGCGGCTCCCGCGGTCCGGCTCATGACGATGAGCCCCGAGGTCGTCCGACCGGGCGACACCATGACGGTGCGCGCGGAGGTCACCAACACCACCGGCGAGACGCTGACCTCCCCCGTCGCGACGCTGACGGTGTCCAAGTACCGCTTCAGCACCCGCGACAGGCTCGCGGCCTGGGCCGACCAGGGGCTCACCGCACCCTTCGGGACCGTGCTCGAGTCCGTCGACGTCCCGGCAGACCTCGCGCCGGGCGACTCGGCGGTCGTGGACTTCTCCGTCGAGGCCGACTCGATGGGGCTGCTCACCAGCCTCGACTTCTGGGGGCCGCGCGGCATCGCCGTGACGCTCGCCGGGAACGGCACGTCCCCGGCGACCGTCGACCCCGTCGGCACGCTGCGCACCTTCGTCCTGTGGTTCCCCGTCGAGGACTCCGAGGTCACCCCGGTCGGCACGAGCGTCCTCGTGCCCGTCGTCGGCCCTGCCGTCGACCCCCTCGACCCCGCTTCCGCGGAGGCGTCGCTCGAGGCTGCCACCTCGTCGGACGGGCGCCTCACCCAGGTGCTGGCCAGCACCGAGGGCGTCGACGACGTCGCCTGGGCGGTCGACCCGGCGCTCGTCCCGGAGACCGACGGCACCCCGAGCGCCGACGACACCGAAGGCGCTGACGACGCCGGGGCCACAGCCGACGCAGACAGCACCGACAGCCCTGACGACGCAGAGGCAGGGGTCGACGACGCCGCCGGGGAGCTCTCGGCGCGCATCGTCGACGGGGCGGCCGGACGCGAGGTGTTCGCGCTGCCGCACCGCGACCAGGACGTCACGGCCTACGCGGCTGCCGGGCTGCCGGCACCGACGCAGCCCGCTCTCGTCGGTGCCACCTCCACGTGGCGCACCGACCTGGCCTGGCCCGAAGAGGCCGCACCTGACGCCGCCACCCTCGCCACGGTCGCCGCCGCCGGGGCGAGCACCGTCGTCACCGCGCCCGGCTCGCTCAGCCCGTCGACCGCGCTGAGCTACACGCCGACGGGCCGCACGACCGTCCCGACCGCGTCGGGCGACGTGGCCGCCCTGGTGCCCGACACCGTGCTGAGCGCGCAGCTCACCGCCCCCACGGACGCCTCGCCGGCGGCTGCGCGCCAGCGGCTCCTCGCCGAGACCGCCGTCGTCTCTCGCGAGCGCCCGGCCGAGGCGCGACAGCTCGTCATCACCGTGCCGCGCGACTGGGCCCCCGAGCCCGCGGTCGCCCGTGCCCAGCTCGAGGCCCTCGGCTCGGCTCCGTGGACCAGGCTGCGACCGGTCTCGACGATCCTCGGCGCCGAGGCGGCCGAGGTCGACCGCACCGGACCGGCCGAGGCCCCCGCGGCCGAGGGCACCATCAGCGCTGCCCAGCTGTCCGAGCTCGACGGCGCCCTCGAGGACATCCGCAGCTTCGCGCAGGTGGTCCCGGACCAGACCGCGCTGACCGCACCGGTCGAGGACGCCGTCCGCGCCGCGACGTCCGTCGCCTGGCGCGTCGACCCCGCAGGACGGAGCACCGCCGTGGCGGACGTCGTCACGCACGTCGACGCCACCCGCGCATCGGTGTCGGTCGTCACCGCCCGGAACTTCAACATCATCAGCACCGGGAGCCAGATCCCCGTCCAGGTGGTCAACGACCTCGACCAGCCCGTCACGCTCAAGATCGCCCTCGACCCGGACGACCCCCGGCTCGTCGCCGAGAAGTCCGTCACCGTGACGATCGGTCCGGGCGAAGAGGTGCGCGAGCAGATCCCGGTCCGCGCCGTCGGCAGCGGCGACGTCACGGTCACCGCCCAGATCATGGCCCTCGACGGCACGGTGCTCGGGAGCGCCGAGTCCTTCGAGGTGAGGGTGCGCGCCGACTGGGAGAACATGGGCACCGCCGTCGTGGCCGGCCTGCTCGTGGTGCTGCTCGGGGCCGGCATCTGGCGTACCGTCCATCGTGGACGCTCGGACCGCCGGGTGTCCGCCGACGCCGTCGGGCTCGTGGAGCCCGCGGACGACGCACAGCACGCCGAAGGACACGACCGATGACCCAGCCCGCCACCAAGGCCTCGTCGGTCGGCCACAGCTCGATCGTCATGGCGTCGGGCACCGCGGTCTCCCGCGGCCTCGGCCTCGTGCGCAACATCCTGCTGGTGGCCGTGGTCGGCGGAGCGACCGGGCCGATCGCGGACGCCTTCGACATCGCGAACAAGATCCCCAACATCCTCTTCGCGGTCATCGCGGGCGGCATGCTCAACGCGGTCATCGTGCCTCAGGTGGTGCGGGCCTACAGGTCCCCGGACGGCCAGGAGTACCTCGACAAGCTGCTCACCCTCGCCGGGTCCGTGCTGCTCGTCATCACCCTCGTGTGCACGATGGGCGCGAGCGTGGCGGTCGCGCTCTACACCGACTCGAGCTGGACGTCCGCGCAGGTCGCGCTGGCGGTGTCCTTCGCCTTCTGGTGCATCCCGCAGCTCTTCTTCTACGGCCTCTACACGCTGCTCGGCCAGGTGCTCAACGCACGCGGCCAGTTCGGCCCGTTCATGTGGGCCCCGGTCGTCAACAACATCATCTCGATCGTCGGCCTCTCGGTGTTCCTGCTGGTCTTCGGCTCGGTGCTGCTGGAGGACCCGGCCACCGGCGCGCGCCTGTCCACCGACGTGGTCGTCGACTCGTGGTCGACCACGCAGGTCACGGTCCTCGGCGCCGTCACGACCCTCGGGGTCGTCGGCCAGGCGCTCATCCTCGTCGTCCCGCTCTGGCGCTCCGGCTTCCGCTGGCGTCCGCGGTTCGGGTTCCGCGGTGCCGGCCTCGGCTCGGTCGGCCGCGTGGGCATGTGGACCTTCGCTGCCGTGCTGCTCGACCAGGTCGCGGTGCTGGTGACCTCGAACATCACCTCGGGAGCGCCGCTGGCGGCCGCCGCGGACGGCGTCGCCGAGGCCTCGGTCGCCGGTAACGGCGCCTACACCCAGGCGCTGATGATCTACCTCCTGCCGCACTCGCTCATCACCGTGTCGATCGCCACGGCGCTGTTCACCGGGATGAGCGCCGCAGCCGCCGGCGGCGACGTCGCCAAGGTCCGCGAGATCGTGTCGCGCGGCATGCGCGTCATCGGGGTGTTCACGATCTTCGCGACCGCGGTCTTCATCGTGCTGTCGCGACCGGTCGTGAAGATCATCGTCCCGACGCTCAACGCGGACTCGGTCGTCGCCGTGGGCAACGTGCTCGCCGCCATGTCCCTGGGGCTCGCGCCCCTCGGCGCGATGGTCCTCATGAAGTGGGTCTACTTCGCCTTCGAGGACGGCCGCACCGTGTTCCTCATCCAGATCCCGGTAACCGTCGTCCTGGTGGCCGGGGCCGGTGCCGTCTGGCTCCTCGCACCGGGCCAGTGGTGGGCCGTCGGCGCGGCGCTGGCGATGTCGGCGTCGAACCTCGTCGCCGTCCTGCTCCGGGTGCGCGGGATGCGCGACCGGCTCGATGGGCTCGACCTCGCGCGCATCGTGCGGCTGCACGTCCAGCTCGTGGTCTCCGCCGTGCTGGCTGCCCTCACCGGCTGGCTCGTCCTGCACGTGTGGGGCTTCGCGCCCGGCGACACGTGGCTGCGCGCGGTCTGGGTGACTCTGCTCGTCCTGACGACCATGACCTCGGTGTACGTGCTCTCGCTGCGCATCATGGGCGTCCAGGAGCTCACCAGCCTCGCCGCACCGTTCCGTCGCTTCCTCCCCCGCCGATTCTCCACATGAGCCACGTACCATGGTGCGCGGGACGCGCCGTACGGGCGCGCTCTGACGACGACTGATCGGGGTTCGTGGGGTGGCTGACCTGGAAGGCGGCGAGCTCGTCGTCGCCCGTTACCGGCTGGACACACCTGCGCCGAGCGACCTCGTCGGCGTCGAGGCGTGGGAGGCGACGGACCAGATCCTCGACCGGCCCGTCCGGCTGAGCATCATCACGTCGCCCGACGCCCCCCTGACCCTCGACGCGGCACGCCGCGCGGCCCTCGTCTCCGACGAGCACGTCACCCGGGTCATCGACGTCCTGCACGACGCGTCGCGCAGCATCGTCGTCACGGAGCCCTACGTCGGCTCGACGCTCGCCGACCTCGTCGAGGCCCGGCCGCTGTCGCCGGACGCCGCCCGTGCCGTCGTCGGTGCTGCGGCGACCGCGCTCGCAGCAGCCAGCCGGCGCGGGGTGCACCACGGTGCGCTGCGCCCGTCGGCGATCAGGGTCCACCGCGGCCGCGTCCGCGTCACGGGCCTGGGGATCGACGGGGACCTCGTCCACGGTGACACCAGGCTCGACGGCGAGGAGGCCTCACGCGCCGACACGGTCGCTCTCGTCGCGCTCCTGCACTACGCGCTCACCGGCGACCTCCCCCGCGTCGCGCACGACGTCGCCGCGCTCGACCCCGGTGTCCCCACGCCGGCCGGGCTGCAGGCGCCCGGCGAGGCGCTCGTCCCGCCGCGCGACGTCGACCAGAGCATCCCGCGCGACCTCGACACCCTCTGCTCCGTCACCCTCGGGGCGCACGACGACGGTCCGACCACCCCGGGCGAGCTCGTCTCCGAGCTCGCCCCGTGGAGCACCGAGCACGTCCCCGTCACCGGGGAGGTCCCGGTGGCCGTCCAGCCGCTCGAGCCCCCCGTCACACGGGAGGTGACCCGCCAGTCGGTGCGGTCGCTCGGCGCCACCGGCAGCACCTCCCGCGGTGCCGCGCTGCCGGGGACGCCCCCACCGGCCGGACCTGTCCGCCGAGGCACGACGACGGGACGCATCCCCCGCGTCGTCGCCCCGGCGACCGCCGCCGCTGCGACGACCTCGCTGACCCTCGGCCCGAGCCAGGTGCCCCCGGCACCGACCTCACCAGCCCCCGCGGCGGCGACCGCACCGGTCGCCACGACCACCGCGACCCGCAGCGAGCCTGCGGTGGCCTCCTCAGCCCCGACCTCACCCCCCGTGGACACCACGCGCCCCGACGACGGCGCGCGCCCACCGACAACGAGAAGCGGCAGACGATTGCGCCTGAACCCGACCCCTTACGTCCTGGTCCTCATGCTCGTCCTCGTCTTCGGCGCAGGTGTGCTGGCCAAGAACACCCTCTTCGCGGGGTTCGACCCCGTGACGCTCGACCCGTCCGCGGCGGCCACGACCGCGCCGCCCGCTGACGACGCGACCGACGCGGCCGACCCCACCGAGGAGCCGGCCGAGGAGGAGCCCGCCCCGGCGGCGCTCCCCGTGATCGCGAGCGGCGAGGTCCTCACCAACCCCGGTGAGCAGGACTACAACGAGAACGCCGGCCTCGCGCTCGACGACGACAGCGCCACCGCCTGGTACTCCCTCGAGTACAAGACCGCGGCCTTCGGCGGGTTCGACCGCCTGCTCGCCTACGCGATCAGGCTCGAGCAGCCGGCGACGGTGTCGACCGTGTACCTGTCGACGCAGAACACCGGTGGCAACGTCGAGATCCGGCTCACCGACTCCTCCGACCCCCGCGGCGGGGAGCTGCTCGCCTCGGGGCCGCTCGACGGCGAGACCCCGTTCACGCTCTCCCGGCCTGTCGAGACCCAGAGCCTCGTGATCCTCTTCACCGAGCTCCCGACGGCGGCCGACGGCAAGTTCCGTGCGCACGTCTACGACATCAGCCTGTCGTGACGTGCCGCCCAGGGCCATCTGACGCGGCCCTGGTTCCGAACCACCAGTGAGCCCCAGCACGGGAACAAGCCCGTGCAACCCGGTGTTCTGGTCCTAGCAGCCACCCCGCTGCGCAGGGCGAGCACCACCCACGACCCGCCGTACCGCACCACCGACCGAAGGGCACGACCAGTGACCGCACAGACCACCCCCACGCACGAGCTCATCATCGTCGGGTCCGGTCCGGCCGGGTACACCGCCGCGGTCTACGCCGCCCGCGCCGGCCTCGCCCCGCTCGTCCTCGCCGGGTCCATCACGGCCGGTGGTGCGCTGATGAACACCACCGAGGTCGAGAACTTCCCCGGGTTCGTCGACGGGATCATGGGCCCCGAGCTCATGGAGAACATGCAGAAGCAGGCCGAGCGCTTCGGTGCCCAGATCGAGTGGGACGACGCCGTGTCCCTCGAGCTCGACGGACCGCTCAAGGTCGTCACGACCGGCAACGGTGACGTCTTCTCGGCCCGCGCCGTGATCCTCGCGACCGGCTCCGCGTACCGCGAGCTGGGCCTCGACGACGAGAAGCGCCTGTCGGGCCGCGGCGTCTCGTGGTGCGCCACCTGCGACGGGTTCTTCTTCCGCGACCAGGAGATCGTGGTCGTCGGAGGCGGCGACTCCGCGGTCGAGGAGGCCACCTTCCTCACCCGCTTCGCGTCCAAGGTGACGATGGTCCACCGTCGCGACGCCCTGCGTGCCTCGAAGATCATGGCCGAGCGCGCCGAGGCCGACCCCAAGATCGAGTTCGCCTGGAACTCCGAGGTCGTCGGGATCCACGGGGCCGACAAGGTCGAGGGCGTCCGCCTGCGCGACACCCTCACGGGCGAGGAGCGCGACGTGGCCGCCGGCGGTCTCTTCGTGGCGATCGGCCACGACCCGCGCACCGAGCTGGTCAAGGAGCAGGTGACGCTCGACGCCGAGGGCTACATCGAGGTCCAGGGGCGCTCGACCCGCACCAACCTCGAGGGTGTCTTCGCCTGCGGCGACGCCGTCGACCACACCTACCGCCAGGCGATCACCGCTGCAGGCTCCGGCTGCGCCGCGGCCCTCGACGCCCAGCACTACCTCGCAGACCTCGTCGGCGCGCAGGACTCGCCCACCGAGCTCGTCGAGGCCGTCGAAGCACTGGAGGCACGATGACCGTCTCGACCCCCGTCCACGCGACCGACGACACCTTCAAGAGCGTCGTCCTCGAGTCCGACGTCCCGGTCCTCGTGGACTTCTGGGCCGAGTGGTGCGGCCCGTGCCGCCTCGTGGCCCCGGTGCTCGACGAGATCGCGGCCGACTACGCCGGCCGGCTGACGATCGCCAAGGTCGACACCGAGGAGAACCCCCAGGTCACGGCCGCCTACGGCGTCGTGTCGATCCCGCTGCTCAACATCTACCACCGCGGCGAGCTCGTCCGGTCGATCGTCGGCGCACGGCCCAAGAGGTCGCTGGTCGAGGAGATCGACGCCGTCCTCGCCGAGATCGGCTGACGGGCGGGACCGCCCAGCACCACCACCACGCAGTACGCAGTACGCAGTACGCACACGACACAGCAGCATCTGACGTCGGGCCTCCTGGACCACCAGGGGGCCCGACGTGCGTCCAGGGCCACCGCTCGTCCCGGCCCGGACCGGGACCTGGGGTCGAACCGCCGGACGGGCACCAGAGCGCGCACGGTCCGTCTGGTGTCCCTTCACGCGATCCCCCGGACCCTCGTGCGAGACTGGCCGGGTGACGCCTCCGACACCGCCGACTCCCGGCACCCGACTCGACCCGTGGTTCGGTGCGTACGCCCAGCGTGCGCACAACATGCGAGCATCCGAGGTGCGAGCCCTGTTCGCCGTCGTGAACCGCCCGGAGGTGGTGTCGCTCGCGGGCGGCATGCCCTACCTCGAGGGCCTGCCGATGGAGACCATCGCCGCGAGCATGGAGCGGCTCATCGCCACCCACGGCACCACCGCGCTGCAGTACGGCTCGGGTCAGGGCCACGAGGCCCTGCGTGAGCAGATCCTCGAGGTGATGCGTCTCGAGGGCATCGAGGCCCACCCGGACGACGTGGTCGTGACGACGGGCTCCCAGCAGGCGCTCGACCTGGTCACCCGCATCTTCATCGACCCGGGCGACGTGATCGTCGCCGAGGCCCCCAGCTACGTCGGCGCGCTCGGCGTGTTCCGCTCGTACCAGGCCGACGTGGTGCACGTGCCCCTCGACGAGCACGGCCTCGTGCCCGAGGCCCTCGACGAGACGCTGACCGCCCTCGCCGCAGCGGGACGGCGGGTCAAGCTGCTGTACACGATCCCCAACTTCCACAACCCCGCCGGGGTCACCCTCAGCCTCGAGCGCCGTCCGCGCGTCCTCGAGATCGCCCGTCGGCACGGCGTGCTCGTCGTCGAGGACAACCCCTACGGCCTCCTCGGGTTCGGCTCCGAGCCGCTCCAGGCGATGCGGGCGACCGACGAGGACGGCGTCCTGTACCTGGGCTCCTTCTCCAAGACCTTCGCCCCCGGTTTCCGGGTCGGGTGGGTGGTCGCACCGCACGCGGTCCGCGAGAAGCTGGTCCTGGCGTCGGAGTCCGCGATCCTCTGCCCCTCCAACGCCTCGCAGATGGCGATCTCGAGCTATCTCGAGACGAGCGACTGGAAGGCGCAGATCAAGGCGTTCCAGGTCCTGTACCGCGAGCGTCGCGACGCGATGGTCGGCGCTCTCGCCGAGCACATGCCCGACGCCTCCTGGACGGTCCCCGACGGTGGCTTCTACACGTGGGTCAAGCTCCCCGAGGGGCTCGACTCCAAGTCCATGCTGCCCCGGGCGGTCACGGGGCGCGTCGCCTACGTCCCAGGCACGGCGTTCTTCGCCGACGGGACGGGCGGCGACCACATGCGGCTGTCGTACTGCTTCCCCACGCCCGACAGGATCCGCGAGGGCGTCCGCCGGCTCGCCTCGGTGGTCAACGCCGAGCGCGAGCTCGTCGAGATCTTCGGCACCACGGCCCACCTCGACGACGTCACCGACACCGACAACCCAGGACCAGATCTCGTATGACTCACTCCCCCCGCGTCCTCGTCCTGGCCGGCGGCCTGTCGCACGAGCGTGACGTGTCCCTGCGCTCGGGTCGCCGCGTGGCCGAGGCGCTGCGCTCGGCAAACGTCGAGGTGGCCGTCCACGACGTCGACGCCGACCTCATCCCCGCTCTCGCCGAGACACGGCCGGACGTCGTGTGGCCCATCCTCCACGGGGCGAGCGGCGAGGACGGCTCCATCCGCGACGTCCTCGACCTCCTCGACGTCCCCTACGTGGGCACCGGGCCGCGCGCCTCACGTATCGCCTGGAGCAAGCCGGTCGCCAAGTCCGTGGTGGCACGCGCCGGCATCGACACCCCGGAGTACGTGACGCTGCCGCAGAGCCTCTTCCGCGAGCTCGGGGCGCAGGCTGTCATGTCTGCGGTCGTCGACAAGCTCGGGCTGCCGCTGGTCGTCAAGCCGTCGCGCGGCGGCTCCGCCCTGGGGGTCAGCCTGGTCCGGACCGTCGCAGAGCTCCCGCAGGCGATGGTGAGCTGCTTCGCCTACGGCGAGGTCGCACTCATCGAGCGGGCGGTCGACGGCGTCGAGCTCGCGGTGTCGGTCGTCGAGACCGTCGACGGCCTGAGCACCCTGCCTGCGGTCGAGATCGTCACCGAAGGCCCCTACGACTACGACGCTCGATACAACCCGGGTCGGACCGAGTACTTCTCTCCTGCCCGACTCCCGTCGAGCCACGCCGAGGCGGTCGCGGCCACCGCCATCGCCGCGCACGAGGCCCTGGGCCTGCGGCACATCTCCCGGACGGACCTCATCCTCCAGGCGGACGGGACCATCCAGTTCCTCGAGGTCAACGTCGCGCCGGGCATGACCGAGACGTCTCTGCTCCCGCAGGCAGCGCTGGCCGGCGGCTGGTCCCTGCCGACCCTCTACCGGTCCGTGGTCGACCACGCGCTGCCCGTCGCGAGCGCCTGACGGCGCGGGTCGCTCAGGAGCTACCCCGAGGACCGGGCAGGAGCACGTACGAGAGCAGGGTCGGAACCGTCACGGTTCCGACCCTGCTCTCGTACGGGTGCGACGCTAGCGGCTGGCGACCGGCGGCTGGCGGCTGGCGGCTCCTGCCTAGGAGAAGAGCCCTGGCTCTTCGGGCGCCATGACGTTGAGGATCCTGTTGAGGTCCTCGACAGAGGCGAACTCGACGGTCACCTTGCCCTTGGTCTTGCCCAGGTCGACCTTGACGCGCGTCTCGAACCTGTCGGAGAGGCGCGTCGCGAGCTCGTCGATCGCCTGGATCCGGGTGCCGGCCCGGGGGCGCTGCGCGGGCTTCGTCGGGGCCTCGTCGCCGCCGAGCGCGACGATCTCCTCGGTGGCACGGACGGAGAGGCCCTCGGCGACGATCCGCTGGGCCAGCCGCTCGATCTGTGCACCGTCGGGCAGGCCGAGCAGCGCTCGCGCATGGCCAGCAGACAGCACGCCGGCGGCCACACGTCGCTGCACGAGCGGCGGGAGCTTGAGCAGGCGGAGGGTGTTCGAGATCTGCGGACGGGACCGAGAGATCCTGACCGCGAGCTCCTCGTGCGTGCACCCGAAGTCGTCGAGCAGCTGCCGGTAGGCGGCGGCCTCTTCGAGCGGGTTCAGTGCTGAACGGTGGAGGTTCTCGAGCAGCGCGTCACGGAGCAGGTCCCCGTCCTCGGTCTCTCGGATGATCGCCGGGATCGCCCCGAGGCCCGCCTCCTGGGAGGCGCGCCAACGCCGCTCCCCCATGATGAGCTCATAGCGGTCGGGCTCGTCCGTGGGACGCACGACGATCGGCTGCAGCACGCCGATCTCGCGGATGGAGCCCACGAGCTCAGCCAGGTCACCCTCGTCGAACACCGTGCGCGGCTGGCGCGCGTTCGGTCGGATCGACTCCACGGGGAGGTGCGCGAAGGTCGCGCCGGGGACGGGGACCAGCGTCGACTCGGGCTCCGTGCCTGTGGCTGCGAGATACGTTTCACGTGAAACTGAGTCGATCCGCACGGTCCCGCGGTCGCGCGCGGTCGTCGCGGACGAGCCGCCGGCGCTGGTCAGAGCGGCCGCCATCGAGCCCCGCTGGGAGCCGCCGGTGGTCTTCTTGGGCTCACGAGGCGCGCGCAGCTTGGCGACCACTGCCGCCGAGTCGGCGATGGCGGTGCTGTTGGGCTCCTCCCCTTCGACCTGCTGCTTGGGTGGGAAGAACACGTCCACCGGACGCTCGAGGTCAGGAGCGGTGGGGATGAGGGCCCCGAGCCCTCGGCCGAGACCGCGGCGCTTCTCGCTCACAGGTGTACCTCTCCGTCGTGGAACCCCGGAGTCGAGAACTGGCTCCGGTGGTCATCCTCTCGCTCGCGAGTACCGTCGAGCGGGTGCTGCTGAAAGCGGGTCGCCGTCGACCTTTCGATCTCCTGGTGACCTCCGAGCCTCTGCGCGCAGCCGTGTGCGCGCGAAGAGCTCATCACGCCGCACCCGCACGCTCAGTGAGCTCACGTGCGGCCTCACGGTAGGCCAGCGCACCGGTGGAGCTCGGCTCGTAGGAGATCACCGTCTGCCCGTGGCTCGGGGCTTCTGAGACGCGCACCGATCGCGGGATCGAGGTGGCCAGGGTCTCCGCGCCGAAGTGCTCACGAACCTCTGAGGCGACCTGGGTCGCCAGGTTGGTCCGAGCGTCGAACATGGTGAGGAGGATCGTCGACACATGAAGGTCTGGGTTGAGGTGCGCCTGGATGAGCTTGATCGTCTTGAGCAGCTGGCTCAGCCCTTCGAGAGCGTAGTATTCGCACTGGATCGGGATGAGCACCTCCCGGCCCGTCACGAAGGCGTTGAGGGTAAGAAGACCAAGGCTCGGAGGACAGTCGACCAGGACGTAGTCGATCCGCGGTTCGCCCGCCGCTTCGCGCTCTGCCAGGTAGCTGTCGACCGCGCGGCGGAGCCGCGTTTCACGTGAAACGAGCGACACGAGCTCGATCTCAGCACCGGAGAGGTCGATCGTCGCGGGCACGACGAGAAGATTCGGGAACTCTGGGCACTGCTGAACCGTCTCTGCGATCGAGAGTCCCTCGACCAGCACCTCGTAGACCGAGGGAACCCCGGAGCGGTGGTCGATCCCGAGAGCGGTCGACGCGTTGCCCTGAGGATCGTTGTCGATCACCAGGACGTTCAGGCCGCCCTGAGCGAGGCTCGCCGCGAGGTTGACCGTCGTCGTCGTCTTGCCGACCCCACCCTTCTGGTTGGCGATCGTCATGATCCGGGTGGTGTCCGGCTTCCGGAACTGGCGCCCCTCGAGCGACATCCGTCGCCTGGTGTCGACGAGCAGCTGGGCCGCGAGGGGGGTCGAGTCGTCCTCGGCCGGGAAGGCGGTGAGCAGCTCTGTCATCGGGTCGGCACCTCCACGACCCGCCGTGTCCGGCGCTCCGAGACTGGCCGCCACATCGCTGGCTGCTCCGAGATCACGGCCTCGGGATGAGCTTCCTGGTGCCACGGACACGCGATCTTCCTCCACACTGACAACCCTTGATCGGATCGGTTGCCCGTCAGGAGACGACGAGCAGACCTTCTGGATGAAGACTACTGCGTAGGGGTGACGCCAGCACCATCCGCGTGCGGCGTGTGAGCGACGAGGTCGACGACTCTGACGCGCCTGATCGATGGCACGAAACACAGCGTCGGAGTACTAAATCAGTAGGTTTGCCCCGCTCTTCGGCGACCTTAGGGCCGCAGGACGACGTTTCACGTGGAACAGACCCGGTCGAGCCGGCGTGCTGGCCTCAGCGTCCGGAGCTGCCTGATGCGGTTGGTTCCACGTGAAACACCTCGCTCATGGCTGCCGTGTGTTCCACGTGGAACACGATCCACCGCCTGCTCGAAGCGCTGCTCGGCTCGGCACGTTCGGCGTGGTCTCGCCAGACCGCATCAGATCCGTGATCTGTCCCGCGAGACTACGCAGCGGTCAACTCCACGTGGAACATCGCGCCTGAGCGAATGTGTCTGCCAGCACTCGCCAGGCGGGGTAGCGTCGGTCACGGCAGTCCTGTGCAGGACCAGCCTCGTGTTTCACGCGAAACCTCGTCGTGGTGGCCACAGGACGGGTCGGCGGGTCGGCGGGCGCGCGGTCAGATTCCATGCGCCACACGCCAACAGTTGTGAGAGCCCGAACTGAGACCAGGTCTCCGGGGCTTCGGATCCCGAGACCTGGTACCAGGGACCAGGCCATCAGACCTGATGGTCTCAACCCCCACCTCCCGCATCCGCGTCCTGCGTCAACGAGGCTGCGCAGCGCGGACACGCGGTCCACTCCCCCAGCCCTTCTCTGGCGGGCCGTGACCGGCGCTGCTACTTCTTCCCGCGGGTCGTCCTCAGCACGGTCGTGGGCTCAGCACCCTCGATGGTGCGAGCCTCGAGGATCTCGGGCGCGCTCATGCGGAACTTCCGGAGCACCTTCTGCGCGGGCTCGATCTCCCCCGCGACGTTGCGGCCCTTGAGGATCACGAGCTGACCGCCGGGGCGGAGCAGAGGGAGCGACCAACGAGCCAGCTTGTCGAGCGCCGCCACGGCGCGGGACGTCACGACATCGGCCTCGAAGGCGTCGTGGAACTCCTCGGCTCGTCCGCGCTTCACCTCGACGTTCGTCAGGCCCATGGCGTCGGTCATCTCGGCGAGCCAGACGCAGCGGCGCTCCATCGGCTCCACCAGGATGACCTCTGCCTGCGGGCGCATGGCCGCGATGACCAGACCGGGGAGACCTGCCCCCGAACCGATGTCGACGACGGTCCCCTGCTCAGGGAGGTACTGGACCACGGCGGCCGAGTTGAGGATGTGCCGGTCCCAGATCCGCCCCAGCTCGCGCGGGCCGATCAGGCCGCGCAGCTCGCCCTGCACGGTCAGCTCGTGGGCGAAGCGCTCCACGGCGGGGAACGCCTCACCGAAGTAGTCGGAGAGCGTCGACCGCTCGTAGTTCTCGTCCATCGTCTGTCCTCTGACCTCATCCACCGCCCTGCTCTGGGCCGGGTGGCGCGCCAGAGCATCTCCGACCGGGTTCGATACCCGACAAGAGTGATGCACCGGACGATCAGCCCGTACCGGGCCGATCGTCCGGAGCGAAGACCTACTGCTCGCCGGCTGCGGCCGGACCGACCTCGATGTACCGCTGAGGCTCGATCCCGTACGACTCGCTCACCAGACCCGACTCCGTCACGACGTCGTGGACGACCTTGCGCTCGAAGGCGTTCATCGGGTCCAGCGCGACCTTCTCGCCGGAATCCTTCACGCGCTCGATCGTCTCGTTCGCGATCACGGTCAGCTCGGCACGACGCTCTGCGCGGTAGCCCGCGACGTCGAGCATGAGCCGGCTCCGCTCTCCCGTCTTGGTCTGCACCGCGAGCCGGGTCAGCTCCTGCAGCGAGTCCAGGACCTCGCCGTTGCGACCGACGAGGTGCCTCAGGGACTCCTGGTCGTCCGCGACGACCTCGACCGCAGCCCGACCGTGGTCGACGTCGATGTCGATGTCACCGTCCAGGTCCGCGATGTCCAGGAGCTCCTCGAGGTAGTCCGCGGCGACCTCGCCCTCCTCCTCCAGCAGCGTCGTCTTGGTACGAACCTCAGGCTCGACAGCGGGGGTCTCTGCAGTCACGGGATTCTCCATTCAGGTCCGGATCGGTGTCCGTGGTGGACAGGCACAGTCGGGTCGCGCTGCGTCAGCGCTTCTTGCGCTTCTTGCCCTGCGGCTGCTGACGCTGCGTGCTCGCAGCCTTCGGAGCCGGCGACTCGGAGGTGGCAGAGGAGTCCTCGGGAGCGGAGGGTTCGGTCGAGGACGGCGTCGACGCAGAGGCACCGACCACCGGCGCCGTGCCTGCCGGACGAGCCTTCTGACGGTCCTTGCGCTTGGGCTGCTGACGCTGCCCGCGCGGCTGCTCGATGACCGTCGGCTTGTCCTCTTCGATGACGATCCCCTTGCGGGCCGCCTTGCGGGCCTTGCGCTCGTTGAGCAGGCGCTCGGCCTCGGAGCCCGGAGCCGGCATCTTGCGGATCGTGTAGAACTGCTGGCCCATGGACCACAGGTTGGTGGTGGTCCAGTAGATGAGGACACCCACCGGGAAGTTCACGCCCGAGACCGCCATGATGACCGGCAGCATGTAGAGCATGATCTTCTGGGTCTGCATCATGGGGCCCTCGAGGGCCGCCTTCGGCATGTTCTTCATGGTCAGCTGACGCTGCGTGAGGAACTGCGTGGCCGCCATGGAGACGATGAGCACCCCGGCGACGATCTTGGTGTTGAGGTCCGTCGGCTCGTGGAGGAACGTCGACGACAGCGGAGCGCCGAAGAGCGACGACGTCTCGGCCGCCTGCGCCACCGCCTGGTCGATCGGGCCGATGCCCGACTTGGTCCCGTCAGCGATCCCGCGAAGGCTGTTGAGGACGCGGAACAGAGCGAAGAACACCGGCGCCTGCAGCAGCACCGGGAGGCAGGAGGCGAAGGGGTTCGTGCCGTGCTTCTTGTAGAGCGCCATCGTCTCGCGGCTCATGGCCTCGCGAGAGGCAGGGTCCTTCTTGTTCTTGTACTTCTTCTGGATCGCCTGGAGCTCCGGCTGGACCATCTGCATCCCGCGCGACGCGCGGATCTGCTTGAAGAACAGCGGGATCATGATCGTCCTGATGACGATGACGAGACCGACGATGGAGAGGATCCACGCGACACCGGCGCCGTCCGGGAGCCCGATGAACACGAAGAGCTTGTGGCAGAGGAACATGATCCACGCCACGGCCCACTCGAGGGGGTAGAGGATCTGCATCATGCCACCCGCTCGTTCGAGCAGCGGATCGTCGTGAACTCCATGGCTGTGGCTCCTCTAGGACAAGCGTCGTGCGTGAGTCGTCGGCAGGATCGGCGACGAAGATCTTCAGGGTGCTCCGGACGGTCAGTGCTCATGGTCGGCTGCAGGCCCTGTCCCTGGAACGTCGTCGACGCCCCCGGAGTTCCACGGGTTGCACCGCAGCACCCGCCAGACGGCGAGCCGGGTGCCCCGGAGAGCACCGTGCTCCTCGAGCGCGAGCACCGCGTACGCCGAGCACGACGGGTAGAACCGGCACCGCGGCGGGGACAGGGGCGAGACGTAACGCTGGTACAGCCTCACCAGGCCGCGCAGGGCCGACGTGACAGGTCGGCGACGACGCCGGGCCGGCTGGCCCGGCGGGGTCTGCTGCGCACCTACGGCCGTCATGACCCGCTCCGCTGCTGTCGCGACAAGGACCGGGAGAGGCAGCTGTCGAGGTCGCCGGAGAGCCGGGCGTACTCGGCGTCGGCCGAGGCCGGGAGAGCCCGCACCACCACGAGGCTGCCCTGGGGCAGGGTGTCGAGGCGCTCGGCGACGAGCGCCCGCATCCTCCGCTTGACCTTGTTCCTCACCACGGCGTTGCCCACGGCCTTAGATACAACAAAACCGACCGACGGCGCGTCCTCCGCGCAGCCAGAGGCTGCGACGTGGACGACCATGGTCGATTTTCCTGTGCGCACACCGCCGCGCACCGCCCGGCTGAAATCACCGGGACGGCGCATACGATGCGCCGCGGGCAGCACCGAGCTCAGGCAGAGAGCTCGGAACGGCCCTTGCGGCGACGGGCTGCGAGGATCGCGCGACCCGCACGGGTGCGCATGCGCAGCCGGAAGCCGTGGGTCTTCGCACGACGCCGGTTGTTCGGCTGGAAGGTCCGCTTGGTCACGAGGTACTCCAAAACACGTTGGGGAAGCGCATCCTCGGTGGACACGCGGAGCGCCACTTCGAGAGTCGTGCATGACGTCCCCTGCAGAGAACTGAGGGCATGCGGAAGCGACGGAACTGGCTGTCAAACGGTACGTGGTCGGGGTACCACAGGTCAAACCCACCCCTGAGGACCCGCTGCGGGCGAGTCTCGGTCCACAGCTGTGGACTGCTTCCGTCCACCTGTGGAAGAAGGTGTCCAGGTCGGCGGGCACCCGCACACGAGGCATGGTTGTCCACAGGCAGAGTCACGGAGTTCTCAGCGTCTCGAACAACCGTACCGATAACCCACAGGCTGTG